>DCIY01000031.1 GCA_002317295.1 Bacteroidales bacterium UBA1714
ACACCTTCCCGCGCGAATTTGCACACCAATAATCAACCTGTCTTATCCTGAAATAAGAAGACAATTATCAGCGGTATAGGCGCGAATTTAGATCGATCGAGAATCACAGATTCCCATATTCACCTATAATTTTGTATTGATAGGTCAAATAACACCCAAATGGAACGAAATGGGCATTTAGGAACATCAAAAATAGGGGGAGGGGAATATATAATAATTATATATTAATATATAATTATTGTGGGTCACAGAGAGTCGGGTATCGACTCTTTTTTATACGTGAATATGTGATTGTGTGATTGTCGCTGACTTTTCCCAAATAAGGGTCATGGTCTGGTGTATGAGCTGCTACTGGGTGTGTATCTTAACTCTTCCCGATGCGGAAAAGTGGAAAGATGGAATAATCATTTGACATGTCCGCTACCGAAGGGATACCGTACCTATACCGAAGGGATACACTACCTTTCGTCCTTTTCTGTTTTCTCATTTTTCCGTATCGGGAAGAGTTAACTTTATTTAGGGAAAGACATTAGCATCAAATCTACAAATTTATACCAAAAACGTGGATTATAATCTACAAATTCATACTAAATTCATAGAATAGCACTATGGCAGCAAGCGAATGATTACCCAGTCAAATCAAGGACAGACCTAAACTATATCTTTTTTTTCTTTAAAAATTTTTGCGTATGTCAAAAATAAATTGTACTTTTGCAGCGCTAAACGCAAAGTTGAATACAAGATAAACTAAAAACATATTGTTATTATGCCTCAATTGTTATTTTTACCCAAGACGAAGGTTCAATTAGATTGGTTATTATCAGTTGCGCGTGAACAAGGCATTTCATATCGCGAATATGTTAAGCCCAAGAAGCAATCTTCTGCGAAGAAAGCATTTCTCGATGAAATGTCAAGAGCCGGCAAACAGGCTCAAATGATTGCTAATGGACAGATGGCAGGTAATAACGCTTATTCTATACTCAATGAACTATAGTATTGTTACTACACCAGAATTTGATAAGCGTATCAAACGCCTATCCAAAAAATACTCTTCTATTAAGAGTGATTTTGGTGTGTTTCTTCAGTCCTTACAGGACAATCCTATACAAGGTGTATTATTGAAGGATGGTTTTAGAAAAATTCGCATGGCCATTTCTTCCAAGGGAAAAGGCAAAAGTGGTGGTGCCAGAGTGATTACATTGAATTGCCTTTTAGACGAAAGCAAGAAGCAAATCATTTTGGTTACTATCTACGACAAGAACGAGCAAGAGAATATCACTGACGCTGAAATTAGTGCAGCATTAAGGACTCTAAGTTAAAGATAATTTATGAGTACTTTTGCAGCGTAAATTGAGTAAAATGAAAGAAGTAAGTACGAAAAAACTGGTAGAGACGATTGTGGAAGGGATTCGCAATCGCAAGGGAGCCGGAATTGTGGGGATTGATTTGAAGAAAATCAAAGAAGCTCCTGTTGAGTATATGATAGTGGCCCAGGGCAACAGTTCCACTCAGGTGCAGGCCATTGCGGAGGAAGTGGATGACTATGTGCGCACGACGATTCATGTGCATCCGTTGGCTGTGGATGGCAAGGAGAATGCGGAATGGGTGGCCATGGATTATGGCACGGTGTTTGTCCATATTATGCAGCGTGGTCCACGGGAGTATTATGATATAGAAAATTTATGGTCAGATGGAAAACAAGTCGAATTTGAATCCGAATAATAAGAAACCCGGTCCGAATAAGCGTCGTCGTTTCGGTTGGGTATATTACGCGTTGTTTGCTCTGATGTTGGGCAGTTTCTTTATGGGCCCCAAGTCGGATAAGCAAATCAGTAAAAATCTCAGTTATACCCAGTTCTGCTCGTATATTGATCAGAATATGGTTGAGAAGCTGGTGGTTTCGGATGACAACAAAGCCAAGGCTACGATTCGTCCGCAGTCTTATGTGGTCGTGTTTGGCAATCGCGAAACCGGTGAGAAAGTGAAGGGTGAACTGGTGGCCCTGATTCCTTCGGTGGAGGAGTTTTCCCGTCATATGGATGTGGTCAATCAGCAACGCAAAGAGGCGGGTATGTCGGCCATTGATGTCAGTTTTGCCAAATCCAAAGACTACTGGTATCTGTTTTTGGTGAACGTATTACCCTTTGCCCTCATTATCCTCTTTTTTGTCTGGATGGGACGTGGCATGGGCAATGTCGGAGGCGGAATCTTCAATGTGGGCAGAGCCAGGGCACAGTTGTTTGACAAGGACAACAAAGCCAAGGTGACCTTTAAGGATGTAGCGGGTTTGGCCGGAGCCAAGGAGGAAGTACAGGAGATTGTCTCGTTTCTGAAGAACCCGAAGAAATATACCGATTTGGGCGGTAAGATACCCAAGGGAGCGCTGCTGGTAGGCCCTCCGGGAACGGGTAAGACGCTGTTGGCCAAAGCCGTGGCCGGTGAAGCCGATGTGCCCTTCTTTACCATGTCCGGTTCGGATTTTGTGGAGATGTTTGTGGGCGTGGGAGCCAGCCGTGTGCGCGATTTGTTCCGTCAGGCGAAGGAGAAAGCGCCGAGTATCATTTTTATTGACGAGATCGATGCCGTAGGCCGCGCTCGTGGTAAGAATGTGATGACGGGTGGTAACGATGAACGCGAATCGACGCTTAATCAGTTACTGACGGAGATGGACGGTTTTGGAACCAATTCGGGGGTCATCATTCTGGCGGCCACCAACCGTGCGGATGTGTTGGACAGTGCGTTGCTGCGTGCCGGCCGGTTTGATCGTCAGATTCATGTCGAGTTGCCGGATTTGCAGGAGCGTAAGGAGATCTTTAATGTGCACCTGCGTCCCATTAAATTGGACCAAACGGTGGATGTGGATTTCTTAAGCAAACAAACCCCCGGATTCTCGGGTGCCGATATTGCCAATGTGTGCAACGAGGCGGCGCTGATAGCGGCCCGTAATGGTCATAAGAAAGTGGGCAAGCAGGACTTTATGGATGCGGTAGACCGAATCATTGGCGGACTGGAGCGCAAGACGAAGATTATGACCGAAGAGGAGAAACGCTCGATTGCTTACCACGAGGCAGGTCACGCGACCATCAGTTGGATGCTGCGTTGGGCCAATCCGTTGGTCAAGGTGACCATTGTTCCCCGAGGCATGGCTCTGGGTGCCGCATGGTACTTGCCGGAAGAGCGGCAGTTGACCAATCAGGAACATATATTGGACGAGTTATGCTCGCTGTTGGGCGGTCGTGCTGCCGAGCAGTTGTTCCTGGGTCAGACCTCCACGGGCGCGCTTAATGATTTGGAACGCGCGACCAAGCAGGCGTACGCGATGGTGGCTTATTATGGTATGAGTGACGAGTTGAAAGACCTCAGTTTCTACGATTCGACCGGACGGTATGAGTATGGATTTACCAAACCCTATTCGGAGCATACGGCAGAGATTATCGATAAGGAGTCTCATCAGATTATTCTTACTCAGATGGCTCGTGCCAAACAGATATTGGAGGCCAATCAGGAGGGTCATCACCGTTTGGCTGAGATGCTGATTGAGCGAGAGGTGATTACCAGCGAAGATGTAGAAGCTGTATTGGGTCCACGCCCGTGGAAGAGTCGCGGAGATGAGATTATGGCGGCCAATCAGGCGCTGGAAGAAGAGAAGGAAAAATCGAAGAAGCGTCGCAGTCCGCGCAAGAAAGTGCAAGAGATAGAACCGGAACCGGTGAGTGAAGAGGTTCAGCCTTTGGAAGAAACCAAGGCGTAAATCAGCTGTGCAGCCGTGGTGGCAGCGGGTTGTTGCCCCAGGAGTTGACGGATCTGTTCATATTCGTGCAGCATGTGCTCACGATAAGCAGTATCATCCAGTAGTCGTTGAAGTTCAGCGGCTACTTTTTGTTGGGTAAAATCTCCGGCCAGCAGTTCCTTAATCACTTCGTGTCGGGCCAGGATATTGACCAGTGTAAAATGGGGAATGCTGAAGCATAAGTAGCGCAACGGATTGGTCAGTTTGCCTCCTGCCACATAGTAGACGGCGGTTTGTGGACAACCCAGTAAGGCCGTTTCCAGGGTGGCCGTGCCACTGTTGACGACGGCTGCTGAGGCCTGTTGGAGTGCGACATAAGTGTCGCGTGTCAGGGTCTCGTGTTGCAAATAGGGTGCATAAAAATCATCCTCCACGCCAGGGGCAGCGGTGACGACAATGGGGTGGTGTGTGTGCTGTTGCACCTGTCGAGCGGCAGCCAGCATCACGGGCAAGCAATGGGCAATCTCGTTTTTGCGAGACCCCGGTAAGAGGGCAATGGTGCGCGCAGGCGTGTCTATGTTGGGCTGTTCGGTCGTATGTGCCCGAATACTGTCCATGGTGGGATTGCCTACATAGGTACAGTGGTATCCATACTGACGATAAAAGTCCTCCTCAAACGGGAAGATGCCCAGGATGCGATCGCAGTAACGGGCAATGGCATGTACCCGCCGTTTTTTCCAGGCCCAGACTTTGGGAGGTATGTAATAGACGATTTTGGTTTGCGGCAGATGCTTCTTGCAGAAAGCGGCCATGCGCAAATTGAAACTGGGGTAGTCTATGAGGATGAGCACATCGGGTGGATGATTCAGCAGTCCCTGTTGGGCAATGCGAAAATTAGCCCGCACTTTGTGGAGATTTTGAAACACGGCCACAAACCCCATGAAGGCCATTTGACGATAGTCCTGCAACAGGGTGCAACCGCATTGACGCATCTTATCTCCTCCCAAGCCGACAAAGTGTGCCTGAGGGTCCTGCTGGAGCAGGGCCTGCATCAGGTTGGACGCATGCAAATCGCCACTGGCTTCACCGGCTATGAGAAAATAAGTCATACTTACAGGCTGGAAAAAATAACGGCCGCTATCATATAGGGAAAGGCCCCCATGAGCACTCCTTTGCTCAGTTTCCACGTATCCGTGGTATAAAAGACAAAGATGAGTGCCAGATTGGGGAACACACTGAGTAGCAGCAACTTGCTGATAATGGGATAGGACATCGATCCAAGCGACTGAAAGAGGTATCCCAGATGGTAATTGGAGATATACAGCACACAAAAAAGCAGGGGTAATACTACCCCCAGCCCTATACCTATACCATATCGATCAAAGCGCTGCATAATCCGTCATGTCGATGGACACGGGTTGAATGCTGATGTAGTTGTGCTCCAAGGCCCATAAATCGGTGTCTTGCGCTTCGGGTTCCATATTATTGAACTTACCAATGAGCATGTAGTAGGTTCTGCCCTGTTCATCCACATGGGGTTCCAATTCTTTTTCCCATCTTCCGTCACATTGGCGCGTCCATTGCATCCCCTGTATTGGTCCTTTGGGTGCATTGACATTGTAGCACACATTGGCATTAGGGAATCCTTCGTCCAGCAGGTGACGAACCAACTGAGGGATATAAGGAATGAAATACGAAAAATCGGCATCGGCTTCCATGTCATTGAGGGAGAATCCGATGGAACGAATGGCATGCTCGGTGGACACAAAGCAGGCCCCCATCGTGCCTGAGTAAATGAGGTTACAGGATGCATTGTGACCATGGTTGATGCCACTGACGACCAGATCGACTTTGGAGTCATCGCCGCCAAAGATGGCATTGAGTGCCAGTTTGATGCAATCCGCCGGAGTGCCATTGGTCAGATAGATATCCATGCCTTGGAACTGCTCTTCGTCGGTCTCCATCTTGGTCAGGTACATGGGTGTTCCCACGCTGATACTGGAACCACGACCACTGCGTGGTCCATCGGGAACCACTACGGTCAGATGGCCTAAGGGTTTGACGGCCTGAAGGAGCGCGAACAGTCCTCCTGCTCCCCAGCCGTCATCATTGGTTACTAAGATTTCCATACTTCGTCAATTACTTTTTGAGCGACGGCATTGGCTTCTTCCATGGTCGCTGCTTCGGAATAAACGCGTATAATGGGTTCTGTATTCGATTTGCGCAAGTGCACCCAACCGTCGGCAAAATCAATCTTGACACCATCGATGTCATTGATTCGTTCGTTTTGATACACCTGTTTGACATGGGCGAGGATAGCATCCACATCCATATCGGGACGGAGGTCAATGCGGTTTTTGGAGATGCAGTAGTTGGGGAAGGTCTTTCTCAGTTCGCTGACTGTCATCGTTTCATGGGCCAAACGGCTGAGGAAGAGGGCGATACCGACCAGAGCGTCCCGGCCGTAGTGGCATTCGGGATAGATGACGCCACCATTGCCTTCGCCACCGATGACGGCACCAAACTGACGCATGAGGGTTGTCACATTGACTTCGCCTACGGCGCTGGCCTTGTATTCGCCACCATGTAAGCGAGTGATGTCGCTTAATGCACGGGTGGAAGACATGTTGCTAACCGTATTACCGGGGGTCTGGCTCAGGACATAATCGGCCACGCTGACCAGGGTATATTCCTCACCAAACATGTCACCGTTTTCGCAGATAATCGCCAGACGGTCTACATCGGGGTCTACGACAAAACCGACATCGGCCTTACCGGATTTGAGCAAGTCGGATATTTGGGTCAGATGCTGAGGCAGCGGTTCGGGATTGTGCGCAAAATGGCCGGTGGGTTCGCAGTTGAGTTGGATGATATTTTGGACACCCAATGCTCGCAGAATGGCCGGAATGGCAATGCCTCCTACGGAGTTGACGCAGTCAATGGCTACGGTAAAGTTGCGTTTGGCAATGGCTTCACGGTCCACCAGTTTGAGGTTGAGTACCTGCTCGATATGATAGGGCAGGTAGTCCTTGTGGGCCATATGACCCAGGTTATCCACCTCGGCAAATTCAAAAGCCTGGTCATTGGCAATCTTTAATACCTCTTTACCTTCGGCATCGGTTAAGAACTCGCCATTGGCATTGAGTAATTTGAGGGCATTCCATTGTTTGGGGTTATGGCTGGCGGTGAGGATGATGCCACCGGCTGCTTTTTCGCCGATGACGGCCAGTTCGGTGGTGGGTGTGGAGGCCAAACCGATGTTGACCACATCAAAACCCATACCCATGAGGGTGCCACATACGATAGGTTCCACCATGTGTCCGCTCAAACGGGCATCACGGCCTACGACTACTTTGTTGTTGTCAGGCATTTGTGCACGACGTTGGGTGGCATAGGCGGCCGTAAAACGCACAATATCCACCGGAGTCAGACCTTCACCCACCGGTCCACCGATGGTGCCACGAATACCGGAAATACTTTTTACTAAACTCATATTATTTGTGTTTTAAAATTTTGTACTCAAAAACGCTTGATCTTAATGGACATATCGTAACCATAGGGGGTTACATTGGTGTTGGCGGTTGAACTGCCCAATTTGCTGGGGCAAATAAACTTGCACTCGGACCCGCTGTACTTCATCAGTCCCACGATGATATGCCAAGCCGTGGGGACACCGGTGGAAGTATCGTAGTAACGAAACTCAACCGGATTGGTGGAATCTTCGGTCGTCCAGAAACTGATGGTATCGGGGTAGGTGGTCAGGGTGTACTCGCGGTAACGAAGTACAATGGTGTTGTAGGTGTCAATGGGGGTGGAGGTAGTGTCTCCCAGGGACACCATGTGGTAGTAAAGGTTGTCATACCCCTCTACGGAACAATAGATTTTTTCTCCCCAATCGGCAGGTACTTCATCGACAATCTGTATACCTTCCCGTTTGATGTAGTCCTGAATCAACTCTTTCTCTTTGGCCAACAGGTCCGAATACGTGGTGGCTGATTCGCAACTGCTCATCACCACGGCCAACACAGCCAATACATATATAACGCTTTTCTTCATAATCATCAATTCATCAATAGGGCTTTGCCCGATCAATAGTCCGCCAGGACGATCAATCTAATCGCCAGATTAGCATATCCGGGTACGTTTTGATTTCCCGTGACCCCATACCCGAGATACCACGGCACCAGCAGCAGGACGCTATCCCCCCGGTGCAGCATGGGCAATGCTTGAGTGAGTGCCGGCAGGGTATTCCACTGACCCACCTGAATGGATTCTTTCACATCCTGTAACAGGACAGAGTCCAATGTATATACCTGCCAATGAATGGTGGCATGTTCGCCATTTTGCAGTCCTGTTTCGATATCATGCAGTCCCTGTATCCAATAGCCACTTTCCTCCCGAGTCATTTGGGGCGACGCCGTTCGGGTTAATGCCTCATCCGCTTCCTCTCGCATGCGTTCGTTCAGTTGGATCATTCCCAGCAAGGCGCTGTCCACCTGCGTGGTGGCGTATCCTGCTCCGCTGCGATAGGACGGCCGTTGTGGGGCGGTAGGCTGACAGGCGGATAGGACGAAGCTGATGCTCAATAGCAAAACCCAGGGCTGGCGCATGGTTTATTTGGCCAAATGTTCCAAATAGCGGCCGTAGGCCGTTTTGATATCCTTACCCAATGCGCGCAGTTGATCGGAGGTGATCCAACCATTTCTCCAGGCGATTTCTTCAATGCAGGCCACATAAAATCCCTGCCGGTTTTGAATGGTGGCAATAAAATTGCCTGCATCCAACAGGCTGTCGCAGTTACCGGTGTCCAACCATGCAAATCCCCGTCCAAAGAGCTTGACCTGCAAGGTACCTTCTTCCAGGTAGACGCGGTTGAGGTCCGTTATCTCATATTCGCCGCGGGCGGAGGGCTTCAGGGCGGCTGCTTTGTCGCAAACCGTACTGTCGTAGAAGTACAGTCCCGGAATGGCATAATTGCTCTTGGGTTGTTTGGGTTTCTCTTCCAGACTGAGCACTTTGCCATCGGCATCGAACTCGACGACGCCATAGATAGAGGGATCCTGTACCTCAAATCCGAAGATGCAGGCACCGTGGTTGCGTTTGTCGGTTTGTTCTACCGCCTCGTGCAACATCTTGCTGAATCCCTGTCCATAGAACAGGTTATCGCCCAGAATCAGGCAACCGGGTTCGCCGTTCAAAAACTCCTTACCCAGCACAAATGCCTGAGCCAAACCGTTGGGCACCAGTTGCACCTTGTACTCCAGATGCATGCCTATGCGGCTGCCATCGCCCAACAGGTCCTCAAACATGGGGAGGTCTCGTGGGGTGGAGATAATCAGTACTTCTCGTATGCCGGCCAGCATGAGACTGGACAGTGGGTAGTAAATCATTGGTTTGTCATACACCGGCATGATTTGTTTACTGATGGCTTTGGACAGCGGGTATAAACGGGTGGCGCTTCCGCCTGCTAAAATGATTCCTTTCATATCTGTACACTATTTTTGCATTATTTTGCGCTGCAAAATTACGATTTTTTGAGCATATATGCAAGAGTTGGCGCGAAATTCGTTATAAATAGTAAATAATTTATAAAAATGCGGGTTATTTTTGCAGGAGTCAAGTTTTTTGTGTATCTTTGCACGTTAAAATGAATTATTATGCCTAAAACGGATATTTCAACCTTGGGGGAGTTTGGTCTGATTAAGCATCTGACCAGGGATCTGCCCTTGCAGCAACCCTCTACCTGCAAAGGGGTGGGAGATGATGCTGCGGTCATGAATTTTGCTTCGGCCAAGCTCAAAGAGATGGGAGTTACCTCGCCTCGCGTGCTGGTGACGACGGATTTGTTGTTGGAGGGGGTGCATTTCAATTTGGAGTATGTGCCGCTCAAGCACCTGGGATACAAGGCTGCGGTGGTCAATTTCTCCGATATCTATGCGATGTTTGGTACTCCGACTCAGATCACGGTCAGTTTGGGCGTTTCGGCGCGGTTTGGTGTGGAAGATTTAGAGGAGTTGTACGCGGGTATCCGTTTGGCGTGCGAGCGCTACGGGGTGGATTTGGTAGGTGGTGATACGAGTGCGAGTATGACGGGGCTGAGTATATCGATTACCTGCATCGGCGTGGCCAGTGACAAGGAGATTGTGTATCGCAACGGCGCCAAGGAGAATGATTTGATTTGCGTTACCGGCAATTTGGGAACGGCGTATATGGGATTGCAGTTGTTGGAGCGGGAGCGTATTGCGGGCAAGGAAGAGGCTCGAGGCGGGGAGATTAAGGCGTTTGAGGGTCGTGAGTATCTGTTGGAACGACAGCTCAAACCCGAAGCGCGTCGGGATGTGATTGAGGCTTTGCGCAAGGCGGGTATTCGTCCGACGGCCATGATGGATATATCGGATGGATTGTCCAGTGAGCTGATGCATATCTGTGAGCAGTCGAATGTGGGTTGCTCGATCTTTGAAGACAAGATACCCATTGATTATCAGGCGGCTGTAGTGGCAGAGGAAATGAACCTCAATATTGTGACCTGTGCGTTGAATGGTGGGGAAGACTATGAGTTGTTATTCACGTGTCCGTTAAGTGATTATGAGAAACTGATTCCGCTGGATGATGTGTATCTGATAGGTCACACGACCAAGGCGGAGTATGGACTGAATCTGGTGGGGAGAAATGGGGAAGAGTTGCCGCTCAAGGCGCAAGGTTGGACGGCTTTTTAAGGAAAATAAACTAAAAACACAAATAATCATCGTATGAAAACAAAAACTTTCTTTTTGCTGACTTTGCTCCTGATTCCTGTATTTGTTATGGCGGAGAGTATGGAGAAATGTGAACCTTCGTTGTATATGGCAGTGGGTGCCGGTGCCACCAAGATTGATGGCCGTTGGACCAGTGAGGCCAATTTGGAAACGGACTTTGGTGTCATGTTCCGTACGGGTCATGCCTTGTATCTGGGATTCCAATTCCAAAAACTCAGTCGTACTCCGCACCGTGAGGGCACTCAGATTGTGGATAAGGATCACCGCACCAGTCGTACGAACTTCCCTGTCTATCTGATGTATCAATACCGTGTATTTGGTTGGAACAAGGGCATGCAGGATGCGCATCGTGTATCCCCGTATGTAGGTGTAAAAGCCGGTTGGAACTTTATTCAGGACGTGTATATCAGCGAGGTCGTTTCCCTACAGAATGTGGATGAGTTAAAGAATAATTACTTTGCCACTCCGTTGGTGGGTTTTGATTTTCGTTGCGCCGAATATTTCACGATTGGTTTGACGGTAGAGTGTGAGATTTCCCGTCGTTATCGTTGGGATGTGGATGGCAATGCGGATGGCAGTTGGTTCAAGCCCCGCGCCGTATTGGCATTCCGATTCTAGAAATCCGTTTAGTTGAAGAAGGATGAAGATTGTTATTGTAGGCACGGCATATCCTTATCGAGGAGGTTTGGCGACGTTTAATGAGCGTCTGGCTCGTCAGTTCCAAACCGAAGGGCATGAGGTGGAAATATGGACCTTTACGTTGCAGTATCCTTCCTTCTTGTTTCCGGGCAAAACGCAATATTCGAGTGAGCAACCGCCACAAGATTTGTCCATTGTGCGCAAGGTGCACTCGATGTGCCCGTGGAACTGGTGGCGTGTAGGTCGGCAGTTGCAGAAGATGAAACCCGATCGGGTCATTTGTTGCTATTGGATGGCGTTTTTTGCTCCTGCGTTTGGGATGATCAGTCGTGTGGCCAAACGCAATGGTGTGACGCGTTGTGTGGCGTTGGTGCACAATATGTTTGGGCATGAAAAATCGGTATTGGATAAAGTGTTTGCGCCTTATTTTGTACACAGTCAGGATGCGTTTGTGGCCTTGAGTGATGCGGTGGTGCAACAGATTCATACCTTGAGCGCTTGTCCCGCTGTAGCTTCTCCGCATCCGATATATGATCATTACGGCGAACGCATGACCAAGGCGCAGGCTTGTGAGGCATTGTCGTTGCCGGAAGATAAAGACTATATGCTGTTCTTTGGTTTGGTGCGTGCCTACAAAGGACTGGATTGGTTGTTGGATGCCATAGGGCAGGTGAAAGATCGATTACCCAATTTGCAATTGCTGGTAGTCGGCGAGTTTTATGAAGATGAGCAACGTTATCGTCAGCAGATTACGGATTTGGGATTGGAAGAGAGGGTGAGGGTGATGAACGCGTTTGTTCCGGATGGCGATTTGCGCAAGTATTTTGGAGCGGCGGATCTGATTGTGCAACCCTATAAGTCTGCTACGCAGAGCGGGGTAACTCAGGTAGCGTTTCATTTTGAGAAACCGATGCTGGTCACTCGTGTGGGTGGATTGGGAGAGATTGTGCATGATGGAAAAATGGGTTATGCGGTAGAACCGAACACGGAGGCGATTGCGCAGGCGATGGTGGATTACTTTGAGAACCAGCGTCAGGAATCCTTTACGCAGTATTTGCGGAAAGAAAAACAAAAATATGCCTGGGATAAGATGACTCGGGCTTTTGAACAAATACTTTAAGAAACGAATGGGATGAAGAATATCAAACTTTTTTTGACGGATGTGGATGGCTGTTTGACCGATGGGGGCATGTACTATGGTGAAACGGGAGAAGAGATGAAGCGGTTCTGCGTGTACGATGGTATGGGAATGGTGTTGTTGCGTAAGGCCGGTATTCCCTGCGGAATCATCACAAGCGAAACGTCGGTGATTGTCAAAAAACGTGCAGAGCGATTGAAGTTGGACTATCTGTTCATGGGCGTAGGCCGTCAGTTGGACGATATGAAACAAACCAAATTGGAGGTTTGTCAGCAACTGTGTCAGGAACTGGGTATCTCGATGAAGGAAGTTTGTTATGTAGGGGATGATGTGAACGATTTGGATATCCTGGCCGCAGTGGGTTATCCCGCTTGTCCGATGAATGCCAGACCGCAGGTAAAGGCTATTCCGGGCATGATGGTATTGGAGCAGGAAGGTGGTCATGGAGCAGTACGCGAGTTGTGTGATCGCATCCTGGCGGCCAAGGAGCAGAATACAGAACATTATTTTTGATTGACAGTGATAACGATTGTACTCAAACCGCACAAAGAAGAGTCGCTTCTTCGTTTTCACCCTTGGGTTTTTTCGGGGGCGATTGGTCGTGTGGTGTTGGATAAGAACTATCCGTACGATGAACCTCAGGAAGGTGAAGTGGTGTGTGTGACCGACCATCAGGGCAATGTGCTGGGGGTAGGACATTATCAGATAGGTTCCATTACGGTGCGTATTTTGGAATTTGGGGTAAGGACGCTGAGCGAGGATTTTTATTTACGTCGCATCGCTGCGGCTTACGCTTTGCGCCAAAGTTTAGGACTGATTGGAGAACGAAATAATACGTATCGTTTGGTGCATGGTGAAGGGGACTTTTTGCCGGGATTGGTGGTGGATGTGTATGCGGATACGGCAGTGGTTCAAGCCCATTCGGTAGGTATGCATCGCAGCCGTCAAAGGATAGCGGAGGCGATTGTGACCTGTGTGCCGGAGGTGAAGAATGTGTATTATAAATCCGATGACACCTTGCCGTTTAAGGCTGATATTAAGGCGGAGGATAAGGTGGGGGAACTTGTTAATGCTGAATGCAAAATGCACGGGCAAAGCCCTAATGCAGAATGTACGGCAGAATTTTGGTCGATGGAGAATGGGTTGGAGTTTCGGATTGATTGGTTGAGGGGACAGAAGACGGGATTTTTTGTAGACCAACGGGAGAATAGGGCGCTGTTGGAGCGTTTTGCCCAAGGCAGGGATGTGCTGAATATGTTTTGCTATACGGGAGGGTTCTCCGTGTATGCGTTGAGAGGCGGAGCCAAGATGGTTCATTCGGTGGATGTGAGTGAGAAAGCGGTGGAGTTGGTGCGCAAGAATGTGGAACGCAATTTTCCATCAGATACGCGTCATGAGGCGTTTGCCAAGGAGGCGTTTGCGTTTATGGCGGACATACAGAATAAGTACGATTTGATTATATTGGATCCTCCGGCCTTTGCCAAACATCGGGATGCGATTAAGAATGCGCTCAGAGGATATCAGCGAATCAACCAAAAAGCGATTGAGCAGATACGTCCGGGAGGCATTTTGTTTACCTTCTCGTGTTCGCAGGCAATCGACAAGGAGATGTTTCGGTTGGCCGTCTTTAGTGCCGCTGCGGCTGTGGGACGAAAAGTGAAGATATTGCATCAGTTGCACCAACCGGCGGATCACCCGATTAATATCTACCATCCGGAAGGAGAGTATTTGAAGGGGTTGGTGTTGCAGGTGGAGTAGAGGCCCCCTCCGGCTCCCCCTGAAGGGGAGGGAAAGTTTAGAGAACGGGCAAAGCCCTACAGTTGAGAGTTTAGAGTTTAGAGTTTAGAGTTTAGAGTTTAGAGAACGGGCAAAGCCCTACAGTTGAGAGATTAGTAACATAAATTTTAGATAAGATGAAAAAATTATTATTGGTTTTGCCGCTGTTGTTTGCGGTGTCTTGCAGTTCGGTTAAGTTGGTGGTGAATACGACTACCAAAGATGGTGAGCGTCGTATGTTAACGTCCAATCAGGATCTTTTTCATACCAACGATTATGATTTTCAAATAGCATTGGGTGCTCGAGTAGATGAAGATAACGATACCATCGTGGGTATTTTGATTACTTGTGATGCCGAGCGTGGTGGTTCGGGCGTCTTTGAGGAAGGCGACCGTTTGTTGATTCGTTTGGCAGACCAGGAGAAGATTGAGTTGACCAATTTGTTGGATCACAAGTACGAGTCCTATACGGAGACGCAGGTGACGGATCGTGTTCAAACCAGTTATGCCTACGCTTATTCTCCTTGGGGCCCTTGGGGTTATGTGACTCCGTATCAGGTAACGAGCATTGTTCCTCAGGTATATACGGATCAGATTAATAATTCGTACGCCTTGTATCTGGTGACCGCGGATCAGTTAAAGGCCATTATCTCCAAGGGTGTTGCCAAACTGCGAATCGAAACGGAGGATATCAATGTTGATATGCCTTATACGGAGAACGTGGCTTATCAGATGGAACAGTTAACCCGTTGCTTGATTGAAGGTTTCCAAAATCCTGCTACCGGAGCAGATTTCTAATGCATCATATTGCTGTCATATTAGCAGGGGGCATTGGCCGTCGCGTGGGAGGCAATGTGCCCAAGCAATTGTTACCATTGAACGATGGTCGCAGTGTGCTGGAGCATGCGGTGGATGCATTTGAGCAGGCGCCTGACATAGAGGCGATTGTGCTGGTGATGCATTCGGACTGGATGGCCAAGTGCGAGGAGATGCTGTTGCTGAATGCCTGGCAGAAGGTAGTGCGGCTGGTGCCCGGCGGCAAGGAACGTTGGGAATCGAGTGTGCATGCCATTGAGGCCGTGCAGGAATGGGCGCAAGAGCGGAAGTGGCAGGAGGAGGAAGTGAATGTGTTGCTTCACGATGCGGCGCGTCCGTTTGTCAGCCAGCGCATCATTGCCGATGTGTGTGCTGCGTTGGAAACGCATGAAGCGGTGACGGTTGCTGTGCCCTGTGTGGATACGATGTATAAAAGCCTCACCCCTGACCCCTCTCCTGAAGGTGAGGGGGATAAGTATGTGACAGAAATTCCGGATCGCAGGACGATGATGCGGGCGCAGACGCCGCAGTCGTTTCGATTGAAGGTGATACGACAAGCGTATGAATTGGTACTTCAGTCCTCTCCCTGCGGGGGAGAGTTAGAGAGGGGCTTCACGGATGATTGTGGGGTGGTGCATCGTGTGATGCCGCATATACCTATATATATTGTCGCGGGCGAGGAAAGGAATCGGAAAATAACCTATGCGGAGGATATTTGACAGAAAAAGCAATAAAAATGCAAAAAATATTTGATATATCACCATTGCTGTCCCGTAAAAGTGGATT
>DCIY01000028.1:0-19585 GCA_002317295.1 Bacteroidales bacterium UBA1714
TAAAAAATTAACGAACTATTGTATTAAATAAGAAGAAAAAAAATACTAAATATATGCGATATAACCATTACGACAACAACCGCATTCTGCGACTGACAACCTGTCTTGTGATAGGAATGATTGTGATTACCGCTATCGCTACCGGTGCATGGTGGCGAGATGCGGTGAACAGTGGTCAGAATATCTATTCCCTGCTGCGCAGCACATCGGTCCAACAGATGTTCAATCCCAAGCGCTCACCGGTTATGGATAAGTTCACCCTGCGTCCAACCGATGCCGTTGTTTCCGACTCGTACTTTCTTACCGATGGTCTGGGAGCGCAGAATGCCCAACATCTGAATCAGACGACCACCTCTGTGGCCTCGCCTTCGCGGTTGCAGAGCAAAGAATTGTCCTTTGTCTATGTTCAGACCGTTCAGCGTACGATGGAGAATATTCTGGATAACAGCCAAGTCCTCAACTCCTTCTCCTACATCGGCTCCTACCGTCCAGACTACCAATCAGCAGGAAGCAATAGGACTTCGTCCACGAGTAATCGGACTCCGTCCGCTGCCGCTTCCTTATATAGCAGAAATATGTCTGGTCAATCAGCAATATACAATAGCCCAAGGGGCGATCAATCAGCAATAGGACGTAATCGGTCTTCGTCTTCGTCTTCGTTTACGTCTCCTTCCGAGGTAATTATCCTGGCGGAAGAACCCGCAGCGGCGACTGCCAGAACCAACCCTGGTTCGGGCTTCCCTGATATCAATTGTCCCCTCTCCCTGGGTTGGGATGGGGTGCTGCTGTTGATACTCTTATCCTTGGGTTACGCCTTCTATCGTCGGCGCTCAGACAATGTCCATACTACGCACAAATCTTAAGTATATGAACTCTGAAATACGTTCTGCATATCTTTCTGCCATCCTGGCCGGTGTGCTCATCGGGTTGGGAGATATCGTCTATGTGCTCACACCCAATCATCTGTTGGGAGCAGTGCTTTTTTCCTTGGGGTTGCTCAGTATTATCATCAAAGGTTACCCTCTCTACACCGGCCGCATTGGCTATGTGGAGTCATGGCGGGATTTTATTCATCCCGTCCAAGGTTTGCTGATGATATTGCTCATGAACTTTATCGGTATTGCGCTGATATGTACGCTCATTCAAACCACCCGCTTGGACTTATCTGCCATTGAGACCCTGGTGCCTACTAAGGTCAACCAGTCCTGGCTGTCGGCGCTGGTGCTTTCGTGGGGCTGCGGCGTGATGGTTTATCTGGCTGTCAACGGGTGGAAAAAAACGAATAATCCACTGATGGTCATGTTTCCTGTAGTCTTCTTTATCCTTTGCGGATTTGAGCACTGCATCGCCAATTTTGGTTACTTCTGGATGTGGATTACCGCCGACCATTTTGCCCACTTTGCCACCCGCTTCGCAGAACTGCCCGCCGGTTTTTGCCTCAATCTGCTGCTGATGGTTATCGGCAACTCCCTCGGCAGCCTCACCTTCTCTAAGATCTAAAGTTTGCGCAATTCAAACTTTTTCGTACATGTTAGAATCTAATAACCACTGATAAGCAGGTATGGCTTGTAACTCCTGGCCATCGAATGTGTAGAGACTACGATGATCATTCGTGATGATTAGACAAGTCCAATTTGGATGTTGAGATTGGAATTTTGCCAATGGAGCCAACTCTCGTTCACGGGTTTCGGTATCTTGCATCGAATAGGTTACTTGTAATGCCAAGTGCGCTTCTTCCACTACGAAGTCGATTTCATTACCGGCATTATAGTAAGATACATTGTCCTTTCCATAGCGACGACACAATTCGGTACAAACCATATTCTCCAGCAATGTGGTCTCACCATTGTAGAGAAATAAATTCAGTAAACCATTGTCAATCAAGTAGTATTTCTTTGTACTCTCCTTATCAGATAACTGTGCCAACTGATTCTTAACAGGCAGGATAAGCCAACTTTCTTCAGCATAATCCATGTATGAGATAGTGGTTGGAAGAGACAATTTGCTTCCTGTCGACACAATCACGTGGTTAAGTCGTCGATACGAAACGGGTTGTTTGACAGACTCGGCGATTTTCTTAATGAGGATATTCAACGCCTTGGAGTCCGAAACCCGATGCCGTGCACATATATCGCCCAAATAAATCTTTTGATAGAGGCTACTCAAATAGGAGCGTTTAACAGCAGGAGACACAATGTTTAGTATTCCAGGCAGTCCACCATACGTAAAGTACTCTAAATAGGCACGTTGCACCACGCTTCGCGCAGAAGTGGAATGGAACCAGTCTTTATCTAAAGTGATTTCCTTGACGGTAATAAATTCACCAAACGAGAAAGGATAGATTTCCTGTATAAGAAAACGTCCTCCAAGAGTAGTGGCAACTTCTGAACTCAGCATTTTGGCGTTACTTCCTGTGATATAAACCGTGTATTTACTATCCACCAAACGTCTCGCAAATTGCTCCCAATGCTCAATTCGTTGAATCTCGTCCAGAAAGAGAATGGGCTTTTGCTCCGAGTAGATGCCATGTACTTCCAAAATGAGATTAAGATCCAATGCGCTCATTTCAGCCAAACGCTCATCGTCGAAATTGAGAAATAGTACATCATCCCATGTGTGCCCATACGCAAATAGTTGTCGAATCCGTTGGTAAAGCAGATACGATTTGCCAACTTGACGAACACCTACCAAGACATAGTTCATTCCGTCCTCAAAACGATAAGGACGTTCCACTAACTCAGCGGTAGTAATCATCTCTCGTTGAGATACGATACACTCGCGTAACAAGTCTTTTGAAATAGCCATGTGTCAAATATGTTTTACAAAAACGTTGCAAAAATATAAAAAATATTTTACACTTGCAAATTTTTTGCAAAAAAAGTGACAAATATCTGCACTTTTAGCACAAGCCTACCAGTGTCTGGTAAACACTAATGTTTGATCCGCAGGTGATTTAAGATAGCCACATAGTTATCTTGTGCCGCCAGGCAGGTGTCGCGCAGATAGCCTGGTGTTTCCGGCCAATTGTGTAAACCACGATAGTAGAACATTTTGAGATCTTCGGTGATGATAAACGGCACAATACGATGGATTAAACACTCTTTGAACAAAATAAGCCGTCCAATCCTGCCATTGCCGTCCTGAAAGGGGTGAATACGCTCAAAGCGCGTATGAAAATCCAATAAGTCATCCAACGATTTGTTCTTAATGGCGTTATACTCTTTTAGCAGAGCTGCCAGCTCACTATGTACCTGCTCGGGAGCAGTGGTTTCTATGCCACCAACTGCCTTCTATATGGTTGGAGTGATAGGTCAGCTCAATTTGCGTGCGATGGTATATGCCGCCTTTTAAATGGCTCTCTTGTTCTTCGCGCAGACGCGACAAAAGAGGAGATATACGCTTGGTGTGTTTGCCTTTGTCTGGCACGGTGGCCTCTTCTGGGATACTCCATGTTTTGCCGGTAAGGAACGCACCAGCCAGTTTGCCGGCGGCACAATAGTTGCGTACAGTACGCTCATTCACACCATGTAAAGCAGCATATTCAGATACGGACAGATACTTCATCGGAAAATTTAATTAACGTATTCGGTTGCAAAGATACACTTTTTTTCCGATATCGGCAAATTTTGTGAAAAAAATAGGATTTTATTTGGTAGATTGACTTTTTTTTTGTAATTTTGCCGCCGAAATCGTGAGCAAAAAGGAAATTATTGCAATTCTGCTCACGAAATAAGGTTGTTTTTGTATATAAAAAATATTTATTATGGAAATTTTACGAAAAAAATATCTTGATAAACTGATTGCTCATTGTGGTAATAAACGAGTGAAAATTGTAACAGGAATTAGACGATGTGGCAAGTCGTATTTATTGTTTGTTCTCTTCAAAAATTATCTCATTGAACAGGGTGTTACACCATCACACATTATAGAAATTCAGTTGGATGATCGTGTCAATCAGCGACTGCGTAATCCCGATAAATGTTTGGCATATATCCGCAAAAAAGTACTCACACCATCAGGTTCACCAAAAGAAGGACAATATTATTTATTGATTGATGAGGTGCAGATGATGCAGGAATTTGAGGATGTACTTAATTCATGTCTGCATATCAACAATCTGGATACATACGTTACAGGTTCCAATTCTAAGTTTCTCACCAAAGATGTGATTACTGAATTTCGTGGCCGTGGTGATGAGATTCATCTTAATCCCCTTTCTTTTGGTGAGTTCTGGACTGTAAAACAAGACCTTACTTTCGACCGTGCGTGGGATGAATATATCACTTATGGAGGTTTGCCATATTGTGTGTTGATGGATGATTATGGTGAGAAAGAGCAATATCTCAAAGATTTGTTTCGTGAAGTATATCTCAAAGATATTCATGAACATAATCGCATACAAAACGATGTTGCGATGGAGAAATTGCTGGATATTGTTTCATCTGGTATTGGTGGCTTGACCAACCTTAGAAAACTAGAACACACCTTCAAAAGCGATGGAGGGATTACTTTGTCTGCCAACGCAATAGGGCGCTATCTTGAAATGTTGGAAGATGCTTATCTATTGCAGCGTGTAGAGCGTTATGATGTGAAAGGTCGTAAATATATCGGCACCCAACAAAAGTACTATTTCGTAGATATGGGTTTGCGTAATGCACGGCTCAATTTTCGACAAGTGGAGGAAACACACCTAATGGAAAATGCCATCTACAATGAATTGCGCAATTGTGGTTATTCGGTAGATATTGGAGTAGTGGAAGTGAATACAAGGCAGCCTGACGGCACGTATTGCAAAATACAAACAGAAGTGGATTTTGTGTGCAATCGTGGTTCGGAACGTATATATATCCAATCCGCTTTTTCCCTATCAACACCCGAAAAAGTGGAACAGGAAAATCGCTCACTTAGAAAGATAGACGACTCTTTCTATAAGATTATTGTCGTGAAAGATGATATTTTACTACGGCGTAACGAACAAGGTGTCATCACAATAAGCATCAAAGACTTTCTTATTCATCCTGATGTTTTGACTACTTGGCTTGCAAAATCCTAACCATTCTCCGATTTCCCTCGGCCGCCTCACTTTCTCTAAGATCTGAACAGGACTAGCAGCAGCCTACCAGCGTCAAAACACCGTAGACACAGGCACCGATGACAGCAGAAATGGGAATGGTAATGATCCAGGCAGTAATCAACTCTTTGCTCACACCCCAACGAACGGCACTCAGTCGCTTGACACTGCCCACACCCATGATACTGCCGGAAATGACATGGGTGGTGGAAACAGGTACACCCAGGTTCTGGGTGATAAACAGCGTAATCGCTCCCGCAGCCTGAGAACATAAGCCTTCATAGGGTGATATCTTGGCAATCTTGTTACCCATGGTCTTGATAATCTTCCAGCCTCCGGACATGGTGCCGATGGCAATGGCGGTAATACATGCCACCGGAATCCACGCAGGTGCACCGGTGAAGTTGTGGGCCGCATCGGCGGCATGGGTAATCGTATCCGGCTGCAAGAAATGCGGCAGTCCTTCAAACCCGTATTGGGCACCAAAAGCCGCCAGGGCACAGGCAATGACACCAATCTCTTTTTGGGAGTCATTCAGTCCATGCGCCGTACTCAGACACGCACTCGAAACCAACTGCAACCGCTTGGACCATGTGTCCATCTTATAGGGCTTGACCTTGCGACAAATCCAATACAGCAGAATGGTGATGATATTGCCGGCAATAAATCCCAACATGGGAGCCACAAAGATAAACGCACAGATAACTCCTACCGTAGACCAGTGAATGGCCATAAACCCTTTGCAACAAACAGCTGCACCCACCAGTCCGCCAATCAGCGTGTGACTGGAGGAGGAAGGGATACCCTTCCACCAGGTAATCAGACTCCAGATAATGGCAGCCGTCAAACCGGCAATGATAATGGGTAAAGTGACACTCTCGGCTTCCACCACTTTTTGCACCGTATTGGCAATATTAAATCCCAATAAGTATTCGGCCGCAAAAAAGGCTACAAAATTAAAAAACGCAGCCCATACCACAGCCACAAACGGTTTGAGCACCTTGGTGGATACCACCGTGGCGATGGAGTTGGCCGAATCGTGAAAGCCGTTGATAAAATCAAAGCAAATGGCTAAAACAATGATGGTAATCAGTAAACCCATTTTTGACTCTTATTAAGCGTATTTGGCAATGATAATCTGCAGGGTCTTGCCCACATGGTTGGCACAGTCCGTAGCGGTTTCCAGAGATTGCATAATCTCCTTGCACTTAATCAACTCCTTGGAATCGATATCGCTCTCAAACAACTCTTTGACAAAATTGTCATACACATCGTCTCCCTCATGCTCCAAATCGTGCAACTTGGCACACTGTTCCAAGGCCAGAGTAGGTTGCTTGCTCATCGTCTTGAGTTCACCGATAGCCAACTCAATGGACTTGGCTCCTTCCAGTATCAGTTCAGCCAGATGCAGTGCTTTGGAGGGCATCACGCGAGGCTGATAAAGCAGGATACGCTTGGCCGAATCGTTAATATAGTCCATCACATCATCCAAATCGGTACACAACTGATGCATGTCCTCACGATCAAAGGGAGTGATAAAACTGTTGGAAAGTTCGTCGTAGATGTCCACGATGATATGATCACATTCGGTCTCAATGGTCTTAATCTTGGTATACAACTCCACCTGCTTGTCATGGTCTGTAGCGGCCACAAACTCGGTGAATAAATCAGCACCGACTACCAGTCGGGCAGCCATCAGTTGAAACTGCGGAAAAAACTTATCCTCTTTCGGCATGAGAGAGGCAAAAAAACTGTTTAATGACATAGATTGATTGAATTTTTTGCAAAAGTACAAAAAAATTTTGACATATCAAAAAAAAAATGTAACTTTGCAGCAAATTTTAGGTCAAACCATTTTAATTAATTTTTAGAAATATGTCAAAAGTAACCGTTGTGGGTGCAGGTAACGTAGGAGCTACCGCAGCCAATGTGCTGGCCGTGAAGAATATTGCCAGCGAAGTTGTCCTCATCGACATCAAAGAAGGCGTTGCTGAAGGAAAAGCAATGGACATTATGCAAACCGCTCAACTTCTGGGCTTTAACACGGTAGTCAAGGGTGTCACCAACGACTATAGTGCTACGGCTGGTTCGGATGTTTGTGTCATCACTTCCGGTATTCCTCGTAAGCCGGGTATGACCCGCGAGGAGTTAATCGGTGTGAATGCCGGTATCGTTAAGAGTGTGGCCAGTCAACTGCTGCAATTCTCGCCCAACGCCATTATCGTAGTGGTTTCCAATCCTATGGATACCATGGCTTACCTGACGCTCAAAGCTACCGGTCTTCCCAAAAACCGCGTGATTGGTATGGGTGGCGCTTTGGACAGCAGCCGTTTCAAATATTTCCTGAGCCAGAAGCTCAACTGCAACGCGCAGGATGTAGAAGGATTTGTCATCGGTGGCCACGGTGATACAACCATGATTCCTATGGCTCGTTTTGCTACCTACAAGGGTATGCCTGTGACCCACTTCATGTCCGAAGCTGAGTTGGACGAAGTCGTTCATTCCACCATGGTAGGCGGTGCTACGCTGACCGGTCTGCTGGGTACCAGCGCATGGATGGCTCCGGGTGCTGCTATCGCTTTCCTGGTCAACAGCATCGTCAATGACCAAAAGAAGATGATTCCTTGCTCCGTGATGCTCGAGGGCGAATACGGATGCAACGATATCTTTATCGGTGCACCTTGCATCATTGGTAAGAATGGTATTGAGAAAGTGATTGAACTGCCTCTCAACGACAAGGAGAAAGAGCTGTACGCTGCTTCCTATGCCGCTGTAGCCAAGACCACTGCCGTGCTCAAAGAGATTAACGCACTGTAATCCATCACCCTTAGCGCGAATACTCGCTGGTCTCGAGTTGAATGATTCGTTGCATCAGTTCGAGGATTTCCTGCTGCATTTGACCCTGTCTGTTTTCCAGTTGGAGAATGGACGGGGTTAATTGTTGTTGGGTGTCGGCATCGGCATTCATGTATTGCAGACGCTCGTCATGGAGCTGCTGCACCACCTGCTGATATTCCTGCTCTCGCTCCAGATACAGATGGTAGGTATGTAAGGCACTATCGTTGAGAAAATCATCCTCCGAAGTATATACGGTAGAATCGTTCAGCACCCACCGAATGGTTTTTTCCTCCACCGCCATTTCTTCCATCTCCCCTTCCTCCTCTGCTGGTGGCAACGGCATTGATACAGCACTGACACTTACACCTGCGTGTAACCGGGCATAAGCTGCCAAAGAATCCTCATCGATATTCCGCCAATAGGTCCTCTCACCCGGCAGATGATAGGTGTACACAATCACACTGTCATCCCCGCAGTGGCGGTCAGAAGCAAACAGTCCGACCTGCTTGCTCTCATCCATCACCATCAGATAATCGTTGCGCTCAGAGTTAAACGGAAAACCGACGTTCTCCGGCGTGGTAAACTGCTCCGTAGCCGAATTGTAACGGGTGATATAGATATCATATCCACCCAATCCGTTACTGTCCTGCGCCGCAAAATACAGCGTCACCCCATCACTGAGCATAAAGGGATAGTTTTGGTGAAGGGTGAAGTTAATCGTGGCAGGCAGCGTATCCGCTTCGCTCCATTGATCCAATAACCGGTACTGATTGACCAACCACATCGTATCCTGCCCCGTGACGGAGATTCTCCGATCAGCCCGCGGGGTGGTAAACATAATGCGTCCGATACTGTCCTGCTCCCAACTGCCCGCTTCGCGATAAGGATCATATGCTTTCAGAAATTCGCCCTTACTCAGAGTGTCCTGTCGTATCAGTTCAATCTGCTGCACATGACGCAGGTACTTCTGAATCTTCTGTGCCTGACGAATACGCTCCTGCGCCGTGGCAATGCGTTGGGCATCATCTGCCGACTGCAAATAACGCTGGTAGGAGGCGATGGCCTGATCCATATGCCACTGCTCCATATACAGTTCACCCAACCAAAAATAGGTCAGAACAAACTGATTACCGGTGTGCTGAAAATACCGAATGGCCGTCTGACTGTCACCCAATTCTTGCGCGCATCGTGCGTAGCGATATAAATATAAGGTGTTATTGGGAGAACGCTTCAGTAACTTACCATATTCCACACTTGCAGCCTGATAATCAGCCGCCTGAAACAAACTGTTGGCCTGCGATGCAGATTGGGCCATCACCGCCAAACTGCACAGACTCCATATAATAATCAGAAAAACAGGTCTCATATCGCCGACAAAATTACGCAAAAAATTTCACATATGCAAATTTTTTTTGCCCAAACGCTTGCAAATTCCAAAAAATTGTCGTATCTTTGCAGCCGGAAAACAATGTAAAAACCAAATTATACTACAATGACAATCTCAAATTACAATTTTGCCGGTAAGAAGGCAATCGTACGCGTGGACTTCAATGTTCCACTGGATGAAAATGGTCATATTACGGACGATACCCGTATCCGTGGTGCTCTGCCTACTCTCAAGCACATTCTGGATAACGGAGGTGCCCTTATCATCATGTCCCATATGGGCAAACCCAAGGGCAAACCCGCTGCCAAGTATTCCCTGTCTCAGATTGTAGACGCCGTCAGCGCTGCTCTGGGTCGCGAGGTGAAGTTTGCCCAGGATTGCGCCAAGGCTAAGGCACAGGCCGATGCCCTCCAGGCAGGCGAAGTACTGATGCTCGAGAACCTTCGTTTCTATGGCGAAGAGGAAGGTAAACCCGTAGGTATAGAGAAAGAAGATCCGGCTTATGAAGAGGCTAAAAAAGCCATGAAAGCCAGCCAAAAAGAGTTTGCCAAAACCCTGGCTTCCTATGCCGATTGCTATGTCAATGATGCGTTTGGAACGGCGCACCGCAAGCACGCTTCCACCGCTGTGATTGCTGACTATTTTGATGCGGACAATAAGATGCTCGGCTTCCTCATGGAGAAAGAGTGCGAAGCTGTGGATAATATTCTTAAGAATATTCGCCGTCCCTTCACCGCCATCATGGGTGGCAGTAAGGTTTCGACCAAGATTGGAATTATTGAGAACCTCATGGACAAGGTGGACAACCTCATTCTCTGCGGCGGAATGACCTATACATTTGCCAAGGCCCGCGGCGGTGAAGTGGGTAAATCCATTTGCGAGGAAGATAAGCTCGATATGGCCATGGATATTATGGCCAAGGCCAAGGCCAAAGGTGTGAACCTCGTTTTGGCTACCGATGCCATTGTAGCCGACAATTTTGCCAACGATGCCAATACACAGGTTTGCGACGTGATGGCTATCCCGCAGGGTTGGGAAGGTGTAGACGCCGGACCTGAGTCCCGCAAGGCTTTTGCCGCTGCTATCCAGGGTGCCAAGACCATCCTGTGGAACGGACCTGCAGGCGTGTTTGAGTTTGACAATTTTGCTGCCGGTTCCAAGGCTATCGCTGAGGCCATCGCTGCGGCTACCCAAGAGGGTGCATACAGCTTAATCGGAGGCGGAGACAGCGTCGCTTGCATCAATAAGTTCGGTTTTGCCGATCAGGTAAGTTATATTTCTACAGGCGGTGGTGCATTGCTTGAGGCAATCGAAGGTAAGGTGCTTCCTGGCGTCGCTGCAATCAAAGGAGAGTAATATGGAAATAGTAGGTAAGATTATTCAAGTCCTTCCTGCACAGGAAGGTGTGGGAAAAAACGGTAACCCGTGGAAAGTACAGGGTTATGTGCTCGAAACCCAGGAACAGTATCCTCGTAAGGTGCAGTTTGAGATTTTTGGAGAAGACCGAATCAAGAACAATCCTTGCGCCATTGATGATGTGGTAACGGTCAGTTTCGATATCGAAAGCCGTGAGTTCAATGGTCGTTGGTATACTTCCATTCGCGCCTGGCGCGTTCAGCAGGGTGTTGTCACCGCAGACGCTGCCACTAACACTGTCCCTAACACTAACACTAACACTAACACTAACACTGCCGCCCCTGCGGCCGCTATGGGCAATATAGAAACATTTGATGACGCTGCCGGTGACGATTCCGGCGAACTGCCATTCTGATTCAGTCCCACAGATGGAGGATGATATCCTCGGACTTGAGGTGATTCCACTCGTCCAGACGTTGTCCGCCATATCCCAACAGTTCACTCAGTGTAGTCAGAAATTGATGGGGAAGATTTTGAGGTTCCTCCGTGATATCCAATTCACGGAGGACCTTGTTGATATAGGCATAGACAGCCTCGTCTGCCATCGGATGACGCAAGGTCTTTTCTACCACTTCTCCCATAAATAGCAACACACACTGACGAGCCACATCCGTGGGAATACGCTGCGGAACATAACTCAACGCCGCAGATTTGAGCACCCGCATATCCTGATTGGGGCGACTGCTGCAACGCAACTCCACCTCACTCATTGTCTGCAGAACAGATAACCACTTCTTACCATAGACCATACAGGGTATACGCCCATATTCTCGGGTGTACAACTGGACCACAACCGCCTGATCAGAATGACGGGTATAGTGCAGCACAATGGCATGTATCACTTCATCCATGCTGCAAAAATACAACAATTTTTTGGAGTATGCAACTTTTTCCACCCAATTTGGCCAATATATTTGCATAAATGCAAATTTTTTTGTAATTTTGTCGGTTGAATTTAGATGGCATATGAAACACTTTAACGAATATAAACAGTTTAATCTCCCTGAGCTCAGCGCTCAGATGCTTGCCACGTGGGAAAAAGAAGACCTTTTTCACCAAAGTATTGCCATTCGCAAAGGTCACCAGCCTTTCCTGTTTTTTGAGGGACCTCCTTCGGCCAATGGTATGCCGGGTATTCACCACGTTTTGGCTCGTACCATCAAGGATACCTTCTGCCGATACAAAACCATGCAGGGATACGAAGTACGCCGCAAGGCCGGTTGGGATACCCACGGTCTGCCGGTGGAACTGGGCGTAGAAAAGATGTTGGGCATCACCAAGGAGGATATCGGTAAGAAGATCTCCGTGGATGAGTACAACGCCGCCTGCCGTCGTGAGGTCATGAAGTACACCAGGGAGTGGACGGCACTGACCCAAAAAATGGGTTATTGGGTAGACTTGGAAGACCCCTACATCACCTATGACAATAAGTACATCGAGACCCTGTGGTACCTGCTCAAGCAGTTGTATCAAAAAGGTTACCTGTACAAGGGTTACACCATTCAGCCCTATTCACCTGCAGCCGGCACCGGACTCAGTTCGCACGAGTTAAACCAACCGGGCTGCTATCGCGATGTCAAGGATACGACCTGCACGGCCAAGTTCCGCGTAAAGAACACGGCGGAACCCACTTACTTCATTGCCTGGACCACCACCCCATGGACATTACCGTCCAATACCGCCCTGTGCGTAGGACCCAAGATTGACTATGTGGCCGTTCGCCGCGAACAGGATATTATCATTCTGGCTCAGGCCCGCCTGGAGGCGTATCGCAAAGAACTGTTGCCTGCTGCCGAAGGACAGGAGCCACCCGCATGGGATATCCTGTGGACCAAGAAAGGCAGCGAACTGGTGGGGATGGAGTATGAGCAACTCTTCCCTTGGGTCAATCCGGGAGAGGGTGCATTCCGCGTCATTGAGGGCGACTATGTGACCACCGAGGATGGAACGGGTATTGTGCACATCGCTCCGACTTTTGGTGCCGATGATAAGAAAGTGGCCGACCAGGCCGGTGTGCCCGGACTGTATATGCTTACCCGTAACGCCGGACCTCGTCCCATGGTGGATTTTACCGGTAAGTATTGGCGCATAGAAGACCTGGATCCGGACTTTGTGGCCCAATCGGTGAACGTGGATCTGTATGGCAAGTATGCAGGACAATGGGTCAAGAACGCCTACGATCCCCAATATACCATCGACGGCCGTTATGACGAGGCCGCAGCACTCAAAAATGAGAACCTGGATATTCGCCTGTGCATGGAGATGAAGGCAGACGGACGTATGTTTAAGATAGAGAAACATGTCCACACCTATCCGCACTGCTGGCGAACCGACAAACCCGTGTTATATTACCCGCTCGACAGTTGGTTTATTCGTTCCACCTCGGCCCGTGAACGCATGATTGCCCTCAACAATACCATTCACTGGCAACCCGAATCCACCGGAACGGGCCGTTTTGGCAAATGGCTCGAGAACCTGAACGACTGGAACCTGTCCCGTTCCCGCTATTGGGGTACCCCGTTGCCTATCTGGCGCACGGAGGATGGTAAAGAGGAGTTGTGCATTGGCAGTATCGCCGAATTGTTCCAAGAAATAGACAAGGCTGTACAAGCCGGTTATATGACCTCCAACCCGTGGCCAAAGCATGTGGTGGGGGACTATTCTACCGCCAATTATGATCCGTCCATCATCGATCTTCACCGTCCGTATGTGGACCAGATTGTACTCGTGTCGCCTTCCGGCCAACCGATGCACCGGGAACTCGATTTGATCGATGTATGGTTTGATTCGGGTGCCATGCCGTATGCCCAAAACCACTATCCGTTTGAGCATACCGATGCCCCTCGTACGGCGGACTTTATCTCCGAAGGAGTGGACCAGACACGCGGTTGGTTCTTTACCCTGCACGCCATTCATACCATGATAGAGGATACGGTGGCGTACAAGAATGTAATCAGCAATGGTCTGGTATTGGATAAGAACGGTGCCAAGATGTCCAAACGCCTGGGCAATGCCGTCGATCCGTTTGGCGCCCTCGATCAATATGGCGCCGATGCCGTTCGCTGGTATATGCTCACCAACTCTTCTCCTT
Organism: Bacteroidales bacterium UBA1714; assembly: GCA_002317295.1. GTDB lineage: Bacteria > Bacteroidota > Bacteroidia > Bacteroidales > Paludibacteraceae > Colicola. The sequence goes on from DCIY01000028.1 coordinate 13,804, forward strand.
GGGAAAACCTCAAGTTCGATCCCGAAGGCGTGGAGGAGTGTCGTCGTAAGTTCTTTGGAACCCTGTACAATACCTACGGATTCTTTGCCCTGTATGCCAATGTGGACGGATGGGATGATTCCCTCGCCTCCACCCCGGCATATACCGAGATAGATCGTTGGATTCTCAGTAAACTCAATTCGCTCGTTCAACAGGTTACCTCGCTCTACGAAGCATACGAACCTACTCGAGCCGGTCGTGCTGTTTCGGATTTTGTGCAGGACGATTTGAGTAACTGGTATGTCCGACTCAACCGTAAACGTTTTTGGACAGGATCCATGGATGCCGACAAACAGGCTGCCTATACCACCCTCTATACCTGCCTCAAGACAGTGGCCCAACTCATGGCACCCATTGCACCCTTCTATGCCGATCGCCTCTATCGTGATCTCACCGGCAATACGGTACATTTGAGCGATTGGCCTCAGGTAAACACGGAGTGGATTAATGTGGATCTGGAGCACTCCATGGCTTTGGCTCAACAGGCTACGTCCATCATTTTGGCCATTCGCAAAAAAGCCGAAAAGAATGTGCGCCAACCCCTGCTCAAAGCGGTTATTCCGGTGCATGACAACGCTTGTCTGCAGGCATTACAACGCGTGGAAAACCTGATTAAGTCGGAGGTGAATATCAAGCAACTCATCATCACTCCCGCAGATCAGTGTGAGGTAAGATTGGTAAAAAAGATCAAACCCAACTTCAAAGTGCTGGGCAAGAAAGTGGGCGCTCAGATGAAAGCGGTGGCTGCGGGGATTGCAGCCATGAGTCAGGACGATATCGCCGTGATGGAACAACAGGGACAGTTTGCTCTGCCTCAAGACCTGTATACCTTAACGGCAGAAGATGTGGAGATAATGACCGAAGATATGCCTGGATGGCTCGTTCAGACCAATGGCGAAATGACCGTGGCCCTGGATATAGAACTAACCGAGGAACTGATACAGGAAGGTATTGCCCGCGAACTGATCAACCGCATCCAGAACCTGCGTAAGTCGTCCGGTTTGGAAATAACCGACCGAATAGCCGTACGCATCGTCAGCCAACAAGAACAGATTCGTCAGGTGATTGCCCACTTTGGTGCCTACATAGCCGCTCAGGTATTGGCTGTATCCATCACGGTGGTGGATGCCTGCGATACTGCTGTGCCTGTGGAAGATATGAACTTGTCTATTCAAATTGATAAACAGTAAACAATGAAAACTAAATTTTTGGCGCTTGCTGCGCTTTGCACCATGATGGCATGTACATCCAATCCCCTGTTGACGGAACCCACTACTCCCTATGGGGTTCCTGCGTTTGATCAAATCCAAACCAAACACTATCGTCCGGCCTTCAAGGAGGCTATACGGCAATATGAAGCCGAGATAGCTGCTATCGAAAATAATCCCGAGGCCCCTACGTTTGAAAACACCATCGTAGCCCTGGACCGCGCCGGTGGACTGCTCCGTCGGGTCGAAGGCGTGTTCTTTAACCTGCTCGAGACGGATGGAGACGATGCCATGAACGCCATTGCCGAAGAGGTAACACCCATGATTACCGAGTGCGAGGATAATATCCTGCTGTCTGACAAAATGTTTGCCCGCGTCCAAGCGGTGCATGAGTCTGCGACCGACCTCACGGGGGAAGATGCACGACTGCTGGACCAAACCTACCGCTCGTTTGTCATGAACGGAGCCAACCTCGACCAACAGGCCAAGGACCGGTTGCGCGAAATCAACAAACAACTGGGAATACTCAGCCTCAAGTTTGGCCAAAATGTGGTGGAAGAAACCAATGCCTGCCAACGGTTTATTACCGATGAGGCCCAATTGGAAGGACTGCCCGAATCGGCTAAAACGGCAGCCGCCGAAGAAGCCGCTGCGGCCGGTCACCCGGGCGAATGGCTGTTTACACCCAAACGCACCAGTTTTACCCCCGTGCTCCAGTATTGCGCCAACCGCCAACTGCGTCATGACCTGCTGATGGACTATACCACCCGCGGTAACCACGATAATGAACATGATAATAAGGCCATCATCAACCAAACGATGCGCTTGCGTACAGAAAAAGCCCACCTGTTTGGATACGACTGCTCTGCCGATTATATTCTTCAGGATGCCATGGCCCTCAACGGCAAGGCTGCCATGGAAATGCTTATGCGCGTTTGGGAACCCAGTCTTCAGGCTGTTAAACGCGAACGCGCTGCCCTCCAGGCCGTGATGGATGCCGACCCCGCTGCTCAGGGAGATAAACTCCAACCCTGGGACTGGTGGTATTATGCCGAGAAACTGCGCCAACAACAATATGCCCTCAATGAGGAAGAACTCAAACCCTATTTTGAAATGAGTAATGTGCGCAAAGGAGTCTTCGCTTTGGCGCACCGACTCTATGGCATATCCTTTGAACCCATTGATAACCTGCCCATCTACCATCCGGATGTGCAGACCTTCAAGGTCCTCGATGCTCAAGGTCAGTTACTGGGTATCCTCTACACCGACTACTATCCCCGTTCTACCAAACGGCCGGGAGCCTGGATGAACAATATACGCGAACAGTATATCGACGCCCAAGGCAAGGATGTTCGTCCGGTCATCGTCAATGTGGGCAATTTTAACAAACCCACAGCCTCTCAGCCTTCGCTGCTGAGCATGGACGATGTGGAAACACTCTTCCACGAGTTTGGTCATGCCCTCCACGGTTTGCTCAGTCGCTGCCATTACCGCAGCCTGTCGGGAACCAATACCCCGCGCGACTTCGTCGAACTGCCTTCCCAGTTCATGGAGAACTATTGCTACCACCCCGAAGTGATGCGCACCTACGCTTTCCATTACCTCACCGGCGAAGTGATGCCGGATTCGCTGATGGCCAAAATCGCCCGAACGGCTACGTTCAACAAAGGATTTGTGGAAACCGAACTGCTCTCCGCCTCCATTCTCGACCTGGATTTTCATAACCTCACACAGGTGGATACCATTGATGTCAACGCGTTTGAGGCCGCTTCGTTGGAGCAGATGGGAATGATTCCCGAAATCATCGTCCGCTACCGACCCACGTTCTACAACCACATCTTTACCACCGGTTATGAGGCCGGTTATTACAGCTATACCTGGTCGGCCGTACTGGATGCCGATGCGTTTGAGGCCTTCCGCGAAACGGGGGATATATTTCATCCTCAAACAGCCGCCCGCTTCCTCCATCTGCTCGAACAGGGAGGCTCACGCGATGCCCACGATCTCTACCTCGAGTTCCGTGGCCAGGAACCCAATCCGCAAGCCCTGATCCACCGATTGGGATTTGTCCAATAAAATAGTCATGATCCATATCCTCTATCCATCCCTGTTACGGGTCATTGTAGGTGCCGTGTTGGCCCTGATGTCCTTTCTGCCGATTCAGTCGACCTGCCATCGATTGCGCGTCGATCGCAGCTTGCAGGACAAAGGTTCACCCGCCTCCACCTTCCTGTCCGCCCTCATCCTCATGGTGGGAACGATTTTTTACCCCATGATGCTGCTGGCCCTTCCTGTTCAGTGGATGGTGTATCATCGCTTTCACCTGCTCACCTGGCGAAGCTGGCTGGCCTCCATCACGGCCGTGGCCATGGTCATACTGTATTTGGAAATATACCACTTTTATACAACCCACCTATGTACAAACGTTTTACCTTCCTTCTAATCGCCATCTTAACCGGTGTTAACCTTACATTGGCGGCTTCGCCCAAACGGGAGTTTCGTGCCACATGGTTTACTACCCACTATGCCATCGACTGGCCTACTACCTATGTCACCTCTACGGGCAATGCTACCCAGATTGCTAAACAAAAACAGGAAATGGATGCCATCCTGGACGCGCTGGTAGCAGGACATATGAATGCGTTCTGTATGCAGATTCGCCCGACGGCCGATGCGTTCTATCAGTCTCGCTTTGAACCCTGGAGCAAAAACCTCAGTGGTACACGAGGCCTGGATCCGGGTTACGACCCGCTGGCCTATGCTGTTGAACAGGGACACAAGCGCGGACTCGAGGTCCATGTATGGGTCAACCCCTTTCGGGTCACCACCTCCGGCACGGTCGAAACCACCGATCCTGTCTATATCCATTGTCACGATTGGCTCATCAAGTACGATAACGGATCCTTCTCCGGTACCATCATTGACCCCGGATTCCCGCAGGCCAGAAAATATGTCATTGATGTGCTCATGGAGGCCATCAACAACTATGATATCGATGGTATCCTCATGGATGACTATTTCTACCCCTATGGCGGCACCACGACCGAAGATGCCACATCCAAATCGCTGTACAAACCCGCCGGAATGAATGATGGCGATTGGCGCCGACACAATGTGGACACGACCATGCGCATGCTCTACGATTCCATTCAGGCCGTCAAACCCTGGGTGCGTTTTGGTATGGGACCCTTTGGCATATGGACCACTCAAAAATCTGTGGCCCAAAAGTATGGCATATCCCTACCGCAAGGTATCACCGGGCTGGACGATTATGCGGTACAGTACTGCAACACCGTTGAATGGGTCAAACAGGGTTGTGTCGACTACATCGCCCCCCAACTCTATTGGCCAACCACTTCCACCGGTCAGGACTATGATGTGCTGTGCAAATGGTGGAGCCAGGATGTGTGCAAGCATTTTTCCGACCTGCTGCCGGGTAACCAGCGTGTAGACTTCTTTGTTTCCCAGGCTGCCTATCGGTACAATACGCCCGAGATTGTGCTCGAAATCGATGATAACCGCGCCTTTGACCAATTGGGCGGACCGGGTTCCATCTTCTACAACACCAATACCTTCATCGGAGATAACGGACAAGGAACGGTACATATGCACCTGCAATTGGCCCAACAACGTTTCGCTTCGCTGGCCTTGCCACCCGCCATGGATTGGAAACCCGCTCCCGTGCTCCCTGCTCCTACACACTTGACCTTGCAGGGAACAACCCTGAGCTGGTCCTCACCCGCCTATCGGTTTACGGTCTATTCCTATCCGCCCTCTGTACCGGATTCGGTAGCCATCGAAGACTCGCGTTACCTGGTCGGCATTTGTTACGACACCTGTATGTCCGTAGCCATGCTTCCTTACTATAATAATTACGCGTACGCAGTGCGCGCGTACGACCGCTATGGCAACGAATATGCACCCGCCGTTTATCGCGATGTCCAACCGATCACCTGCAACCCTTACGGCTACGAATCCATGGCCGACATGTTTGGCGATTGGACACTGGACTACAACGATATCTATGATGCCCAAATAGAGTGGGAGGATTATGATGACTATTTGGCCAAGGAAAATCCGGCCAAATCCATCGCTGCCGCAACATTCGAAACCGGTCTGATGTATGCCCTCATGCAGACACCCAAATGGCAGTGGCTCGCCACCTATGTCGATTCGGTCAACGCAGCAGCCGTTTTGGCAGGAGCCGAGTATTCATCGGGAAAAACCGTCACCGCCTTGGGAACCGATGACCGCAGTTGGCGTTTTGCCATGGCCGCCTTCTGGACCCATATGCAGTATACATCTTGGCCGGGTTCAGCCGATTTTACCACGGCAGGACTTTATCCCGCATTTCAACCCGCCTGGGGTTGGACCTGGTGCGAAGCACCGGCTCAATTGTCGGATATTAAGGCACCATCATCCGACACCCGCATCCTCCTGCACCATGGCCAAATACTCATTATCCGTGATAATAAGGTATACACACCCCTCGGAATACCAATGGGGATCTAATTCTGCATTTTGAATTTTGAATT
>DCIY01000028.1:19640-21994 GCA_002317295.1 Bacteroidales bacterium UBA1714
CGGGAACAAACCAAATAATAACAATTAACAATCACCAATCATGAAAAAAACTTTCTTTTTTCTGGCCGGTCTCTGCCTTTCGTTAGGTATGTCGGCACAAATTGAATTGTCCTCCCCCACCATGCTGGAGGGCACCAAAGGGATGAACTATTGCTTCCCTCGTTTTTCACCCATGGGTGACTACCTGCTTTTGACCTCCGACGGGTACAAAGGTCTGGTTCAGTACAACCTCATCAACCAAACTACCAAGGTGCTCACCGATGCCGACAATGCCGGTTATGAGGCCCAAATCAGCGATGGCGGTCTGATGGTCGTGTTCCGCGATGTCACTTATCGTGAAAACCGCCGCTACACTTCCATCAAGCGCGTCAATACCGCTACCGGGGAAGTGGCTGTGGTGGATGCACCCAGTCGCGAAAAGTATGCATTCGATTTTTCCGGAGGTGTGATCCGCGTGGCTAAACATCACCAGATTCTCTCTCAGCGTCTGGTCACCGACATCCGTGAAGTGGAAGGCAACAAGTACATCGTGGCCATCGAGGACATGGACCTGGTGCTCTACACCAACAACACCCGCCGCGTGCTCAATCCGCAAGGCAAGTGCAGTTACATCTGGCCCAATATCTCGCCCGATCAGCAACACCTCGTTTATACCGTCGCTCAGGGCAATAAGTTTGGTACCTACGTGTGCGATATGCATGGTGAAAATGTCGTTTATCTGGGTTATGTCGGCGCTCCACAATGGTTGGGCAACGACTACATTGCCGGTATGTTGGACCTGTGGGGAGATGGTTACCAATACACCCACTCGCCCATCGTGACCATTCGTATCGATGGCCAAAACCTGCAAATCCACAAGGTTCCCGGGCACGAAATCGTGCTCTATCCTGCCGTTTCAACCAAGGGTGACAAAATCGCTTTTGCCGCTCAGGAAGGTGTGTATATCATGGACGTAAACTTTAAATAACGATGACTATGAAAAAACAATTTGCTTTATTCGTAATGGTTGCTTTTGCTGCGCAAATGATGGCAACCGATTTAACCGGTATTAAGGTTTATATCAACCCCGGACACGGTGGATGGAACGAGATGAATGACCGTCATATTCCGACCATTCCTTTCCCACAGTACACGGCCAAAGGTGAATGCGATACCCTCGGTTTCTGGGAATCGTCCTCCAACCTCAAGGTCGCTTTTGACCTCGAATCCCTCCTGCTCAATGCCAATGCCGATGTACTCATGTCTCGCCGCGATAACCGTTCCGGTATGCGTGATAACGGACAAATGGACTACGACAAGGCGTACAAACAGTATACCACCGACCCTATGGTGGGTGACCGTCCCTTCTCGTCCATCAAGGCGGAATGTGCCGAGTACAACGCTGACATGATGCTCTCTATCCACTCCAATGCGGCCAATTCCGTAGGACGCGCTGCCAACTACGTGGTGGCCTTCATTGAGGGTAAATCGACTTGCGCATCCGGTTCTGCCTACACCGGCAGACAGTATGCCGCCGATTCCACCGCATGGGATATGGCGACCATCGTGGTGCGTCATATGCGCGATAACCTCATGGACTCCTATCACGAAGCCGATGGTGGCTATGTATGGTCCTACTACCACACCTGGTCCCTCATCTCCGATGGTGACGGAACGGCAGCCTACCGTCCTACCGTATTGTGCGAGGCTTCCTTCCACAGTTACCTGCCCAACACCCACCGTTTCCTCAATCGCGATTATCAAACATTGGAGGCTTATCGTTTTTATTACGCAATGTGCGAGATATGGAACGCTGATGCTCCTGCTACCGGTATCCTTGCCGGTGATGTGCGTTCGCTCAACTTCAAGGAGACACGCGCCGGTATGGGCTCGTACATCACCGCTCCTACCAACCATCCCGAGGGTTCTCACGATAAGTGGATGGCCATGGATGGTGCCAAGTGTGAACTGATGCAGGGCGGACAGGTTCTCCAAACCTATACCACCGACCAGTATTGCAACGGTATATTTGTGTTCTATGGTGTGCAACCAGGCGAGTACCAGGTGCGTATCAACGCCAACCATGCTGCCGAACTCATTGAGGATGTGACCATCACCGCAGGCACTACCACCACCATCAACGCCTTTGTCACCGACTCCAACTACCTGCGTCCGCTCACGCCTGATTATCCCAACCAGGCTGCTGATGCTACGCTGCCCGAGACGTTCACTTTCCACGAGTATCCCGTGGTGGCTACCCCGTTCCTCGATGGGTTGAATATCCGTCACATGATCATGCGCGGAGAAAAAACCTACGTCTTGGACGACGCCTCCCATATCTATGTGGTCAATACCTTTACGGGTGAACAGATTGC
>DCIY01000013.1:0-29195 GCA_002317295.1 Bacteroidales bacterium UBA1714
GTCTAAAAATTGGGACTATTATAATCAATCATTCGCACAATATAAGATAATAAGCGTTATCTTTAGTTCTCACTCTCTATAAATTCGCCAAATTTAAGTTATCGAGAAGTAAAGTTTAGCGTTCACGTATTTGCGTGGACTTTACTTTATATAATTCGATAACAAGGTGTTTGGCGATACCTTAGAGAGTGGATTAGAAAAGTTTAGTCCACTTTTTTTGTGCACAAAAATAAAAATCATGTAAGTATGAAAAAACTAATTACAATCACAGCAATGGCCCTATTATTGAGTTCTTGTGTAACCACTATCCAAGTAGCATGTAATACTCCTGGTATTGAAATTTTTATCAATGACAATAGTTTTGGCGAATCTCCTGCCACTATTACAGTTAAAAAAACGACTCCCTATGTATATGTCTCGTGCAAAAGACAAGGGATGGAATTGCACGCACAAAGAGTATATCTTCAAAATAAACAAAATTATTATGAAGTAGAAATCCCTAAGAATTTACATAATTCTTCAAACCCTAATCATTATTTAAAATCAACTTCTTATTAGTATGAAAAAAACGTTTTTATTTGCCTTATTCTTGGCGTTTACTATGAGTGCCACAAGTGCACCAAAGCAAAAAATGATTGACATTTCAGTTGTGCCCAACGAAGCATCTATCTACATTAACAACCAACTCATCGGTTATGGTTCAGGTTCTTTTAATCGTCCCAAGAAAGGTAACATGGCCGTCATCCGTTTAGAGTGTAATGGCTACAAAACATTAAATACAAAGTATTATGGCGATGACAAACGAAGTGCCATCAGTTACACTCTACAAGCAGATGGATATTATCGATTGAGTGCATATTCCGGAATTGTGAATAAGTTCTTTACTGTGGACATTGATTCAATGTACTACACTATTAGCGACGATCAAAAAGTGGATGTAAAACCAGCATGGAAACTACTGCATCAGATACTATTAAATTACTTTGACGAAATAGCTACGACTGATGTTTATGGAGGATATGTTCAAACTCCATGGCAATATAAGACATTCCAACTTTCTGATATGCAGATGCGCAATAGAGTTACTATTCGCGATATCTCTACTCCTGAACGAGTTGCATTTCAAATTAAGATATCATCAGAAGTCGCAGCTGCCGCTTCCGCTATGCATGGAGAATTTGAAGAAATAGATCGAATTGCAAAAGAATATGAACCTCTTATCGAGGAACTGCAGACTCGCATTGGCAAGGTTCGTAGTTTATAAATTAATTTCAAAACAATCAGAATTTATGAAAAAAATCGTATTTTTAGTGGTGTGCTTATGCTCCGTTAGTATGTTTGCACAAACTTTCAAAGAAACATTTGATTCCAACTCATTAGAGTGGACTGAACGAGCCTACAAAAATGAGCAAGGTAATGCCATTATTGATCAAGGTGTAATGACGGTTAAATCATTTACCAAAGTAGATTTTGCTGCACTTGCAAATGGTTCTATTAATACATATAATACAGCGTTTGAGACACATTGTTATGCTCCTATTGATGTTAAAAAGCCATTCACTATTACAAGTGATGTTACCGTTAAGAACGGAGAAGAAATTGGTCTCATTTTTAATTTTAAAGACTTCGGTAATTACTACGCATTTGTTATGGCAGATGACTATGTGAAGTTCATTCGTTATGAAGATGGATGTGCAGTTGGTTCAATTACCCAAGGAATAAGATGGAAGAAAAAACTCAACAAGAAGCCTGCACAAACTTGGATATTAAAGAGCAATGGACAAACGTTAGAATTTGTCGTAAATGACGAACCAATTATGAAAGTGCGTTATATGCCTCTTGACTATACTGGATTTGGCTATTACTCCGTTGGTAAATGTGAACTCATAATAGACGAAGTGGAATTCAAGCAGGATTAACGAATTTTTTGGTACTGCAGGCCAAGAAAGAAACATTGATAGGCTGTCTAATGATTAAATTAGGCAGCCTTTTTGATATTATTTTGCTTAAAAATTTGCATATATCAAAATTTTTCTGTACTTTTGCGTCGTAAACGCAAAATAGAACGAGATATGGCAATAAACGTAATAAATACGATTGAGTATATCGTTATTTTGGTAGCAGATTTTGCTATGAATAATGGTATGTCAGAAGAGGATGCCTATCGATATCTGAATAATTATGGCGCCATTGCTTTATGTGAGAAACATTATGGCATTATGCACACCTTGTCTGTAGAAGATAACGTGCAAACTCTTCGTGAATATTGTCGTCGAAAAGGAGGCACAATATGATTCTCTATCACGGATCAACGATCCAGATCGATAAAATTGACTTATCAAAATCTCGTCCAAACAAAGACTTTGGACGAGCATTCTATCTTTCTGCCGAGAAAGAGCAAGCAGAGGAAATGGCTGCATTTAAAGCGGCATTCGAAAATGGTACACCTATCGTAAATGCGTATAATTTTGATGAGAGTCTTATGAATACGTTGCGATATAAAGTATTTGATGATTACTCTATAGAATGGGCACATTTTGTTTATAATCACCGTTCTGATCCTCAAGGATGTACATTGCACGATTATGATATCGTGTATGGCCCGATTGCCAATGACCGCATCGGAGCGCAGATTACTCGTTTCAAGCAAGGATATATATCTTTTGATGAATTTCTGCAGCGAATACAATATATCAAAGGCATTACATATCAATATGCCTTTTGCACGCAAAAAGCAATTGACCTTCTCTTTAAGATATGATGCAAGTTAGTCAAGTTGAATTCCAGAATATGAAGGAGCAAATCGTGATGGATTTAATTGCTCGCCTCATGGAGGATACTGGTATCGCAATGTCAGAAGCTTTTGACAAAGTATACACATCGTCTTTGTTTCAAAAACTATCCGATCCTAAGACAGGACTCTATTTCCAGTCTTCAGGGTATGTGTATAGTTATCTCAAAGATGAATTAAAATAATCTCTAGTAAAACACACGGTTTGCGTTGTATCGAGCCACTACTACACCGCCCAAGGTGAACGAGTAAATTCTTTTCAGATTTTTTCACTGCTTTTCCCGTAAGTCGGCCGTAAGTCGCCCGTAAGCAGAACGTAAGTCCATGCTCCCATATTGCTGGGATAACACAGGGATGATTTATACAGGCCTAATCATACGCATATACCGTACAATCTGCTGATACAAATTGGTGGGATCTTCCTCAGCGGGCATATCGATCATAAAGTCCAATAATCCTTCCTTTTTGCGCATGCCGGCTTTGAAGTCGGCTGTGATGGCCAAAATCAGGTAACGGGTCACTAGCAGATCCGTTTGTGTGAGGTCAAGCATAATATCGTAGCGCTTATCTGCCAGTTCGGTCAACACCTCTTTCTTGGGTATATCAAACCAGTTGATTTGCTTGCGTCCAATGGTGCGAGAGGAGGGGAGAATAGGGGAGTTGGTCTCTTTATTGGGCAGAATACCCCATACGGTCACTTCTTTCCCATCCTGCATCAGACAACGTTGGATATCGCGTATGGCAGTATTCTTCTCCAACCAATCGCTGTCATAGAGAATAAAAATTCGTTTCGCCTGCTCCCAATCCGGCCAAACCGCCGTGCGTTGCGGATAGCGACGCTGTTTCCGCTTAAAAATATATTCCTTAATATTCATACCTTTCACCATTAACCATTAACCATTAACCATTAACCATTAGGCCTCCGGCCGACCATTAACCATTAACCATTAGGCCTCCGGCCGACCATTCACCATTACCAAAAACTCTTCTTCGCTTTTGAGTTCCACGCCCAGTTCTTCGGCCTTTTTCCGTTTCTCCGGTCCCATATTCTCGCCGGCCAAAATAAAACTCGTTTTCTTGCTCACCGACCCCACATTCTTGCCTCCGTAGCGCTCAATCATTTCTTTGTACTCGTCCCGAGAATGGAGGTTGAATGTTCCGGAGATGACAATGCTCATCCCTTGCAGAACGGGATTGTCCTCCACCTTTTCCACGTTTTCATGGTCGGCAAACTGAACGCCCGCCTGACGAAGGCGCATGACCATCTCGAGATTGTCCATATCTTCAAACCAGGCAATGATATTGTCGGCAATCTGTTCGCCCACATCATCGATACTCATCAGCTGTTCCCGCGTAGCCCATTGCAGTTCGTCCACGCTGCGATAGCGTCGTGCAATCTTTTTGGCCGTCGTTTCGCCCACCATGCGTATTCCCAAGGCAAACAACACCCGATGCCATGGAACGGACTTGGAAACTTCTACTCCCGCCAATATCTTATCAGCGGATTTGGTGCCAAATCCCGGAATGACGGCGATATCGTCCCGATTCAGGGCATAGATATCGGCCACATTGTGCAGCATGCCTTTGGTATAGAACAAATCAATCGTCTCTTCGCCCAATCCGTCAATGTTCATCGCCTTACGACTCACAAAGTGCACCATCTTACCGCACAACTGTGGAGGACAGGTCTTGTCATTGGGACAACGCCAAGCCGCTTCGCCTTCCACGCGCACCAAAGGTGTTCCACATTCGGGACACACGCTCACAAAAGTATAGTCTTTGGCCGCCATTTCGCCTTCACCACGTTCCACACCCGTAATCTTGGGAATAATCTCCCCGCCTTTTTCCACCCACACCATATCCCCTTCACTCAGACCCAATTGGCGTACAAAATCCTCGTTGTGCAAGGTGGCGCGACTCACCATCGTTCCGGACAGTTGAACCGGTTGCAGATTGGCCACGGGCGTAATCACTCCTGTGCGTCCCACCTGATAGGTAATCTTCTCCAATCTCGTTAACTGTTTCTCGGCCGGAAACTTATAAGCAATGGCCCAACGAGGCGTTTTGGCCGTGTAACCCAACTCTTCCTGCTGGTGCAGATGATTCACTTTCAGTACAATACCATCCGTAGCCACCGGCAATTCTTTACGCCGAGTGTCCCACTGATGAATAAAATCCATCACTTCGTTGATGCTGTGACAAACGCGTATGGCATCGGATATGGGGAAACCCCAATTGTTGCGAGCGGTTTGCAGTCGTTCGTAGTGCGTCTGTCCCGGAAGATGCTCTCCTAACATATAGTACAGATAGCAGGTTAGCCCACGGCGTGCCACCTCGTTACTATCCAGTAATTTGAGGGTGCCGCTGGCGGCATTGCGGGGATTGGCAAACAGCGATTCCTCCTGTTCCTCCCGTTCGCGATTGATTCGCTCAAAATTCTCCCAGGGCAACAACACCTCGCCTCGCATTTCCAGAAACGCAGGTGCGTTGTCGATGTGTTGAGGAATGGAACGTATGGTTTGGATATTGCGCAGCACATTATCTCCTTTTTGTCCATCACCCCGGGTCACGGCCTTGGTCAGTGTGCCATTTTCATACCATAGTGAGATACTCAACCCATCATACTTGAGTTCGCACACGATTTCCACATCCGATGGCAAATGATGCAACCAGTCTTGTATATCCGCTTCACTATATGTGTTGGCCAATGAGAGCATGGGATACCGGTGTGTCACCTGCTCAAAGGCTTTGTTGTTACCTTTTTCTGCCAAATCGGAACCCACATGGCGGGTAGGACTGAGAGGATCGTTCATTTGAGGGTATCGTTTTTCCAATTCCTCCAAGCGATGCATTTTCTCATCAAACTCGCGATCGGACATGGTGGGAGCATTGTCGACATAGTATTGTCGATTGGCAGTTTCCAATTCGCGACGCAGGTTCAATAACTCCTGTTTTTCGTTGCGCTCTATGTCCTCAAACAGATTCATCAAAGAATAATCATTTTATAAGGTTGCACACTGCTCACTCCTTGTACATCCGTGCAGTACAGGTGAATGATATAGGTTCCGCCGGGCCAGTTGCTGCAGGATATTTCCTGTTGAGGACCGGTGATGCGTTCCTGCCAAACCTCCAAACCCCGAATGTCGTAGATGCGCACATACCCACCTGTGGCGTTGCAGATACTGAGGTACCCGTTATGGAACAGCACTTTAGCCGTATTGCATAGGACGGGATTGACGGCTGCACGCTGACCTAATTGCAGTCCGACAATAATCGGGTCATGATCGGAACAACGAAACATCGTGCGGTCCGAACTGGTGTAAGTACAATCATAAAAATCGTCTGAATTGATATGATACGCCGTCATACCGGTTACTTGGGACAGCATGGTCGTATTGCATAGGGCGTGGTCCAAATAACCCGTTTCCCCTCGGAAATTGTAGGAATAGGAACTGTCGGCATGGAAATAGCGGTGCAAATCAATCATTCCCCCATTGGTGAGCACACGCACCGGATCCTCTTTGGCATAGGCATTCAAATCGCCCATAATCAAGATATCCGAATCCTGGTAAAAGACACGATTGTCATCGTACGCATTCAGTACCGAATAGGCTTCTGCAGTGCGTGTGGCATTGAAGATGCCCTGTCCATCTCCCTGATCGGCATCCGCTCCGGTAGCCGTTCCTGATTTGGCCTTAAAGTGGTTGATGGAAAAAATAAACGTCTCTCCACTCTCCTTATGCCGGAACGCCTGCATATACTTACGATAACTGACTTTGGTATTGTTGAGTCGATAGGCGCCATCCGGTTCTACCACATCCGAACAATAGACATAACCCGATTTGGTATAGGACGAATAAGTGGAAGTACCATCGTTGATATAGGTAAAATGACGTCCTGTGTTCGTGGTCAGATCCTGCGCCAGTTCGGCCAAGGCTGCCTGACCCCGTTCCACCTCCATCACACCATAGATATCGGCATTGATTTTAGCCAGGGCACTGCTCACTTTGGTGCGCTGATTGCTATGCTGCGTTTCATTGTCGGGACCATAACCCGTGCCCAGATTTTCCACCAGATACCATTGCAGGTTCATGGCACAAACGAGCACATTATGAGTACCCCTGGCATCCACATCGTGGACATTAAACCCTTGAGTCAAATCGGCACGCGTATTTCCTACCCACTCACAACTGACCAACCGAACCGAAGCGTTGGACGCTACATAAACGGTCAGATTATGCAACCGTTCTCCACAACGATGACTGCCGCTCACATTGGTGAGAGTGACCGTTCCCAGATTATTGAGCGTGAGCAGGGTACTATACTCTTGCGACAGAGGCAATGCCATATTGGTCGGTGAAAAGATGCGCCGGGGGGAGATGGTATAACTTCCGCGGTAGTTATTGCACACATACCAATCCTCGGCAAACGTGATGGTCTGCCCCTGATAGGCGCTCAACTCAGACCGAGTCCATGTCTGAGCATTCGGTATACGAATGGTTGTGGCACTTATGGCAAGTGTTACCCACAACAGGATGATGGTGCCAAGTTGTTTCATTTGTCGTCCTCCAATTGAATAACAGGAGTATCTTCCATACTGTCCTGAAGGGTCTTATGTTGACGATCGAGTCGTTGATTTTGTTCGCGAGCCACTGCCATCATGATGCCAAAATAGACACTCGTTATCAACACCGAAGTGCCTCCCTTACTGATGAGGGGTAACGGTTGTCCCGTCACCGGGCCTATACCCACGGAGACGGCCATGGATATCAAGGCCTGACAGGTCAGCATCAGCGCCAAACCCATGACCATTAAGGTAGCGGACACGTCTGCATATTTGCTGCAAACCAGGCAGGCCCTAAACAGAATGGCCAGGTAGATAAAAATCAAAAAGACGGCTCCTATCAGACCTGATTCTTCTACGATGATGGCAAAGATATAATCCATAAACGCCAGGGGGAGATAGTCCCGTTCCTGACTATGGCCGGGCAAAACTCCAATGGGACTGGCACCACCGCGGGCAATGGCCGCTTTGGCCAGGGAGCGCTGGTAACTGGTGCGCAAGGCTTCTTGTGCATTAAAGGTTTGGTTTTTGTTTTTAGCCTCTCTTACCACAGCATCCACACGCTTAACCCACACGGTAGCCCGTTCTAACGGCCCATCCATCTCGCGATTGTTTTTGACGTATTTGAATTCGACCACGGTGTATCCAATCGCCATGACTACCAGTACAACGCCTATGGTGGCGGCAATATACTTACCGGGAATACGGGCAATAAACCACAGCATGAGCACGATGACTCCTATCAGAATCACCGTACTGAGGTTGCCCAGCAAAATAGGAATGCAGGTAAAGGCTGTAATGCCCAATGTCCACCAAAAATAGCGACCGGCATCTTCCTTGTGTTGGTAGTGAGACAGAATATCGGCAATCACGATGGTCAAACCCAGTTTGGCCAGTTCAGAAGGCTGAAACAGGTTATGACTGCCTATTCTAAACCACCGTATGGCATCGTTCGCTCCGCCGGCAAACGGACTGTGGGGAAGTTGCATCAGATACAGACAGATGATGGAGACAACCAGAATAAAATATCCGCCTAATCGAATCCATACAGAGGGAACCATCTGAATACCCCAAGCGATGGCAATGCCCAATAGCAACAGAGCAAACTGCTTACCAAATGCCACCAGGATACTCTCCTCGGCATAAGCGAGCGTACTGCCCGCAGACAGCAGCGCGATAAACGCCACAACCACCAGGATGATAAACAACACCCAGAATGTCTTATCGATATGTTGGGCATTCCATTTCATACTAACGTATCTTCAGGGTTAAGATGGTAAACGCTGCCAAAATCAATGTCACAATGCAGAACCGCAGCACGATCTTGGTCTCGTGATGCAATTCGTTGGAACCCTTGCACCAAATGCGACATTGGGGGTCACGGGCAATGACCTGCTCCACGGATGTACGGAAATGGTCATGCAATGGGGCCCGCTTGATTACCCGCATCGGATGACCTTTGCGTTTGGAAAACTTATATACCTGTGTTTGGGCAATCACGGAAAGACTTTCCATCAGAAAGACCCCGCACAAGATGGGAAGAAGCAACTCTTTGTGAATAATAATGGCACTCACGCCGATAATGCCTCCAATGGTCAAACTGCCGGTATCACCCATAAACACCTGTGCCGGAAATCCGTTCCACCACAAGAATCCGATTAAGGCTCCCACAAAGGCGGCCAGATAAACGACCAACTCTTCGCTGCCGGGAATATACATCACATCAAAATAGTCTGCCCAAATGGTATTACCACTGATATATGCCAACACAATCAATGCAACACCGATGATGGCCGAATTGCCGGCACACATACCGTCCATGCCATCGTTAAGGTTGGCCCCATTGCTGACCGCTGCCACCACCAGAATGGTCAGCAGTACAAAGAATATCCAACCGGCACGATACTTATTGTCTTCTCCCAAGAACGAGAACATATTGGCATAATTGCAGTTGTGGTACTTGATAAACGGAATGGTGGTACGGGTGGATTTGACTTCCGGGGACTTTTCCACCACCGTGATATTATTCTCTACCCGGGTGTTTACCGTTTCGTTCATGACCGCTGCCGGACTGTAACGCAGGGTCAAACCGATAATCAGTCCCAAGAGCACCTGACCGGCAATTTTAACCCAACCATTCAATCCGTCCTTGTTTCGACGGAACGTTTTGATATAGTCATCCGCAAAGCCCAACGAACCCAATAATAGGGTGGTGATGAGCATCAGCAACATATACACATTATTGAGTTTGCCTAACAACAGACAGGGGATAATAATAGCCACAATAATGACCAACCCTCCCATCGTGGCCACGCCTTTCTTGTTGACATTAAACGGATCACTCTTTTCATCCCGTTGTGTCTCACTGATGTGCCTGCGCTTGAGATACGCTATCCACCACTTACCAAACCAAATACTTACAATCAGGGCCAAGATATTGGCCACAATGGCGCGAAACGAGATGTACGTCATCAAACGTGCACCCGGCATCGCAGTCAAACTATTAAATAATTCGTATAACATAATCACTACACATTACCCACTACCCACTACTCCACTACCCACTACACTAGAACGAAGTTCGTACACTCCCCCCAATAAACCCCCTCACCACTTCATGATCATCAAAATGGTGCTTGACACCCCGAATAATCTGATAATCCTCGTGTCCTTTACCGGCAATCAGCACCACATCCCGCGTTTGTGCCAGGGTACATGCCGTACGAATGGCGGATTCGCGGTCCTCAATAATCAGTGTTTTGTGCAACTCATCTTCCGTCAACCCTGCGGCCATATCGCGCAAAATATCCATGGGTTCTTCGTCACGGGGATTATCGCTGGTCAGGATAAGATGGTCGCTGCCGTGCATGGCAATCTGCGCCATTTGAGGACGTTTGCCTTTGTCCCGATTGCCTCCGCACCCCACTACGGTAATCAGTCTGCCCTTACGAATCTCATTGATGGTTTTGATGACATTATCCACCGCATCCGGTGTGTGGGCATAATCGATAATCGCTGTCCAACCCTGAGGGGAATGAATGGTCTCAAACCGACCATTGACGGCCTTGAGATTAGACATCACACGCAATACTTCGTCCGACTCAAAACCCAGACATACTGCGGCCCCATAGATGCAAAGCAGATTACTGAGATTAAAGCGGCCCACCAGAGGGATAAAGACCTCTTTGTGGTTGATATTGAGCAACATCCCATCAAAATCCTCTTCCAAAATAACCCCCTTGTAATCCGCTACCATGCGGGTGGAGTAGGTATGAACAGATCCGTTGCAGTTTTGAACCATCACCTCGCCGTTTTTATCATCCTTGTTGGTAATGGCAAAGGCCGACTTCTTGAGTCCATCAAAAAGCAACTTTTTGGTGTCTCGGTAGTTATCAAATGTGCCATGGTAATCCAGGTGATCCCGAGTGAGGTTGGTAAACAATGCCCCATCAAAATCCAAACCCGCAATACGTTTCTGGGCAATCGAGTGACTGCTCACTTCCATAAACGCATATTCACACCCGGCTTCCACCATTTGAGCAAGCAACGAATGAATCGCCAAGGCGTCCGGTGTGGTATGGGTGGAGGGTATGGCTTTGTCATCGACATAATAAATCACCGTAGACAACAGTCCTGCCTTGTGTCCCAATTGACGAACGAGCTGGTAAAGCAGCGTGGCGATGGTCGTTTTGCCATTGGTTCCGGTGACTCCTACCAGTTGGAGTTTGCTGCTGGGGTGTCCGTACCACGCGTCAGCCAACAGGGCGAGCGCCTCATCGGTATCTTCCACCAAAATATAGGTGACATCGGTTGGATCCGATGGTATGTAGGTCTCGTCGCTGAGCACAATGGCTGCGGCTCCCTGTTGAATACAGGCATCGATATACAGATGGCCATCAGTCACTGTGCCACGTTGGGCCACAAACAATGTTCCCTGACTTACCTTGCGGGAATCAAACTGAATGCCACAGATGTCTATATCTGTCGTCCCTACTACGCGAAGGGGCGAAAGAACGGATATTAATTCACTTAATTTCATAGGTTATTTTACCATTACGTATTACATTATGGCCTGCATAGACCATGGTTTTTTCTGCTATTTCTCTAACGACCGTTCCGCAATCCATTCCCGCGTCATAATTGTTTTTGGGACGCTCTATCATACAGATACAGGTGTACTGCGGATTGTCTTCCGGAAAATATCCGACAAAAGTCATACGGTGCTCCTTATCCTGGTATTTGCCATGGTGGTATAATTGTGCCGTACCCGTTTTGCCGGCAATGGACACAATCTTACTTTGGGCTTTATAACCGGTAATCTTTCCTTGCCACTTGCGTACCGATGCGGTGCCTGGCAAATCGTTATCCCATACCACATCATGCAGGGCCAAACGAATATCCTCCAATGCCTTGCGGGAGCACAAGGACGACTGAACCACCTGAGTGGAGTAGGATTCAACGACCTCATCCTGGTTGAGCACGCGGCTGACCAGATAGGGCCGAATCATCTTACCATCGTTGGCAATACCGTTATAGAACATCAGTATCTGCATCGGAGTCAGTTCCACCGAATAACCATAAGCCATTTTACTGAGCGTTACACCATCCTTGGGAACGAGGATCTTGGGATTTTGAAATCCCGGAATCTCACAATACACGCTGTCGCATATGCCCATACGCTGCAACTTGTTGACAAACTTGTCGGCTTTCTTGTCATAACTTTCGGTGATAATCTTGGCAAAAGCGATGTTGGAAGAAATGGCCAGGGCACTGCGAACCGTCAGCACGGTATCCAATTTGTGTGCATCCGTATGATGGGCCACACCATAGTCCCAACCTTTGCTGTATATTCTCACCGTATCGTACAAATGAACTTTGCCATCATCCATGGCGGCCATCAGGGCAATCGTCTTAAAGGTAGAACCGGGTTCCACAAGATTGACGGCATGGTTGCGCATCTCTTCGTATGTGCCGTCATCGGTACGATCGAGATTGCTGATGGCTCGAATCTTGCCGCTGTGCGTTTCAATGAGAATGCAACACCCCCAATCGGCCTGTTGCAGTTCCAGGCGCTTGCGCAAGGCGGATTCGCATATATCCATCAGATGGACATCCAGGGTGGTTTGGATATCGTATCCGTTGACGGCCTCTTTCTCAATCACCTCTTCTTTTTCACCTGCTACCCGCTGAACGCGCGCTATACCGGGCTTACCCTTCAGGTAATCATTATAACGGAATTCCAATCCCGCACTGCCATTGCCGTCTTTGCCATAAATGGAACCAATGGTTCGCTTACCCAGACTGCCAAATGGCTTACTGCGCTGATGCATCTCTTCCAAATAGACTCCGGAGGCATAATAACCTTGGCCAATCAGGGGCAGTTTCAAAATCTCTTTTTTCTGAATATAATTGATGCGGCCTTTGTGCAATCGAATATCGCGTTTCCGAGGGTCCGGATTGCGATAGGCCTTAAGAATCAACTTCCGATATTCCTCTGGGCTTTTGTCCCCAATGACATAACTCAACCCTTGAGCCATCGAATCCAAATACTGGTAAAAGACCGCCCCCTGTTTCAAATGCAGCGACTCCACACGCGTGTCCATTTTCACCACATACTGAGGCAGACTGGTCGCCAACAGATTACCATCCGTATCCAGTATGTTTCCGCGGACAGGAGCCACTTCCTGATTGACTTTGACCTGATACTCGATCACCTTTAACCATTGCTCGCGTTCCACGGTTTGCAACAGGATAATCTTGATAATCACAGCCACAAAACCCAAGAACACCAGTCCAAACAGAATGGCGAAACGAATAATCATTTTCTTTTGGCGTTCATCACTGCTCATACTTATCGGGGTATACAGGTAATGGGGTACTTACTTTCTTTCACATGGCTGTTGCGTTCCTGCAACTGTTCCGCTATATGCGATTGGCGCGTCTGATTGAGCACCTGCGTGCGCATGGTCAACTGGGTAAAACGGGCGTCCTCCAGCTCTTTTTTGAGTTCCGTCAGACGGTGATGCTGCATTTGTGCATGGTAACCGGCAATGATATAGATAATCACCAGCACGGCAATGAGCAACAGAAGCTTATATTGCTTCTTGATCCAACCCTGCGCCAGGAAATTGCCGCTTAATATGTTTTGCAAATCGATTTTCATTTCTTTTCACCAATGCGTAATTTGGCACTGCGCGCCCGAGGATTCACTTCTATCTCTTGAGCATCCGCCGTCAACCCTTTCTCAATAACCGTAAACGGAGTGAGGATATTGCCATAGAAATCTTTGTCTATATGGCCTTCCACATTACCGCTGCGAAGAAAATTCTTAACAATCCGGTCCTCCAATGAATGATAGGTCAAAATCGCCATTCTGCCACCGGGGCACAACAAATCGCGAGCAGAGAGCAGCATCTGTTGCAAGGCCCCCAGTTCATCATTCACCTCAATGCGCAACGCCTGAAAGGCCAAAATCAACTCCTTCTTGATGCCGGGCCTCTCACCCACGCTCTCTCGTGGGCAACCCGTCATGGCCCATACCAACTCGTCTATGGTTTGAATAGGTGCTTTGGCTCGCGCTACCACCATCCTGTGCGCCAAAGCGCGCGCGTTCTTCAACTCTCCGTACAGATAGAGCACACGACAGAGTTGCTCCTCGTCATAGGTATTGACAATATCGGCCGCACTCTTGGCCGCTTTTTGGTTCATGCGCATGTCCAAGGGACCGGGAAAGCGAAACGAGAATCCCCGCTCGGCTTCGTCAAAGTGATGAAAACTGACGCCCAAATCAGCCATCAGACCATCGATGTGTTCCTCTCCATAGAAGTCCATAAATTGCCTCAGATAACGGAAATTCCCATGCACAAACTGCCAACGCTCATCGTCTATGCGATTGGCATAAGCATCGATATCCTGATCCATAGAGTAGAGTCTGCCTTGGGTTCCCAATGCCTGCATGATGGCACGCGAATGGCCGCCACCTCCAAAGGTCACGTCCACATAAGTCCCATCGGGCCGTATCTTCAACCCCTGTATGGTTGGCTGCAACAAGGCCGGTATGTGATAGATTTTCTCCATACACTGAATCAACGCGCAAAGTTACGATTTTTTTTTCATATATGCAAAAAAAAATGGTCTTCCATGTAGGAAAACCATTTTTTTAACCTCTCAGCCTCTCAGCCTCTCAGCCTTTCCGCCTCTCCGCCTCTCAGCCTCTCAGCCTTTCAGCCTTTCCGCCTCTCAGCCTCTCAGCCTTTCCGCCTTTCCGCCTTTCCGCCTTTCAGCCTTTCCGCCTCTCCGCCTTATTTAATTTCCGCGCCAAGAGCGTTGAAGAAGCGACCGTCCTTGCTGATCACCAGCTGACCGTTCTTAATCGACTTGGCAACAGCAGCACCATTCGCCTTGATAGCAGGCAGAGCGGTGGCATTGGTGCAGGAAGCGTTGTACGAAATAGCCAGGTTGGTGTACCACACACTAAGGTACTCACCATTGATGACGTGGTAGGTGGAACCGATAGAGATATCGTCTGCAAAGAAACCAATGTTGGCATTGTTGTCATTGAAACCGGTAATCTCTACGGCAAACTGACCACGGATATTGGCCTTAACCGGGAAATTCAACACACCCATGGTAACGTTCTCCGTCAAACCGGTTTGAGCGGGCGTATAAGCGTAGGTTCCGGTGGTATCGGCAGCCGTAGCCGTGCAGGAAGTGATCTTATTATCCCGGTCAATGATGGCATAACCTTGGGCATTCACGTTGACAGGATATAGGTCTATCTTAACACCCGAACCGGCAGGCAGGGTAGCACCAATGGCGTAGAACGCAAGGGTGATGGTATCAATAGATAACACAATATTATCCATACCAAACGAGGTGCAAATGGTATCGCAACGTTTGGTCAATCCATACTCGGATAATTGCGACGAAGCATCAAAGTTAGAACCCCACATATACGACTTGGTGCTGGGATTCCATAACCAGAAATCCAGATTCCAACCGGTCTCGCTTCCTGTCATGTCTGCACTGGAGTAGAAGTCGCAGAATGTCAAAGGCATCTTATAACTCTCAGGCAGGGTAGCCCAATATACTTCAAAGGACTCTGCGTATGCAGGATATTCAGTCTTGTAGTAGTTCTGCCAGGCATCACCCATAAAGTAGGATGCACCATTCTCAAATGCCAATTCTGGCAAGAGGCCCAACGATTGGTCATTGGATTCAAATATCTCCGCACCATTCACTACCAGGTTGGTGTCCGAACTCAGTTCCGTACCATTGATAAACCAACCAAATTGGTCACCGGTCATGACCGATGCGTTGAAGAACATCACCGAATCATCCCATTGGTGCATAATCATCGGGTTGGACTCCCAACCATCTGTAAAGTAACCACCGCGGAAGCAGTTGTAACTGGCAATCCAAAAGGCGGTGTCTGCCGTAGCGGTTGCTACAGCCTGAGCGGCTTTTTTGGCTTGCGCTGCACTACGCATTTCAATCTTGTTGGACTGATATACGGCCTCACGGGCAACGTGCTTGGCGTCCTTAAAACTGCTCACTTGAGCTACTTGGTGGCGACTGGTGGCCTTAAATTCCTGAGCCATGTTCTGATCCACCTTTACTTGTGCGAAACTACCGGCTGCTAAGCACAGTACCATCGCTAAAGAGAAAATCTTTTTCATACCTTTTTCGTTTTATTTAATTAGGTTTTCATTAATCATTACACGCTACACGCTACACGCTATCGCACCTCTTCTCCCTGCAGGTTGTATATATGACCTCCCCGCAAAATGTGTACCAAACCGTTTTTCAGCACCTTGACAGCGTCTGCATTGCGTTCCTCCTGACTGATTTCGCTGATGGCAGTAGCGCCGTCAATGGCCTTGATGCGGAACACCGCCTGACGGCCGCATTTACCAATCGTAATCAGGTCTCCCAGAGCAGGAGTATCGGTGGCGTAGATATACATATAGAACAGACGCATATAGTCCCACAATGTGATAGGATCCTCATCTGTACCCAGGTTGGCATCATATCCGGCACCAATCTGAATATACTCCGGACGTACAATATCCAGGTTCCAATAACGGGTAATGCTGTCATAGGGCACAAAAGTGGAGTAGAAGTCAAACTCATTCAACTCGGACAAATCGGAACCATAGCAATACCCCTGATAGGAATAATACGGAGACGATACACTCAGCATATTGATATCAATGGTATCTCCGTGAACACCGGTTTCATATCCCTGTTCTTCCAATTTGGCAAACTGGGTATAGGGTTCAAACGTGGTATAAATACCATTGAGCATGATATAGGGCTCATAGTCCACCGTACGTGTCATACCATCGGCATAAGTGATGGCCGTTTTGGGAGCATAACTGCTGCATTTGGCCGCATAGATACCCCATTCATCGGTTTCGCTAAAGCCTGTAATCACCAATTGGAACGCATCGCTCACCAGGAATCCTTCGTGCAGCAGTTCCTGATAATCGGAATACGTCTGGAACGAGAAAGTCAGCATCTGACCTTTGGTATACGACATCGTACTGCAATCGTCACGATTGGCATCACTGCGAGCAATCACGTTACCTAACGTATCCTGAATCTCCAGATGCAGACTGTCTATCTTTAACTCTTCCTTGTGGAACGCCGAATACTTCTCTGCTCCTACGGCCAACGTAATACTCTTGACATAGAGAGGAGCCTGCGGTTTGTCATAACGAGTCACCAGTTTGACAGGAGCCGTACGGGTATAACTGGTATCCGTCATATTGGTATCCAGATTGACTTGGCTGGAACCAAACAGATAGTGGCAATAACCGTCCAAATCGTTGGAAGCAATCAACTCGATGCTGGTACCATTGGCTCGGCTGATATTGATGGCATTGGTCAGTGGCCACAAACCGTCCGCAGAATTGACACTGGGCAGTCCGCCGGCAGCATACGAGCAGTTCTTTTCCGGATCAGGTTTGATGGAGGTACTGAGCAGGGCAAAACTTTGCGTGGTCGTCTTGTTGCGATATACCGTTTGTACCGGAACGGCCATTTGCCAATAGTAACCTTCGTCTCCACTGGCACCCATCATATAGGACTCACTCCATCCGCCATTGGCTAAGATCGAATCGCAGAAATTGCCATCTGCGTCTACTTTGTAGCAACCGTCTTCCACATACGCAGGGTAGGCGTCACTCAGGGAAGTGGCATACTGAATACTGTCGTACTTACCCGTAGTGGTGTTGATCCATTTCCAATAAGGAATGGTGTCGGACCAGGCACCAATCACAGCACCGGTCTTAAACCAGGTGCCTTTTCCTCCCTCGTCCATACCGCAAAACAAGGTGCCGGCAGGATTGAGATAACCCGCCTTGTCGGCATCCATCACTGCCTTGCGTGCATGCTTGTTGGCATCGACAATATACGGAGTGACATGTTGTACCTGGGTCGGAGCCGCATGAAAATCATTTTCCACCTCAATCACACCCATGTTCATTTGGGGCATACGGCGCAGGGACGTCTCGGAAATATCCTGCAGCAGTTGGGATTGTGGAATCTCAAAATCAGGAAGTTTCTCTTGGGCTATCATAGGCATAGCGATAACCCCCAATATCATAATAACTAATTTTTTCATATTCGTTTTATAGAGATGCCGTATTAGCGACTACGTGAATACTTTTGTTGGTGACGTTGGCAGATTGCAGACTCATATGAATCATATTGAGCGAGGATCCGCTGTAAGAGGAAGCACTGTAAGTGTCGCAGAAGATATCGGTAAACATCTTGGCGCCTTCTGCCTTGGTAGCAGCCATACGCAGCAGCAGTTTTTCCAGCGAAGCATCGGCACTCTTGTACGAGTAGGTGATGTGCTCACCATCTGCACTGTAATTGAGGTGGATACATCCTTCAAACACTTTGCCTTCCACCAGAAAACTGACATAGAGGGCATGCGCATACGTCTTCACACCACGGGAATTGAGACTGGCTGTTTTTTCAAACGCAATCTTGTCAATCACAGCCCCATTGGCACTGGCTTTGTCACGCAGATTGGCCACCTGGAGGCGGGTGTCACTGTCCGAACCCTCATCGATATAGGTCCAACGAGCACGCAAGTTCAGGCGATTATCATAGTATTCCACCGGACTCAATGCCGATTCGATGCGTACATCCGCATGACCTTCGTCGGTGCAAACCAATGCGGTTCTGTCGTTATTGAGTACAAAATGAACGGCTCCGTTGATGCCGGTGTCATAGAACTGAATCATACCCGGACGAATGATGAATGGGAACGGATCTTTCTCCACCGAATCCGGATCCTGGAGAATACCGCTTTGATAAACGTACTCATACGTTTTCTCCGGGGTAATGATGTTCATAGGCATACCATCGTTACCGGTAAACACGATATCACGCAGCGCATTGACCTGCTGGAAATATTCTTTCCACTTCACCTGGTTATCCAAGCGATACATGATGGTATAAGCTTTGTGCTTTTTACCCTTGAGACGCATCATATCCTGAGTGGTCTTGAGCACCAGAAACTCATAGTCGCCCAAATAGCCGTCACCATCGGTTTGAGGGTCCGCCCACGCGTGCAGGATATTATTATAGGTGTCAAAGGACAACATGGGTCCGTAGTCCGCTTTGACTGTCCATGTACTGTTTTTGTCCTCCACATACCGATCATGAGTCGTGAGTTCATTGCATGCGGCTACCACTACACTGCCGTGCGCATCAAACTTGAGCAGCATATTGTAACCACAACTGGTCGTATTGGGATAATACAACATCTCCCATCCGTTTTCAGCCCCAGCCAATGTGGTAGAAGCATTGGATAACGCTTCATTGAGGCGTTCTGTGGCACTCTTGTCAAACAGACTCTCTTCGTCGCGGTCGCAACCCATCAAGAGTACACTTGCTGCCAATAAAAATAGTATTTTAGTCTTCATATTCATATGCTTATTCATACAGGTGCATTATTTTATCCCAGTCCAAATCGCCTTGGCGTTTTTGTACTTCACGATGCATTTCGTCCAAATCGTACTCATACTGCTCACGAAGCCATGTGCGGCACATCTCCAATTTGCGTTGAATGGCTGCAGCCCCTTTGGTTCCTGCATGATCCATCATGTACTGCCAGTTCTCATCGCTTTGAACAATATAGTTGGCGATCGTCTCCACAAAGTCCTCATGGGCCTCGCTGCTGCCATAGCAGGTCACAAATCCCATCTCCCATGCCGGATGCTCACGCTTCCACAAATCGGCGATATTGTCGTCATAGCGATATTGCCAACCGGATGGATCATAGTCGGCCGGAGTGATGGTCTCAAACTCCTTCGGATACGTTTTCTTTTGGTGCAAAATGTGCGAAAACTCGTGGTGCATGGTTTGGAAAATGTAGTGGTTCAGTTGCTCTACATCATTCACATCCATGGCGTTGATCTTCATCAGCGTAATCTTGATACCACCCTCGGCATAACCCAATTTTTCCGTACCTTGCGCGGCGTTAATCATACTCGAACCAATCAACTGAATCATCTTTGGACCATAGGTACTCAAGAAATGAGGACCTACCACCGTATTGTAGGCATCATACCACAAGTACAATGACAGATGCGCTACCGTATCGGCCATGCCCAAACGAACCGGCACAATATTGTAGTTGGGATCGGTGGCACTGTCGTCCAATTTATACAAATACTCCACATTGTAGGTATCGGTAAAATTGCGCTTCAACCAATCATCAAACTGCTTGGTATAAGCCTCCGGATCCTGTACGGGATCCACAAAAATAGATTTGGAATTCAATTCTTCCTCGCAGGCGGCAAAACTGATTGCCATGAGCCCCATAACGATGTATTGATAAACTTTCTTCATAATCGATTCTCCTTATTCTTCTATTTGTGCTTTGGTTAGTGTGATATGATTGCCCATGCTGATGGAGGGTTGCTCGGTGGGATCTTGAGCCACTACAGCACTGCTGCTTTCTGTTACTTGAGCGTCTTTGCGCGGATTCGGTGTCATGCCGGCCACCAAAACGGTTTGTGGCAACTGAATCGCACGACGGTCATCATCCCAGGTCAGTACATCTGCGGGATTGGTACCTACAATGTGAGAAATCTCAATGCCATAACGTTTGAGGTCCATCCAACGCCATCCGTCATGGATATTCTCGATGCGACGGAAATGTAAGCAGCACCAAACCAAGGTCTTGGCATTGGCCGGAATACTAAAGCCCATCTCCGTATTATGCAGCACCGGCGCATATTTGTTTCCTTCGTGATAGAAGGCATCTATACGGGCTTGGGTTAAATCGCAGAACGTGGTATCACCGCCCTTAACGGTATATTTCATCGATTTCTCCTCGTTGATATCATAAGCCAGACACCAGGCGCGCAAATCACGCAGTGCATTGGCATTTTGCTCCAACATGGCCTCTGCTTCCGCACGGCAAAGGAGGGTTTCGTTGGTGGTCAAATGACGCGTGATGGCGTGTACATAACCATAACCATTCACCTTGTCCGTATATTCAAAGAAATAATAGTTCTTGGCCAGGAAACTGCCATATTGGTCACTACCTGCACTCCAAATACTCAGACTGCGAACCAGTCCTCTGCTGTCCCAAATAGGACCGGCACCCAACAACGAATAGTTGAGCGCGTCACCGGCGCACTGGTAACGTCCATAGTCCGGAAAATTGGTATACGGTGTGGAGGACATGCTGGTCATCAGCAGCAGGTTGCTGGGCGAATTGGCATCCGTCCAGGCGTAGGACTCCGACGAGATAGAGGTGCAGGTCACGTGCGCATTGTAGTTGTCAAACAGCAGGTTCTGCATGATCTCCTCCGAGGTAGTCGCACCGGCCAACACCAAATCGGCATGCTCAATCACCTTCTCCCACTGACGGGTGTAGAGATAGAATCGGGCTGCAAATGCATGAGCGGCTTTGTAGTTGAAGTGGTACTTGGGTACATTCAGATAAGCATCCGGAGAGGAAATGGACATGTATTCCAATCCCTGTTCCAAATCCTGCTGGATATGTTTGTAGGTAGCCGTTACACTCTCACGCGTATATTGGGGTGACACCGTGGTTTCGGGGGCGGTCATATACACCAATCCCAAATCCTTTTCACTCTCGGCGTCCGTCTTGTACGCCTGACAGAAAATACAAGCCAGAATAAAATGGTGATAGGCACGACTGAGCAGTGCTTCTGCCTTTTCGGCAGTCATGTCCTTACCCTGTTTTTCCAAATCAGCAATGGCCTGCAATGCCTGGTTACATACGGCAATGGCCATATAATGATTGGACCAGATATAGTTAGGCGAGTCCTGCATGTTGGTACTCTTGACAGGCTCCCAGGCAAAAATCTCATCATACAGCGTTCCCAAGGCACTCAGAGACTTGGTGTGTCCCGTAGCATCAGGGGCGTTGTTGTCCACAATATTATCGGACGAAAATTCCATCAGCGCCGAAGCGTTGGCGTCCGAATAAGCGTTCACCAAAAGAAGACGCACTTTCGCTTGCGTATCAATCGTGGCACGCAGGTCTGGGTTCTTGTCCAGAAAATCGCAACTCGTGAATGCGGCTGCAACTACTATTAAGATGTAAATATATTTCTTCATAATGCAAATCTCCTTTCTATTACAGTCCTAAACGTACACTAAAAGTCACCTGTCGTGGGTTGGCAGAACTTACACCACCGGTGTTGTAGAACTCCGGATCACGTCCGTTCAGTTTCTTATCGGCATACAACAGACAGATATTCGTGGCAGACAACTTCATCGAGAAACTGGAAACAGCCGTTTGTCCTTCAAACAGTTTCTTGGGCAGCGCATAAGCCAATGACACCTCTTTGAGTCGAATAAAATCACCCTTGGCAATACGCTGATCACTGAGGTTGTAGCAAGAATAAGCAATATTCAGATTGCTCACCTCCTGATACTGACGCTTGGTGGCAATCGTCGGAATGGTGGTAATGGCCTCATCACCGGGCACCATCCAACGGTTCTTCATCTCCTTCATGCTGGCCGTCAAATCGCTGTACTCAGACGAATAAACATAGCACAGAGGATCCAAACGAACCACATTACCGGCACTGTAGGTAAAGAAGATATCCAAGGTCAGATCTTTCCAGCCAATCGTGTTGCGGAAACCGCCATTGAACTTCGGATCCAACGTACCTTCGTACTTGAGAAAATCAATGTCCGTATAACTTTGCAAATCGATGTCCGTCATCGTCGTTTTGGTGTGAGCTGCATCCGTATAGAATGTAGGCAAACCTTCTTCGGTCAAACCGGCAAACGGAATGGAGAAGACCGATCCGTGGGAATATCCCTCGCGGTAATCCAAACCATAGACGAGATTGTAAATCTGCGGATTGGATCCCAATTTGGTAATCATCGTCTCGTTGTACGAGAAGGTGAAGTCGGTGGTCCATGTCCAGTCTTTCGTCTTGATATTCAGCGTCGACAGGGTCACTTCCACACCATGGGCTTCCATTTCGGCGTTGTTGGCATATTTCTGCGTGGCACCGCCCACACCCATGGTCTGAACGACACCAATCTGATCGTACATCCAACGCTTATATACATCCACCATCAGGTTGATTCGGCTGTCTACAAATCCCAAATCGGTTCCCACGTTCAACTCCTGCTTTTTCTCATACGTCAACTCGGAGTTCTCCAAGGCTGCCAACTGAATACCGGTCTCGGTCACATTGGTCAACGGACGCCAGGGCTGATAGGCCTCAAAGATAGCCAGCGAGTTGGAAATGGACGAAGGTCCACGGTTGGCCGTCAACGAGTAAGAGGCACGCAACTTGGCCAGGGTCCACCATTTGCCAAACGTAGGACGCCACCAACCCTCATCCTGCGCATTCCATGCCGCACTGGCGTTCCAGGTCGGTAACCAGCGTGCACTGCGGGACTTACCTAACATGTTCGATCCTTCGTAACGAACCGTTCCACTCACCGTATATTTGCCCTGGTAGGAATACGATGCGGTTCCAAAGAAGGCCAAGTTACGAATATACGTCAACGAATTGGCATAGTAATTGGAGTTCTCCTCCTGACTTTGCTTAAACAAACGATAGTCCGTATAAGGAATACCACCGTTGTCATACTGATAACCCCAACCACGGAACCAGGTGCCCTGACGGTCGGTCGAGTTCAACTCCGCACCGGCGTACAGACTGATGATATGATCCTCGTTGGCGCCAAAACCATTGTTATACGATACACTTCCGCGGAAGTCAATCGAACGCATCGAGTACTCGGTCAGGTCATAAATACCACCCTGAGGCAATACGGAAATAGGCAGCGCATTGGGATCATCCGGATCGGTGTACAGGAAACTGTTCGCGTCCCGAATGGTGTTGTTCTCCGGATCAATACCGGCACGATAAGCACGGGCCTGGTTGCTGTTGTCTAAGATATTATGCTCCATCTTGGTGGACTCATAACGAATGGCTCCCAAACCGCTGATTTCCAAACCGCGAATCGGTTTGTAGTTGATTTCACCCTGGAACTTCACCTCGGTAATCTTGTAGTCCAGATAGTTCTGCTCCAATTCGTCGTTGATATTAAAGTCGCAATAGTTACGACGATAGGTCTGCTTGGGATCCATCGCACGCGAAGTGTTCATCGCGTACGAGAATGGGTTGATATCAAACTCACGACTGACGACACCCGTGATAGGATCGGTCTGGGACGAAATGGTTCCCGGCGCTTTCTGCTTACGATAACTGGCATTGGTCACCAGGTTAATCGTCAACTTTTGCTTGGCATTGGACGGCAAAATGTCGAAACTCGAATTCACATTACCGGTAAAACGGGTCATCTCGCTGGCCTTGTACCATCCCGGATCCTGCATAGCACTCATACTGGCGTATACGCGAGCGCGCTCCGTACCTGCGGTCAATGATAAGGAGTGGGTGTGCATGATGGTGTTGTTAAACAACTCCTTAAACCAGTCCGTATTGATGTACTCGGCCTGACGCAGATAAGCGTTTTTGGCAGCCGTCGTATTCTCAATGCCATAACCACCGGCTTCGGCAGAGTTAATCAAATCATACATACGACCATACACACCGGAGTTCTTGGCACTGGCCAGGGTGGAGTACTCCAACCAACCCTTACGCTCCAACTCCTGGTAGATGGACATCTGCTCCTGAGAGTTACAGATATTGTAGTCTGCATACGTAGGAATCATACGGTAGGTAAACTCACCCGTATAGTTGAGGTGCACCTGACCGGCTTTGGCCTTCTTGGTGGTCACCACAATCACACCTGCCATGGCGCGGGCACCATAGATACTGGTGGCCGAACCGTCCTTCAATATCTGAATGGACTCAATATCGTCTGCGTTGATACCGGCAATGGCACTGGAAACCAGCGTCTCGGCATCACCCGAACTCAAATCGCTCGCACTCATTTCCTGTACATTCTCCTGCACCACGCCGTCTACTACCCACAACGGGCTGGAGGCACCATAGATACTCGTTGTACCACGAATACGAATCTTCGGGGCCGAACCAAAGGTTCCACTCACGTTTTGAACGCTCACACCGGCAGCACGACCTTCCAGACTGCGGCTGATATCCGCCACACCGTCCATTTTGGCCTTCTCGGCATCCACCTTCGTGGTCGCACCGGTAAACAGACGCTTGTCCTGCTTGACCATACCGGTCACAACGACTTCCTCAATCTGATGAGCATCGGGCGTTAAGGTGACATGCACCACCGGCTTGACAGCGACCTTCTCGGTTTTGTAACCAATGTAGGAGATGGTGATAAATTTGATACCCGTTGGAACCGTAATCTCAAAATTACCGTCCAAGTCGGTCGCAGTACCTAAATTGGTACCATCAATCTCCACCGATGCTCCAATGGCACCCAGTCCCGTTTCATCCAGCACTACACCTTTGACCAGCGTCTGGGCAAAGCCCCAGGAAATGGCCAAAAACAGGCTGCAAAATAGTAGTAAAAATTTTCTCATATTTTTGTATAAATGCATTCAATGCCAAATTAAGCGTGCAAAGATACAACTTTTTTTTGATACTACCAAATAAAAAACGGAAAAAAATACTTTTCCCGTCTTTTTTATACAAAATGTCACTTATTGTGGGCATTTTTAGATTATTTTGTGCGTTTTTTGAGAATTTTTCTTACACTTAGTATTTCGAACACCTCGTTTTGGTGATTATTCGTAAGTTAAGAGGTTGATTTGGTCGGGTTGATACACCTGGTTGGCGACTTCCCATAGCATATCCGGCGTCAGATTTTGCAGTTTTTCATAGGTCTGTTTCCAGGTCGGTGCGCAACCGAAATACAGCATCTGCTTGGCCATGGCCAATGCATTGTTTTCCCGGTTTTCCGCACTGATGGCCATTTGACCGTGAATCTGTTGTAAGGCATGCTTGAACTGATTGGCGGACAAGGGTTTGGCGCACAATTGGCGCAGTTCGCTCATACAACGGTCGATACATTCCTGCTTGTGCTCGGGTTCGCAGGCAAAATAGATATTCCAATACCCGCAATCACTCAACGGGGTATATTGCGATTCTACCGTGTACACCAAACCGTATTGTTCTCTCAGACTCAGGTTCAACCGGCTGCTCAGGCTGCCACCGCCTAAGATATTGTTTATCAGGTACATGGCCAGTTGCTTGTCATGCCCCAACTCATAACAACCTCCGCCCATCATCACATGCGTTTGGTGCGTGTGCTTCTTGTACGACAATTCTTGGCCGGCGCTCACTTGCGGACACAGACGGGGCAATGGCGCATCGTGTGTTATCCCATCACGGTGGAGCAATGCTTTTTCCACAATATGCACAAACGCCTTGGCGTCGATATTGCCCTGACAAAAAATGACCATTCGGTCTTCGCGATAGTTCTCATTGCGCCATTGGGTGGCAATCTTAGGCGAAGAACTGATGTGTTTGAGGCTCTTTTTGGTGCCTAATATGGGTTGCGCAAGCGGGTTGCCCTGAAAAATCAAACTCTCAAAATCATCGTAAATCAGTTCGCTGGGCGAATCGTTATAACTCTCTATTTCATCCCAAATCACCTGCACTTCCTTATCCGTTTCTTTCTTTTCAAACGTCGGTCGAAACACCATATTGGTAATCACCTGCATACCGCGGCGCACATACGCCTTGGGAACCGCTGCATAATAGGTCGTCTCCTCTTTGGTGGTGTAGGCATTGATTTCACCTCCGACATCCTCCACCTGACGAATGATATCCCGGGCACTGAGATGTTTGCCGTCCGGTGTATAGGCCCCTTTGAACACACAATGTTCGATATAGTGCGCCATACCGCTGACACGGGCATCTTCGTCTCGCGTACCGGCTCCTATCATGATGCCGATGTAGCAAACTTCGGAGTCTGTCCATCGATGAACAATCCGAATACCGGATGGTAAAATATGATAAAAAGTTGGGTTATCCATGAAAATATTCTTAAAATATTTGGTCAATTCATTTATTTTTTGTACTTTTGCAGCCGATTTGCAAATGGCATGCGGCATTGGCGGAATTGGTAGACGCGCTAGACTTAGGATCTAGTTCTCACGAGTGTAGGTTCGAGTCCTATATGCCGCACATTATGAAACATCAATTCCTTATCCTTATCTCTCTGGGTCTCATGGCATTCGGTTTGAACTCCTGTTTGGACAACGCTCAGTCCCACTACACCCCCTCGTTGTATTTCACCGATTTTTATGTCAATCCGGTCTTCTCGCACGATACATTGATGGGTGCAAGTGATACCCTGCTGGCTTCCTACGATACGCTGCTCAATGTGTATGTATTGGACACCATTCATTTTTCGGATTCCATCATTTTTGGTTTGGCTTGCGAAACCTATTCCAACAACCTCACGGCCGTGCGCATCAATTACGATACATCCGCTTTGGCGTTCTATGCCAATATCGATGACCTCAAACCCATCATGACCGCATCGTCCAAACCCGAAATGATGCAGTTGTACTTCAATCCGGGTTATAACCTCGTCACATTTGGGGTAGGGTACAAGGGCAAGAAAGCCGGTTCCTATACGTTGGAGTTTGTGGGCGAATCGGATTCGGACCTCTCGCCAACCAAGTACGTGCTGGTGCAGCCGGTGGCCGAATAACGCTTACTCGTGCTGTTTGGCTTCCTGCCACAGCGCCTCCATCTCATCGAGACTCATATCACGCAGCGACTGACCCTGTTCAGTCGCTTTTTGTTCGATATAGTTAAACCGATGCATGAACTTCTGATTGGTCTTCTCCAACGCATTATCCGGTTTGAGCTTGTACAGCCGAGCAGCATTCACCAACGCAAAGAGTAAATCGCCCAACTCTTCTTCCTGGCGTTCTCTGGCCTGTTCCGGGGAAAGAGATTCAGAGACAGGGGCCCTCAGTTCCGCCTCCAACTCGCCAATCTCTTCCTTGACCTTCTCCCACACGTCCTCGCGCTTTTCCCAATCAAATCCGACATTGGCCACTTTGTCCTGAATGCGGTACGCCTTGACCAGGGAAGGTAACGAATCGGGAATGCCGGCCAGCACGGTTTTGTTGCCGCCTTTCTCCTTCAGCTTCACCTGCTCCCACAACTTACACACCTCTTCGGCATTTTGAGCCGCTACTTCGCCATAGACGTGCGGGTGACGAAACACCAGTTTGTCCGAAATGCGGTTGCACACATCGGCCATATCAAAATCGCCTGTCTCGCTGCCAATCTTGGCATAAAAAACGACGTGCAACAACACATCCCCCAATTCCTTGGCAATCTCGTCCTTGTCGTTACGAATCAGCGCACTGCACAACTCGTACGTTTCCTCTATCGTGTTTTGACGCAGCGATTCAAATGTCTGTTTCTTGTCCCAGGGACATTTCTCCCGTAACTCGTCCATAATCGTCAACAGACGGTCCATGGCTGCTAATTGTTCTTCTCGTGTATGCATAATTGTAAATTTCCGTTATCATCCATTTGTGCATAGGTCCACTGCCGGAAGCAGTCGCCCAATATCACCACACGCGATTGGGTGACCGTCATCAGATCCAACTCGATATGGCGGTGACCAAAGATATAGTAATCATAGTGCTCCCCCCGTTGCTCCTGTTCCTTGGCGTACAACACCAACTCCTCCCGATCTTCCCCCTTGTACCCACAAGGATGATTCAAATCACGCAGCCGGCTCTTTTTGGCCCATCGATACCCAATGGCATTGCCCACACAGGGCGGCACGCAACGGTACAAGGCCTGGGCGATGGGGTGGTGAAAAAGGGCGCGCAACCACTTAAACTTGCGTATCTTGCGCTGCACGGGTTTGGGCAGACGCTTCAGGTAGTCGCTGGGCACCAATCCGTCTCCGTGGGCCATCAAGCAGCGCTTACCATGGAGTATGATGGTTTCCGGATGACGATGAATCGTCATGCCGGTCAGTTTGGCCAATTGACCAAAGGTCCAGATATCGTGGTTGCCGATAAAGAAATGAACGGCAATGCCGCTATCGGTCAGTTGACGAATGGCCTCCAGTACGGGGGAGTACTGACGCTTGCTCTTATCCGGCCACAGGTACTCAAACCAGTAATCGAACAAGTCGCCTAAAATGTAGATTTCACGGGCGTCCTGACGCATCTGGTGTAATAACTCCACGAGCCCGGCCTGATGTGCTTGTGCATCAGACAGGGCTCTGGAACCAAGGTGGGCATCGCTCAGAAAATAAGTCATATTATAACAAATCGACGCTGCGTTTCACAAATTTGGCCAAAGCTTCACCCTTGAGCAAACCACTGGCCAGGAAGGCAATATCCACCAATTGCTTAATCCGCTCCTCCTCGCCTTTCCGCCTCTCCGC
>DCIY01000013.1:29334-33949 GCA_002317295.1 Bacteroidales bacterium UBA1714
CGCCCTTCAGCCCTTCAGCCTCCTCGCCTTTCCGCCCTTCAATCAGCGCCTGAATGGCCGGGTGATTGGTGTTGAGCACGATATTGTACTGATCGGGCATTTGGCCATAGAACGACATGCCCTGTTGATGTTGGGACATCTCTTTCATTCGGCGCATAAACTCGTTTTGGGTCAGGAACACAGGCAGTGCATCGGCAGCTGCAGGCTCAAACGATACGTAGTAATTCAGCTTTTTATCCTCGGGCAAAATGGCCTCAACGGCTTTGCGTAAACCCTCTTTCTGCTCCTCGGTATAGGTGTCTGCCTGAGCGTCTTCTTTCTTAATCAGGTTCTCCACGATATCGCTGTCAATGCGAACAAAACGCAGTTTCTCGTTCTTTTGCTCCCATTGTGATATCTGATGAACGTCCAGTTCGCCATCCATCATCAGCACATCATATCCCTTCTCCTTGGCCCGCTCGATATAGGTATAGTGCGCATCCGGATCGTTGGTGTACAGTATCACCAAATTACCATCCTTATCCGTTTGCTTGTCCTTGATAATCTCCTTATACTCTTCCAAGGTATGGTACAGACTCCCCTCGCCTTTCAGCCCTTCATCCTCTAGGACGCAGTCCGCGCCTTTCGCCTCTAGGACGCAGTCCGCGCCCTTCAGCCTCTCCGCCTCTCCGCCTTTCAGCCCTTTCAATAGGCAGAACCCGATGGCGCGCTCATAGAACTTCTCGTCGGTGAGCATGCCAAACTGAATAAACATCTTGATGTCGTCCCACTTCTTCTCAAAGTCCTCTTTATTGTCCTTGTACATTTCTGCCAGTTTGTCCGCTACCTTCTTGGTAATGTGCGAAGAAATCTTCTTCACATTATTATCTGACTGCAAGTACGAACGGCTCACGTTCAGCGGAATATCCGGACTGTCCAACACGCCATGGAGTAGGGTGAGGTACTCGGGCACAATATTCTCCACCTCATCGGTCACATAGACCTGGTTGCAGTACAACTGAATCTTGTTGCGATGCACATCCAGATTGGATTTAATCTTCGGGAAATACAGTATACCGGTCAGGTTAAACGGATAATCGACGTTCAGATGGATATGAAACAACGGTTCGTCCATCTGGCTGGGGTACAACTCGTGGTAGAACTTGTCATAGTCCTCGTCTTTCAGGTCGGCCGGTTTTCTCGTCCAGGCAGGATTGATATCGTTGATGACATTGTCCTCTTCGGTCTCCACCTCTTTGCCGTCTTTCCATTCCTTCTTTTTGCCAAACACAATCTCCACGGGCAGGAACTTGCAGTATTTCTTCAACAAGCCCTCAATCGTAGCGTCCTCCAGATATTGCTGAAACTCGTCACTGATATGCAGTACGATATCCGTTCCGCGCTCGGACTTGATGGTATCCTCCATCGTGTATTCCGGATCGCCGGTACATGCCCAATGCACCGCCTTGGCGTCTTCCCGATAACTGAGAGAGAAGATCTCCACCTTGTCACTAACCATAAAGGCGGAATAAAATCCCAAACCAAAATGACCAATGATGGCTTCCGTTTTGTCTTTGTACTTGTCCAAAAATTCTTCCGCACCGGAGAAGGCAATCTGGTTGATGTACTTATCCACCTCTTCTGCACTCATGCCGATACCATGATCCTGAACCGTCAGGGTCTTCTTATTTTTATCTATAAGTACGCGTACGCGCGTGTCGCCCAAATCGCCCTTGGCTTCGCCTACGCTGGCCAATGTTTTGAGTTTTTGCGTGGCATCCACGGCATTCGAAATCAACTCACGAAGAAAAATCTCATGGTCGCTGTACAAAAATTTCTTAATCACGGGGAAAATGTTATCCGACGTTACCCCAATCGTTCCTTTTGCCATAATTGTATATAGTTTTTAAATAGTTATCGTCTACGTTTACGTCTACGTCTACATCTACGTCTACGTTTACGTTATCGTTAGTACCAAAACCATGCCAATCTCCCCTCACTGCCATTTTGGCAGTTAAGTGTCTTTTCCTAAAATAAGTAGACTTTTTTTTCCAAATATTTGCGTATTCCAAAAAATCGTTGTATCTTTGCGGCCGAATTTAGTAAATAGAAACACTAAGTATATTGCATAAACAGTGTTTCGAAACACTAAATATATTGCTTATATCATATTTTAAAACACTGATCCATGGATAATTTAGATGAAATCAGCAGCCTTATACAGGGGTATCATAACCGTCTCAGATGTATGATGTAGTCACT
This sequence comes from Bacteroidales bacterium UBA1714, assembly GCA_002317295.1. Lineage (GTDB taxonomy): Bacteria > Bacteroidota > Bacteroidia > Bacteroidales > Paludibacteraceae > Colicola. The sequence goes on from DCIY01000013.1 coordinate 31,576, forward strand.
TGCTATTATGCCCATGGTGGCAGATACTTATTCTTAGACGAAGTACACCATTATAAACCTTGGCAGATTGCGCTGAAAAATATCTATGACGACTGCCCTGACATGCATATTGTTTTCTCTGGCAGCAGTTTGTTGCATCTGGAAAGCGGATTGGCCGATTTGTCCCGTCGAGTGGTAGAGTACCCATTATATGGATTATCTTTCCGGGAGTTTTTGGCCTTTGAGGGCGTTGTCTCCACGCCTGCGGTTGCACTGGAAGAACTTCTAGAAAATCATCTCAACATAGCGATGTCCATTACCCTGCAAACCAAGGATATTCTCGTGCATTTTGCCCACTATTTGGAATATGGTTACTATCTTTTCTACAAAGAAATCAAACGAGGCTACCAACAACGTTTACTACGTTCGGTCAATCACATATTGGATGTGGATTATCCTGCCATTGAGGAAGTGGAAATCAATACTATCCGCAAAGCAAAAAAAATGCTGATGGTGTTGGCTGAGCAGGTACCACAAATGCCAACTATGTCTGACCTCTATCGCGAACTGGAAACAGACCGCAACCAAGGGCTTAAGATGCTGTATGCCCTGCAGCGGGCAGGGTTATTGGGATTATTGTCTGATAATACCAAGGCATTGAAGATGCTTAGTCGTCCCGACAAGATTATGATGGATAACCCCAACCTGATGTATGCTTTAGGAAGCAAACAGGATATTGGTACTATTCGTGAGTCTTTCTTCTTCAATCAACTTCGTGCCATTACTGATGTTAATTATCCCCATAAGGGGGACTTTTTGGTAGCGCATCAGTTCCTGTTTGAAGTAGGAGGCAAGAGCAAGACTTTCGAACAAATTGCGGACGAACCCAATAGTTATCTCGCCGTAGATGGCATTGAAACAGGTTCTCGCAACCGCATCCCTTTGTGGATGTTTGGTTTATTATATTAAAGCAGTGTCCCCTCCTGAAATAAGTAGACTCCTGTTGTCGTAGCGGCTACGCCGCGTCCTCTAAACTAAAAAATGCACCGAAAAGTGCATTTTTTTTGCACATTCCAAATATTTGTTGTACTTTTGCAGTGAATTTGGCGGTGTAAAATCATTAAATGGCGGTGTAAATCATATAAAATGGCGGTGTAAAATGAACGCAGAATTACAACAAAAACTCGCTCAATGTGAGGCTCAACAGCAGCAATTATGGGCATATCGTCCTTTGTCAAAGGAGACGCTCCAATCCCTACGTGAGTATTATCGTGTGGGGTTGACCTACACCAGCAATGCCATTGAGGGCAACTCACTCACTGAGTCCGAAACCAAGGTGATTATTGAGGACGGATTGACAATAGAGGGTAAACCTTTGCGTGAGATTTATGAAGCAGTTGGTCATGCCAAAGCGTATGATTACTTGTGCGATTTGAGCCATGATGCGCCTTTGACAGAAGAAACGGTTTGTGCTATCCATCGCCTTTTTTACCAGCAGATAGATTCGGATCGGGCTGGGCAATACCGACACGTTCCTGTATTTATCAGTGGCAGCAGTTTTGCGGTAGCTCCGGTGACAGAGATACCCAAACGCATGCGCCAATTGATGCAATGGTATATGGCGCATGAAGGTAAGTTGCATCCGGTGGTATTGGCAGCGGAGTTGCATAAGCGATTTGTGTATATCCACCCATTCGTAGATGGCAATGGTCGTGTAGCACGTTTGCTGATGAATCTGGCTCTGATGCGTAATGACTACAATATAGCCATCATTCCCGCCATCACTCGCTCGGAGTATGTGTCATCGTTGGAGCAATCGCATAGTGATGATACTATTTTTCAACAGTTTATTGCTGATCGGGTGATGATGACTCAGCTGGATATCTTGCGCTTGTTCCAATCTTCCCAACCTCAACCGTCGCAGCAGCCTTTTGAGCAAGTTTTGTTCTCTTTGATTTCGCGTACGCCGGGTTTGAATGCACCTACGTTGTCCAATCGTCTTTCCCGCAGTTTGCGTACCACACAACGGTATTTGAAAGTACTTACTGAACAAAACCGAATCGAGTTTCGAGGAGTTGCTAAAAAAGGCGGCTACTGGCCCAAATAAGTCCCATCCTGAAATAAGTAGACTCCTGTTGTACTGATTTTGTTGACTTTTTCCTAAAAAAGTTGACACTTGTCCTAAATTTGTTGACTGCAAAAAAGGGGGGGGGTAAGAGCATACTATCCTCCCTCTATCCTCATACTTAACGACCAAAGGTTGTACGACACGGCACTGCGTGCCTACGACACGCCTGCGGCTACGACACGCGGCTAAGCCGCTACGAAAACGAAGAAAGAGAGTGTTGCATTGTTGCATTGTTGCACATAAAAATAAGCAGAATCTTGTCAATTC
>DCIY01000013.1:33995-35100 GCA_002317295.1 Bacteroidales bacterium UBA1714
AAATTTGGGGAATCAAAGGGGTATTATTAATTATATAATATAATATATATTATTTTTAGGTGACACCATGCAGTATTTGAATACAAAAGTTATGCAACAATGCAACAATGCAACAATTGGGTGCAATTTTTTATTTGCGTATGTCGCGAATTTTTTGTAATTTTGCAGCGAATTTAATGACCACGAATTATGGCAACGAGTAATACGCAACGAGATCAGTTACACAAGACGATATGGGAAATCGCCAATAACCTCCGCGGAGCTATTGATGGTTGGGAGTTTAAGAGCTATGTTTTGGGTACGCTCTTTTATCGTTTTGTGAGTGAAAATATGCAGTCCTACATCAACCACCTCCAACAGATGGCAGGTGTTTCGGACTTTGATTATGCTGCATTGGATGATAAGATAGCCGAAGCGGTCCGTGAGCAAATGGTGCAAGAGAAGGGTTATTTTATCCTTCCGAGCCAATTGTTTTGCAATGTGTGCAAGACTTGTGAGCAGGACGATAATCTGAACGTCACGCTTCAACGCACCTTCCGTGCCATAGAGGCCAGTGCCCAAGGTACTCCCAGTGAGGATGACCTCAAAGGACTGTTCTCTGATTTTATGGTCGATAGTTCCCAATTAGGCAGTAGTGTTAATGTTCGCAATAAGTTCCTGGCCCGTGTGCTCTTGTCCGTTCAAGGTATGCAGTTAGGTGCTGACTTCGACGATGCTCAAATAGATACGTTTGGCGATGCATACGAGTTCCTGATGCAGATGTATGTATGGGCACCAAAACGAATTGTACACACCTGTTTTAGTTAAAAGTACATATATCAGTTAGTTACGCATTTGGATAAGAAAAACGAATTGTGCATTTACTTGGCATTTACTTGGCATTTGCTTTGCATTATGAGGGGTTACGAGCCCCTTTTATTGTGCATTTACTTGGCATTTGCTTGGCACGACTTGGCAAACACATTAACACCGCCCATTTCAGCCCATCTGCACCCCTTATTTATTTACGCGCGTACATACGCATGAAACACCGCTTAAACGCCGATAAACAAAGGATTTAAGGGCATTTAAGCAATCTTCCGTACTATCACCCACAATCCATCAT
>DCIY01000009.1 GCA_002317295.1 Bacteroidales bacterium UBA1714
TAAACCTTTTTCAGGACAAATCAGTTCTCGACAAACTCGGCGTGGAACAATAGGGACATGCGTATAGGATGCGTATAGGATGGTCATAGAAAAAATACGGCATTTTGTTGTTTTATTTGCGTATATCAAAAAAAAATAGTACTTTTGCGTCGCGAAACGCAAAGAAAGGAAATGAGTATGGCATCTTACGTTATTCAAATTAATGAAAAAACGCGTGCAGGACAGAGCCTTTTTGAGTATCTGACTTCACTTGGAGTTGTTATTGAGCAATTAAAACCACACCGTAAATGTGGCTTGGATGAAGCTCTTGACGATGTTAAGCATGGTCGCGTATATCATGCTGAGAGTGCTGAAGATATGTTTACTCAAATTTTAGGCAAAGACTATGTACAGCATTAATTATTCCAATCGTTTCAAAAAGGATGTAAAACGATGCGTTAAAAGGGGATTGGACGTCCAATCTCTCGCTAAAGTTGTATCTTTGCTGTCTAAAGATGGTGTACTACCAGTCAAATATAAAGCTCATAAACTATCGGGAAAATACAATAATTTATGGGAATGCCATATCGAACCTGATTGGTTGCTTGTTTGGGATCAAAATGATGCAGAATTAAAGTTGCTTTTCTTAAAAACTGGTTCCCATTCGGATATTTTTTAATAGAACTTAAAAATTGTCCACTTTTAGCGTAACGTAAACTACGTTACGCAAATTCTTGGTATTTTTGCGGAAACGTAAATTGTTCCACGCAGCGGTAGGTCTCGATAAACTCGGCGTGGAACAATAGGGACATGCGTATAGGATGCGTATAGGATGGTCATAGAAAAAATACGGCATTTTGTTGTTTTATTTGCGTATATCAAAAAAAAAGCGTAATTTTGCACCGCAAAATATTTGAGTCAATGAAACGAATCCTAATTATCATTCTTATGGGCGTGCTGACACTCAGCACATCCGCACAAAACGATTTCCATGCCACATGGATATCCACTGTTGGTAATATTGACTGGCCCTCGCGTCAGGCTATTGGTTTGCCTAAGTTACAACGCCAAGAGATGTGTGACATGCTCGATTCGCTTCGCGCCATCGGTATCAATGCCATCATCTTTCAGATTCGTCCTACCGCCGATGCCATGTATCGGTCTAAGATGGAACCTTGGTCCAGTTGGTTAACCGGCAAACAGGGCACATGGGGTCAGACCCCCGAATATGATCCGTTGGCATTTACGATTCAGCAGGCCCATCAGCGTGGCATGGTCGTACATGTATGGCTCAATCCGTATCGCATCACCAACGGTTTTGGTTTGGACGATTTGGCCAAAGACCATATCTATTTTCAGCACCCCGAATGGTTTTGGCGCTATGGCAAGCAGTGGTACTTTGAACCGGGACTGGACGAAACGCGCAAGTGGTTGTGCGATGTGGTGGCGGATGTTATTTCGCGCTACGATGTCCAGGGTATCCACATGGACGACTACTTCTATCCCTACCATATCGAGGGCGAAGTACTGCCGGATAGTGCGTGCTTTGCGCAACACCCGCGCGGGTACACGAATATAGAGGACTGGCGTCGCAATAATGTGAATATGGCCATTCGGGAGATTCATGAGACGATTCAGCGCATCAATCCCCAGGTGGAGTTCGGTATATCGCCGTTTGGTGTATGGCGTAACCAGAGCCAGGACTTGCGCGGTAGCGATACGCGTGAGATGACTAACTATGACGACCTATATGCGGACATCTTGCTGTGGATGGAGCAAGGTTGGATTACTTATGTCTGCCCGCAGCTATACTGGTATATTGGTCAACCGGGAAGCGACTACGCCACATTGGTACGCTGGTGGTCGGATGCAGCCAGACAAACGGGTTGTAAGTTGCTGACGGGTATGGCCGCGTATAAGCAAACGCATCGCTGGGAGAACCCGCACGAGATTATTGACCAATTGAAGCTTAACCGGACGATTCCCGAGGTACGGGGCGAGGTCTATTTCTCCACCAAGGCGCTGTTGAGTAACCCCTATCATTTGTGTGACAGTTTACGAACAAACTATTATATCAATACACTTAAACATTAATTACAATTATGATTTATTCCAAAGAGGTACAGAACATGTGCCAGGTAGCGAAAGGTCCTCATCATGGACCCGCTCCAATTCCCGAAGAGGGTAAGTGGGTAAAAGCCAAAGAGATTAGTGATATCTCGGGCCTGACCCATGGTATAGGTTGGTGTGCTCCCCAACAGGGTGCATGCAAGTTGACACTGAATGTCAAGAATGGTATTATCGAAGAAGCATTGGTAGAAACCATCGGTTGCTCGGGTATGACCCACTCTGCTGCTATGGCATCGGAGATTTTGCCGGGTAAAACGCTGTTGGAAGCCCTGAATACGGACCTCGTATGCGACGCTATCAACACCGCCATGCGCGAACTCTTCCTCCAAATCGTTTACGGTCGTACGCAGTCTGCGTTCTCCGAGGGTGGTTTGATGGTCGGCGCCGGTTTGGAAGACCTGGGTAAGGGCCTGGTAAGCCAGGTGGGTACCTTGTTCTCCACCAAGGCCAAAGGTCCTCGTTACCTCCAACTCACCGAGGGTTATATCACCAAGGAGTATCTGGATGAGGACAACGAGATTTGCGGTTATGAATATGTTCATATGGGCAAATTCATGGACGCTATTAAGAAAGGTATGGACGCTAATGAAGCCCTCAAGAGCGTTACCGGTACATATGGTCGTACCACCAAAGAACAGGGTGCCGTTAAATCCATTGATCCAAGAAAGGAGTAAACTATGATACGTGAGGTAAAATTTGAGAGTCAGGATCGCCGCATGCCGCAAATCCTGAAGGCACTGAACGACAATGGTATCAAGTCCATCGAAGAAGCCAACGAAATCTGCGAGAAGGCAGGTCTCGATCCCTATATCACCTGCGAGGAAACCCAGCGTATCTGCTTTGAGAACGCCAAGTGGGCTTATGTAGTAGGTAGTGCGATTGCCCTGAAGAAAGGTTGCAAATCCGCTGCAGACGCTGCCGAGGCTATTGGTATTGGTTTGCAGGCCTTCTGCATTCCGGGTTCCGTAGCCGATGACCGCAAGGTAGGTTTGGGCCATGGTAATCTGGCAGCCCGTCTGCTCCGCGAGGAGACCGAGTGCTTCGCTTTCCTGGCTGGTCACGAGTCTTTCGCTGCTGCCGAAGGAGCCATCAAGATTGCCGAAATGGCCAATAAGGTTCGTCAAAAACCCCTCCGCTGCATCCTCAACGGTCTGGGCAAAGACGCTGCTATGATCATCAGCCGTATCAACGGTTTCACCTATGTACAAACCGAGTTTGATTACTTCACCGGTGAACTCAAAGAGGTTCGTCGCAAAGCTTACAGTAACGGTCCTCGCGCCAAAGTCAACTGCTATGGTGCAGACGATGTACGCGAAGGTGTAGCGATCCTGTGGCACGAGAATGTGGATGTATCCATTACCGGTAACTCCACCAACCCCACTCGCTTCCAGCACCCCGTTGCCGGTACGTATAAGAAAGAGCGTATCCTGGCCGGTAAGCCTTACTTCAGCGTAGCCTCCGGTGGTGGTACGGGTCGTACCTTGCACCCGGATAATATGGCCGCAGGTCCTGCTTCTTATGGTATGACCGACACCATGGGCCGTATGCACAGCGACGCTCAGTTTGCAGGTTCCTCTTCTGTGCCTGCTCACGTGGAGATGATGGGCTTCCTGGGTATTGGTAATAATCCAATGGTAGGTTGCACCGTTGCTTGTGCCGTAAATGTAGCATTAGCTCTGAATAAGTAATTATCATTCGTCATCAATAGCCCCTGGTTCTGCACGAATTGGGGGCTATTGTATCTACATCTATGAAACAACACCTTTTTCTTATTTTTGTATTAGGCATCAGTCTGTCCATGGACGCTGCCAAAGGTTCCATCACCATTCAGGGCAAGTCCTGCCCAATAGATAGCATCGAGTCCTACATGGTCGGACCGGGTTGTACCTATTCCCGCTATGCCGTCACCATGACCTCCTCCCGAACCGTGCAACTGTACATACTGGAAGCCGACCTGACCAATCCCTATGTCAAAGTGGAGCAACGCAATGCCAAAGGACAGATTGGCGTATTCGAAACCGTAGCCGCAGCCCATGCGGCCCTCGATGCACCCAATCACCGAACCATTGGCAATGTCAATTGTAACTTCTTTTGGACCTCATCCTCTTCGTCCATCGGTTTGGCGGGTAACCCTACCGGCGGTACCGTGACCGATGGCGTCATTGCCACCCAACCGGACGAATGGAATATGGGTGCACAAAACACCGGTGTAAAAGGGTGGAACGATATGGGATATGTGGCCATCGATCAGGCCGGTAAGTGCATCATGGACAATTTTGCCTGGGATGGCAAGATAACGATTGGCGAACAGTCCTATTCCCTGCGTGACTGCAACCGCCAGCGCACCGATCCCAATACGGACGAAATTGCGTTGTTTAACTATAAGTTATCCTACCCCACCCGCACGTTTGCAGGAACCGAAGTGATTTTCAGTGTGGACCAATGGCGCATCAACTCAGATATTCAGTGTACGGTAACCGCCATCAATACCACCGGAGGTACAACCATTCCACAAGGCCATGGCGCCTTGCAATGTCGTGGCACCGGAGCGGATTTTGTACAAGGATTGCAGGTAGGCAGTACATTTACCATGAATCTGGGATTCTACTCCACCAACGACCAGTCCCGCCCCAATATCCAGCAACTGTGTATGGGCAATGCCCTGTGCATGGCAGCGGACACACTCACCCAACGTAATTATAATGAAGGTTACAACACGCAAGTGTATGCGCGCACGGGCATGGCAACCAACGCTCAAGGCAATCGCCTGTGGCTCATGGTGATGCAAACACCGGGTATGTCTACCGCCGAGATGTGCGATGTCTTTCGTCAATGTGGTGCCACCTATGCCGTCGGTTGCGACGGAGGCGGCAGTGCCCAACTCGGGTTGTTTGGTGTGGTGCAAAACAAAACAACAGAAGCTACCCCGCGCGCACTCAATAATGGTTTGTGGCTTTTCTCCACCGCACCGGACTCCCAAGTAGCCGGTCAATTGCGATATGTGGATGCTACACCCACCGACATACCCGCCTATGCTTCCTATACCCCTCAGGTTCGTGCCTATACGGCCGAAGGAAATTTGATAACCCACGATTTTCAGGATTTTACCCTGAGTGTAGAGCCTGCTACACTGGGAACCATTTCCGAAGACGGACGAACATTTACCGCCAATCCCGTGAATGGAGAAGGAACCTTAACGGCCAGTTATGGAACAGCCACCGTATCTAAGACCATCCGTATACGCGATGGACAAGTACAACTTCGCCTGGACAGTGTCATCGTAGGCAATAGCGGATATAAGATGGAAGTAAATGCCTTATCCGGCGAACTGGTATTGCCCATCGATCCCATCGCACTGACATGGACCAGCGAAGACCCTTCCATCGCTATGGTGGAAGAGGGACAAATCGTAGGGTTGCAAAATGGAAAAACGCGGATCATGGGCGCATTGGGAGAATATCGGGACACCTTAATGGCTATTGTAGAACTGTCATCAGCCCCCGTACTGAGGGCCAATGGGGATAAGGTAGAACACGAACATGCCTCTTTGGACACGGCATTTACCTTAACCAAAACCCGCAATGTCACCATCGCCATGCCCATCCATCAGCGTTTGTGGGGATGTCCCGACAGTTTGATTTGTCAGGTTCAATCCACAGCACCCGTCCATACGATAACCATCACCGGTACAGACGCCTACCAGCATAAACAATCCTATAAGTTTAGCGCGGTATTGCCCCTGAATCAGGATACATTGATATGGGTGGGACTGGATCATATCGCTTCCATACAGGATCAGGGAGTATATCCCATAACGATAGACGAAATAGTCTTCGGACTCAATAATCCCAAGACCAACACTGCCTACGCTATCCAACTCAAGGATATCCTGGTCCATTATCCGAATTGGAAAGAGCCCACCGACCTGGAACACACCCAAGCACACACACCATTGTCCACATCTTCCGCTCAATGGGTATGGCGCCATGGGCAGATGGTGTTGTGGATCAATGGTGTGTACTATACCTTATTAGGTGTTCCGTTGCAGGATTGATATCCTTTCCTAACCTAAATACTGAGCATATGAAGGGCGTTCCATCGATCGGATGGGATGTCCTTCTTTTGTTGAATCGCCTGAGAAAGCGGAACGTATACAATCTCATTATCACGAATACCTACCATGATGGAGCGTTGCTCTTCCAACAGGGCCTTGATGGCATAACCGCCTAACTGAGATGCCAATATACGGTCAAATGCTGTAGGACTGCCTCCTCGTTGCAGGTGACCCAAAATGGTAACCCGGGTACCGTACTCCGGATGACGTTGCTCAATCATCTTGGCCACCGCCTGTGCACCTCCGGGAATAGCATGTTCCTGAACCAATAAGATGGCGGAGTTCTTGTGTTTGCGACGCCCTTGACCAATCGCTTCTTCAATCTGCTCCTCCACCGTAGCACGCTCCGGAATAATCGCAGCTTCCGCTCCGGCAGCAATGGTAGCATTGAGCGTCAAAAATCCGGCATCGCGTCCCATCACTTCCACCACAAACACCCGTTCGTGACTCGTTCCTGTATCCCGCAGCTTATCCACACAATCCATGATGGTATTCAGAGCCGTATCATAACCAATCGTGTAATCGGTTCCCCACAAATCGTTATCAATGGTTCCGGGAACGCCAATCACCGGCACATTATATTCTTGTGCCAGCATGCGCGCGCCCGTGAAAGTGCCATCGCCTCCAATGACAATCAAAGCATCTATCTGCTCCTTAACAAGCGTATCATAGGCCTGTTTACGCCCTTCGGGTGTTCTAAACTCATCACAACGGGCGGAACGAATAATCGTTCCTCCTCGCTGAATAATACCACTGACATCCTGAGTGGTAAACTCCTGTATATCCCCATCTATCAGTCCTTTGTATCCACGAAAAATCGCTTTGACTTTGATTCCATTGTAAATCGCTCCACGCGTGATGGCACGAAGGGCGGCATTCATTCCTGGGGCATCTCCTCCGGAGGTTAATACTCCAATAGTTTTAATCTGATATTCCATATGTTTATCTGGTTTAACGGCCCAAAGGCCTGTTGAATATTTAAAGTTAGACCTAAAGACCTGTTGCACGTAATGATTGAGCAACAGATTCCATAAGCCACAGCGGAGTCGAGGTGGCACCACATATACCTACCCTGTTGACTCCGGCGGGAAGGATATCCGGGGTGATATCACTCGGACTGCTGATAAAAATCGTATGTTCATTGGCCTCAACACAACACGAGAATAACACCTTGGCATTACTGGACTTTTGACCACCAACAAACAAGACATAATCCTGCTGACGGGCAAACTGCCGTAACTGCTCCACCCGATTGGCCACATTGCGGCAAATGGTATCATGATACTCAAATCGACCCAACGCACGCATACGAATGCATTCTACCATGTGCTGAAAATCGGCAATGGACATGGTCGTTTGAGAAAACAGGTACAACTCCCTGGTATAATCGATTTTGTCCAAATCCTTTTCCCCTTCTATCACCAAGGCCGTATCGTCCGTTTGCCCCTGCAATCCCACCACCTCGGCATGACCCACCTTGCCATAAATAAGCACTTGCGCCTGAGGATGATTGCGATAGGTGGCCCGGATACGCTCCTGCAGTTTCTTGACCACCGGACAGGTAGCATCAATGATTTCCAACGATTGCTGATTCGCCGTCTGATACGTGGACGGAGGTTCGCCATGAGCCCGTAATAACACACGACCACTCGTCAGTTGCCCCAATTGGGTATGGTCAATGGTTTGCAATCCGGCTTGCTCCAACCGAGCCACTTCTTCACTGTTGTGAACAATATCCCCCAAACAGTACAAAGGACCTTTACCAAGTTCCTCTTCGGCTTTACTAATCGCACTGGTGACGCCAAAGCAAAACCCTGAATGGGTATCTATGGTTATCGTCATGCTCTTATGCCTCCACCACCTGATCAAATAACGCAATCACATGCGCCAGTTGCTGCTCTCGTGTCATTTGAGAATTATCCACCACGATGGCATCCTCAGCCTGACGCAAAGGAGATTCCTGACGATGAGTATCCCGATAATCGCGATCATTCACATCGGCCAACACATCAGCCATCACCGGATGCTCACCCTTTGCTGCCAATTCGTCAAACCGACGCTGGGCACGAACTTCAGGCGCAGCAGTCAAAAACAATTTGAGTTCTGCTTGCGGAAAAACCACCGTACCAATATCTCTTCCGTCCATCACAATCCCTTTGGCTATTCCCATAGCCTGCTGCTCACGCACCAGAAAAGCACGCACTTCACGAATGGTCGAAATCTGCGAAGCCTGATTCCCCACCTCCAGGGTGCGTATCTGCCCTTCCACATCCTCACCATTGACACAGACGTGATGATGACGAAAATCCACTTGGATATGCTCAATCGCCTGCAAAGGTTCCTCGCCCGTTTTCAGACAATACCACGCCACAGCACGATACATGGCTCCGGTATCAATATAATTATAACCTGCATATTGGGCCAACTGCTTGGCAATGGTCGATTTGCCACAGGACGAATAACCGTCAATGGCCACGATAATCTTCTTCATATTTATTTCATCATGGAATTTATATCCAAAGTCACGGAGGCTTGGTAGGTAAAAGTCGATTTGGTATACTGACTCATCGCAAAACCTACACGCACCTGCTTGATTTTTAAACCGCCACCCAATGCAAATCCTGCCAGCGAACGCTGGTCTGCCAACTGCATCTCCGCACGACGACGATGATTGTAACTCAATGTCAAATAAAAACTCTCACTCTTGGGAACAATATCCACGGCAAAAATGGTATGACGAAACATCATATCATACCATGTCACCTCCTTGATATCATCCGATGCAATATTGGACAACTGATAATTCAAATTCCACGTTTGCAGGTTATGCACCGTCATATTCAGTCGAATGGGCGCGTGCTTGAAACGATAGGCCAAACCCAATTCCAGATTCAACGGCAACGATTCACGAGTTTGGCCTCCCTCCTGACTGTAAAAACTCTTTAACTGCCAACCCATATTCCGAAGAGTCAAACCCATTTGAAAGGTCGAATCCTTCGTTTGAAAATGTCCGCCCACATCGGCACCCAATGCAAAAGCGTTGTACACTTCATATATGGAATAAATAGGCTTCAGACTCACACCCACCGTAAACAGCGGACCCAACTGACGGGCATACATCAAATCCACCAATATATCATGTGCGGAAAATGAACCTCCTATCAGATTGCCATCCACATCGGCGTACTGCATGGAACCATAGTTCAGATAATGAATACCCGCTGCAAAATAGTTGGGCTTATCCACTTCCCCCTCATGCGCCCGTTCCAGAGACGAACGCCCGAAATTATGACCATAAATCACACTTCCAAACATCGTTCCTTCAAAATAATAGGCATAGTTCAACTGCAATACCTTATCCGTGGAGGCACATAGCAGAGCAGGATTCATCATCGCCATACTGATATCGCCATCCTGAATGGCCACATTATCACCTCCCAAAGCATTTAATCGGGCAGAATAGGGCAGACTCATAAAATGATAAACACTGCTTCCCGCCCCTTTGATTTGAGCGCATACAGGAAGGATATTCATAGACACTATGAAAATCCAAATCATCCTATATAACGACTTTTTGCTCATAAAATCGTGCAAAATTACGAAAATAATTGCACATATGCAAATTTTTTTGTACCTTTGCACGCAAATTAAGGAAATCCTATAAATTATTAACAATAAAATAAATTTTCAATCAAAACTATGTGGTTAAAAGATTCTTCCATTGGCCGTAAGTTCATCATGAGCATTACTGGCTTATTTTTGGTTCTCTTCCTTTTGTTCCACGGTTCGATGAACATCTGCCTGGTGGTGGATGATCTCTTCGGAACCCAGGGATACAACTGGATTTGCGAAATGTTAGGTGCTAACTGGTATGCCATCGCCGGAACATTGGTATTGGCATTGGGTGTCCTCGTACACTTCCTGTACGCCTTCTACCTCACTTTCCAAAATCGTCGTGCACGCGGAAACAGCCGCTATGCCGTCGAGACTTGCCCGGAGGGTGTGGAGTGGCAGTCCAAGAACATGCTGGTTCTCGGTATTATCGTTATTTTGGGTTTGTGCCTGCACTTGTACAACATGTGGTTCAAGATGCAGTTTGCAGAGTTGACCGGTATTGCTACTTCCGTGTTTAATCCTCAAGATGGTAGCGCGATTGTGAAATACCTGTTCACCAACGGATGGTGCGGTATCATCTACTGTCTGGCTTACATCGTATGGTTATGCGCACTGTGGTTCCACCTCAGTCATGGCGTATGGTCCGCTCTTCAGACACTCGGTTGGAGCAACCTCATCTGGTTAAAACGAATCAAAGTCATTGGCACCATCTTTGCTACCCTGGCTGTGGGTTTGTTTATGATTGTTGTATTATACTTCCTTGGAGTCAACATCGGCATGTTGGCCGCTTAATGGTAAATGGTAAATCGTCAAATAGTCAATACAATTATGGCAACTATTCAAGATACAAAAATAATCACGCCTGAAATGGCGAAGATTCCTGCAGGTCCTTTGGCTGAAAAGTGGACCAATTATAAGGATCATCAGAAATTGGTGAACCCGGCTAACAAGCGTCGTTTGGATATTATCGTGGTGGGTACCGGTTTGGCAGGTGCCAGCGCTGCCGCCACCTTGGCAGAACTGGGATTTAATGTCCTCAACTTCTGTATCCAGGACAGCCCCCGTCGTGCACACTCTATTGCAGCACAGGGCGGTATCAACGCAGCCAAAAACTATCAAAACGATGGCGACAGCATTTATCGTTTATACTACGATACCATCAAGGGTGGTGACTACCGTGCTCGCGAAGCCAATGTATACCGTTTGGCAGAAGTGAGCAACAATATCATTGACCAATGCGTGGCACAAGGTGTTCCTTTTGCCCGTGAATATGGAGGACTGCTGGACAACCGTTCCTTCGGTGGAGCCCAGGTCAGCCGTACATTCTATGCCAAGGGACAAACCGGTCAACAACTGTTATTGGGTGCCTACTCTGCCCTCTGCCGCCAAATCGGTAAAGGCAAGGTCAAAATGTACAATCGTCACGAGATGCTGGATATCGTGATGATCAAGGACGAAAACGGTGAAGCTCGTGCACGAGGTATTATCGCCCGCAACCTGGTAACCGGTCGCATTGAGCGTTACTTCGCTCACGCCGTGGTGATTGCCAGCGGTGGTTATGGCAACACCTTCTTCCTCAGCACCAACGCCATGGCAAGTAACGGTTCTGCTGCCATGCAGATGTACCGTCATGGTGCCTATTTTGCCAATCCCTGCTACGCCCAGATTCACCCCACCTGCATTCCTAAACATGGGGACTTCCAAAGTAAGTTAACCCTGATGTCCGAATCCCTTCGTAACGATGGACGTATCTGGGTACCTAAAAAACTCGAAGATGCCAAACGCCTGCAAGCCGGTGAAATCAAAGGTCGTGATATTCCCGAAGAGGATCGTGACTACTACTTGGAGCGTCGTTATCCGGCCTTCGGAAACCTCGTTCCGCGTGATGTGGCATCTCGCGCTGCCAAAGAGCGTTGCGACAAGGGCTATGGTGTCAACAACACCGGTTTGGCCGTATTCCTGGATTTCTCCGACGCTATCCAACGCCTGGGTAAAGATGTCGTAGCACAGAAATATGGTAACCTGTTCCAAATGTATGAGAAGATTACCGACGAGAACCCTTACGAGAACCCCATGATGATCTTCCCCGCCATTCACTATACCATGGGTGGTATATGGGTTGACTACGAACTGCAAACCAGCGTCAAGGGTCTGTTCTGTATCGGTGAAGCCAACTTCTCCGACCACGGAGCCAACCGTCTGGGCGCATCAGCCCTGATGCAGGGTCTGGCAGATGGTTACTTCGTATTGCCTTACACCATTCAAAACTATCTGAGCGACCAGATTGGCGTTCCTCGTATGTCCACCGACCTGCCTGAGTTTGCTGAGGCTGAAAAGAAAGTAGAAGATAAGATTCAACGCCTGATGGCTATCCAGGGTAAACGCTCGGTGGATTCCATTCACAAGGAACTGGGTCTCATTATGTGGGACTTTGTGGGTATGGGTCGTACCGCAGAGAGCCTCAAAGAAGCCATTGCCAAGATTGATGCCATCAAAAAAGAGTTCTGGAGCAATGTATACATCCCCGGCGAGGCCAACAGCCTGAACAACGAACTGGAAAAAGCCCTGCGTCTGAGCGACTTTATTGAAATCGGTCGTTTGATGGCCGTCGATGCCCTCCATCGTGAAGAGAGCTGCGGTGGTCACTTCCGTGAGGAATACCAGACGGAAGAAGGCGAAGCGCTGCGTCAGGATGATAAGTTCGCTTATGTAGGTTGCTGGAAATATACCGGCGAAGACAGCGAACCCGAACTGATTAAAGAACCTCTGGAATATGAGTTCACGGAACGCAAAATGCGTAACTATAAGGCATAGTTTAAAGTTTAAAGTTTAAAGTTATTATGGATAGCTATATCAATATTAAAGTTCGCGTTTGGCGTCAGGCCGGACCGAAAGTAGCAGGTCATTTTGAAACCTACGAACTCAATCATATCTTCCAAGGAGCTTCCTTCCTGGAAATGATTGATATCCTCAATGAACAACTCATTGCTGAGCATAAAGATCCTATCGCCTTCGATCACGATTGCCGTGAAGGTATTTGCGGTATGTGCTCCATGTATGTCAATGGTCACCCTCACGGACCAGACAGTGCCATCACGACCTGCCAGCTCCACATGCGCCACTTCCACGATGGGGAAACGATTACCGTAGAACCCTGGCGCAGCCGCGCATTCCCTGTTATCAAGGACCTGATGGTAGACCGTCAGGCTTATGACAGAATCATGCAAGCCGGTGGTTTCGTCAGCGTCAACACCGGTGGCGTACCGGACGCAAATGCCATCGCCATTCCCAAACCCGTAGCAGACGAAGCCATGGATGCGGCTTCCTGCATCGGTTGCGGTGCTTGCGCTGCTGCCTGCAAAAATGGTTCTGCCATGCTGTTCGTCAGCGCCAAGGTAAGCCAGTTGGCCCTTCTGCCACAAGGTAAGATTGAGGCGGCTAAGCGTGCCAAAGCCATGGTGGCTAAAATGGACGAACTGGGATTTGGTAACTGCACCAATACCGGTGCCTGCGCAGCAGAGTGCCCCAAATCGGTCAGCCTGGCCAATATTGCCCGCCTGAATCGCGAGTATCTTTGCGCTAAGTTCAAAGACTAAACCCATGCAAGAGCAAGTCCCTGCGACAGGGTCTTGCTCTTGTTTTTTTATACACACAACACAACAACAAAAACAACACACAACCATGCGAAAGACATTTATTCTTTTGTCCTTACTGCTTTGCCTTGGACTGCAAGCGGAGACAATTATTCGAGTTTCACAAATTGGTTATTTACCCAACGCCAAAAAAGTAGCCGTTATCATGCGCGGCGACAGCGCCAACTGGAGTTATGAACGCTACGATTTCTCCGACATGAAAGAGGAAGGTTGGCATACACTGACCATTGATGGCGTAACGTCCGATTCATTCTTAATCTCCAGCCACGTTTTTGATGGTTTGGCAGATTTTCCTTTGGAATATATGCGTCAACAACGTTGCGGTTGGAATGCCTACCTGGGCGACAGCTGCCACGTACACGATGGCTATATCAGTTACCACCCGGATGAGTCCAAAAACGGTCAGTATCTGGATGCCCGCGGCGGATGGCATGATGCCAGCGACTGCTTACAGTATGTCACCACTACCGCCAACGCCATCTACCAAATGATGCTTGCCTATGAGCGTTATCCCGAACAGTTTGGAGATGAGTGGAGCACCAATGGCGAAAAGGGTGCCAATGGCATACCTGATATCGTAGATGAGATTCGTTGGGGCCTGGATTGGATGGATCGCCTCAATCCCGCTCCCGGAGAGTTCTACAACCAGTTAGCCGATGACCGTGACCACAAAGGAATGCATTTCCCCAAAAACGATATTGCCGATTATGGTTGGGGACCCAATAACGGACGTCCACTGTATTTCGTATCCGGCAAACCGCAACAACGAGGCAAATTTATGAACATCTCTACCGGTAAGGCCTCCATCGTGGGCAAATATGCCTCCGATTTTGCCTTGGGTAGTAAGATTTTGGCTCCGTTCTATCCCGAACTGGCCCAACGCATCGGTAAAAAAGCATTGGACGCCTACATGCAAGGTGTACTCTATCCCGGATTCAGCCAAACAGCCAGCGTGGTGAGTCCTTATATCTATGAGGAAACCAACTGGGTGGACGATATGGAACTGGGAGCCTATGAGATGTGGCGCCAAACGGGTAAGAGTAAGTATCTCAAAGAGGCTGCTGAGTATGGCCGCCAGGAAAAAACCACCCCATGGATGGGTGTGGACACCGCACGCCATTATGAGTGGTATCCGTTTATGAACATCGGTCACTACCGCCTGGCAATGGATGGCGACAAGAAAGTGCGTGCTGAGTTTATTGAATACCTGCGTATGGGTATCGATTCCGTTTACCAACGCGCCATCCATGGTGCACCGGTACACCAGGGATTCCTCTATGGTATTCCGTCCATCTGGTGCTCCAACAACCTCACCACCGCCATGCTCACCCAATGTATCGTATACCGTCAACTCACCGGCGACGAAACCTATATCTACATGGAGTCTGCCCTGCGCGACTGGCTGCTGGGTTGCAACCCTTGGGGTGTATGTATGATTGTCGAATTGCCGGGAGCAACCAACTACCCGCTGCAACCGCACTCCTACAAGATTATTGTGGAAAATGGAAATACCACCGGAGGTCTGGTAGACGGCCCTGTGTATAGCGCCATCTTCAACTCTCTGAAAGGTGTCAACCTCGAAGGTATGGAAGGCGTGAACCCCAAAGGCGAAGGTTTGAACTATATGCGCTATCAGCCTACCGTGATGGTTTATCACGATTGCCTGCACGACTATTCCACCAACGAACCAACGATGGATGGTACCGCATGCCTGACCTTCCCGTTTGCAGCCTACGCTGACGAGGCAAAAAAGAAATAAAGACTACAACAAACGCAGGGCGGCATTCTCCTTGCGGGTCATCTCTTCCCGGGTCTCAGGAGTTTTATCCTCCTGACCGGTAAGATGAAGCACACCATGAATGATGATTCGGTGGAGTTCGTCCAAGAATTCCACCGATTCTTTTTCAGCATTGGATAACACCGTCTCCAGGGATATATAGATATCCCCACTCACACACTGAGCCGTGGAATAATCAAACGTAATCACATCCGTATAATAATCGTGCCCCAAAAATTGACGATTGACTTCCAGAATGCGATCATCCGAACAAAAGATATACGTAATATCGCCTACCGCCAAATGATATTCGGCGGCTACCCGATGTATCCAACGTTGCACTTTGGAGGTATCCAAATCGGGCATAGACACTTGTTCTGTCACAAATTGAATCATAATTGTTACGAATAGGTTGCAAAAATACACTTTTTTTTTGATATGTGCAAAAAAAGCAGTACTTTTGTACCAAAATTTAGAAATCGATGAAAGAATTTCCAATGTTGGCCAAAACCTTCAAAGGATTGGAAGAAGTTTTGGCAGGTGAATTAACCGAACTGGGAGCCAACAATATCCAAATAGAACGTCGCGCGGTCAGTTTTACGGGAGACAAGACGATCCTCTACCGCGCCAACCTGTGTCTGCGTACCGCCTCACGCGTACTGGTTCCCATCGTCAGTTTCACCGCACGCGATGCCGATGAGGTCTATGCCCATGCCAAAGAAGTGGATTGGGCAGAATATATGAGTGTCAACACCGGTTTCAGCATCGATTCCACCGTTTATAGCGAAGAGTTTCGTCACTCCAAATATGTCACCTACCGCGTCAAGGATGCCATCGCCGATTGGTGGGTAGCCAAAGAGGGCAAACGCCCCAATGTCCAACTCACCCACCCCGACCTATACCTTAATGTACATATCGCGGGCACGCGCGTGACCCTGTCTCTGGATAGCAGCGGTGAAAGTCTGCACAAACGAGGCTACAAGGTGGCAGCCACCGAAGCACCCATCTCAGAAGCGCTGGCAGCCGGTATGTTACTGATGGCCGGATGGAAAGGTCAAAGCGATTTTTACGATCCCATGTGCGGTTCAGGCACCTTCCTGATTGAAGCCTCCCTAATTGCCCAAAATATCGCCCCGGGGCTGTTCCGACAGGACTATGCCTTCATGCATTGGCCGGATTTTAATGCGGACCTGTGGGAAGAAATCTACAACGATGATTCACGAGAACGGGCGTTTACACACCATATCTATGGCTCGGATGCCAGTTACTATGCCGTCCAGGCTGCCCTCAAGAATATCAAATCAGCCGGCCAAACCCGATTCATCGATGTGCACCAAATCCGTATCCAGGAACTCAAGGACATCCACGCCCAGGGAGCGCTGGTGATGATCAATCCTCCCTACGGAGAACGTTTGGCGCAGGATAAAGATGTATTGCGCCTTTACCAGGATATGGGGTCGGCACTCAAACACCAGTTTACCGGAGCCACCGCCTGGGTCATCTCCTCCAACGAGGAAGCCCTCAAATGCATTGGACTCAAACCCAACAAAAAAGTCCACCTGCTAAATGGTGAACTTGATTGTTTATTCCATTGCTACGAGTTGTTCCAGGGAGAGCGCAAGGCGTTTGTTCAATCCCGGGAAAAACCTAAAAGAACATCGGAGCGTCTGGAGCACCCTTCTCCTCGTCCACGGGCTCAGCACTCGCCGGCGCAGGGTCCGGTTCGACATTCTCACGGCCCAGGTTCCGATACTCGTCGGGGCGGTAAAGGATTTGGACGTTCTCGGCAATAATCTCCGTCTTTCTGCGAACCTGTCCTTCTTTTTCCCAGGTACGGGTCTGCAGATGACCTTCTACATACAGTTTCATCCCTTTGCGCACGGATTTTTCGGCCCATTCGGCCAAATTGCGCCACATCACAATCGCATGCCATTCGGTGCGATCCGCTACTTGTGTACCATTGGGAAGAGTATAACCACGCTCGGTGGTAGCCAGATTAAAATTGGCAATGGCTGCACCACGCTCCAAATACCGAACCTCAGGATCCGATCCGACATTTCCTACTAAAATCACTTTGTTTACAGAAGCCATAGTCATTAGATGTTAAAATTTCGGCGCAAAATTACTACAAAATTTTGATATATGCAAAAAAAAGTGTAACTTTGCACCAAATTTTAACCAATAAAACAGTGCGTATATGAAATTTTTCTCCACGCTCCATATTTGGGCTTATATGCTCTTACTCATGGTGTCCGGGTGGTGGACAACCCCTGTCCTTGCCCAAAATGAGGCGGATTTGAATAATGATTTTTTGGTTCGGTGCATTGCTTTCTATAACCTGGAAAACCTCTTCGATACCATCCACGATGTGATGGTCAACGAAGATGGTTCCATCACGGATAAAAAGGACTTCGAGTACCTGCCTACCGGTGGCATGCAATGGACAAGTCTTAAGTATGAGCATAAGATTCATAATATGGCCTATGCCATTTCCCAACTGGGAACCGACGTGACTCCAACCGGAGCCGCCATTGTCGGCGTAACGGAGGTGGAGAATATCGGTTGCTTAAACGATTTGTGCCGCGAATTGGAGCAGTTTGATCGCCACTACAAACCCATTCTGCTGGAAGGACCCGACCGTCGTGGCATCGATGTGGGACTGCTCTATGATCCCCGATTCTTTCAACCAACCAAGGTCGTTCCCTATACCCTTCACGCCCATTACAACAATGGGAACCAGGTTCACAGCCGTTTTCAGCTGCTCATTTCGGGTCGTCTGATGGGTGCCTCACCCATGGAGAAGATTCATATCATCGTCAACCACTGGCCATCCCGTTTGGGCGGTGAGGAACAGAGTCGTGCCACCCGCGACACCGCAGCCATGTTGTGCCGTGAGATTGCCGACAGTATCTATCTGACCGATCCTCGCTCCAAGATTATCATCATGGGCGACCTCAATGACGATCCCTTCAACCACTCCTGCGCCGTCATTATCGATGCCAAAAAAGAGCGGGAAGAGGTGCACCAAAAGGGATTCTTCAATACGATGTGGAAACATCTGGACAATAACGTGGGTACCTTATGTTACCAGGGCGTATGGAGTCTGTTTGACCAGATTATTATCTCCGAACCTCTGTTAACGGACAACCTCGAATCGGGTAAATGGTTTTATTGGAAATCACAGGTGTTCAACAAACCCTTCCTCACCATTCAGGAGGGCAAGGACAAAGGTACCCCGCTTCGTACCCACAAATCCGGTGTATGGCTGGACGGGTATGGAGACCACTATCCCACAATGATCTATTTGATTAAGAAGAAAAACTAATGACATACAAGATTATGGAAACACTCAATCGTCAAACCACACCTATCCGTATGCGTAACTACGGACGTATCATTCAAGATATGATCTATGTTGCCTCACACGAGCAAGACCGAGACGCTCGTGAGATGATGACCATTTATATTGGTCTGTGCATGAAACAGAAGAATATCATTTGGAATAAGGAACAGGATACCAGCATCCAGCGTATCAAGGACGATATCGCTACCATTAGCAAAGGAGCATTATCAACCGATTTCCCGGAGTTCGAAGAAACGATCAACCGCAAAAAAGGCAAACGCTAAATCATCAATCATCAATCAACAATCAACAATAAGCAATAAGCAATAGGCCGTAAGGCCGAGCAATAAAAAAAAGACCGATTCTTTTGAACCGGTCTTTTTTCAATATCATCATCAGGCTTACTCTTCCTCCTTTTGACTGGCAGCGTACTCCTTGATCAGTTTGTCCTGTACATCGGCTGGAACGAGTTCGTAGCTCTTGAACTTCATGGTGAAGGTAGCACGACCACCGGTCAGACTGGACAGCGTGGTGGAATAGGAAGACATCTCCTTGAGCGGAACCAATGCTTTGAGGCGTTGGAAATTCTTTTCTGCTTCCATACCCAGCACCATACCACGGCGACCGTTCAAATCACTCATCACATCACCCATCAACTCACCGGGAACCAAAACCTCTACCTCATAGATAGGCTCCAGAATCTTCGGGGAAGCCTCCTTAAAGGCTTGCGCAAAGGCGTTACGACCGGCCAGACGGAAGGAGATTTCGTTACTGTCTACCGGGTGCATCTTACCATCATAGATGATAACGCGTACATCGCGTGCATACGAACCGGTCAGAGGACCCTGCTCGATACGATCCATAATACCCTTCAGAATAGCGGGGATAAAACGTGCATCAATAGCACCACCCACGATGGAGTTAATCAGTACCAACTTACCACCCCACTCCAATGGAATCTCCTGGGTGTCCTTGACACTGATACGATATTCCTGGTTACCAAACTTATAGACTTCCTTCACCGGAACACCTTCCTCATAAGGTTCTACAATCAGGTGCACTTCACCAAACTGACCCGAACCACCGGACTGCTTCTTGTGACGATAGTCCGCACGAGCGGATTTGGTAATGGTCTCACGATACGGAATCTTCGGCTCGTCAAACTCAATCATCATCTTATCGTTGTTCTCCAAACGCCATTTTAAGGTACGAAGGTGGAACTCACCCTGACCACTGACAATCTGTTGCTTCAACTCCTTGGATTGCTCCACCAACCAGGTAGGATCCTCTTCATGCATACGAGTCAGCAGCGCACTCAGTTTCTCGGCATCAGCCTCGTTCTGTGGACGAATGGCACGACGATACTTGGGTTCCGGATAAGCAATGGCAGGATAGGTATTCTCACATTCCTTGGCGTTCAGCGTATTACCCGTACGGGTATCTTTCAGTTTCACGGTAGCAGCAATATCACCGGCAGCGACCTCATCGATGGGCGTACGAAGCGAACCATCTACCCAGAACAATTGAGAGATACGCTCCTTCGAACCACGATCCATGTTCTGAACATCATCAGCACCATGGATACTTCCCTGCATCACCTTGAAGTAGTTCACTTCACCAATATGCGGTTCTACGCTGGTCTTAAAGATAAAGATGGAAGTGGGAGCCGCAGCATTGGGAGCTACTTCATTACCCTCAGCGGTGACAGGCTTCGGAGCATCCGCTACACAGGGAGCCATCTCACCCAGGAACTCCATAAAACGACGAGCACCCATATCTCTTACACCACTGGTGCACAGTACAGGATAAACACCCGCCTCGGCAAACACAGCCTTCAGACCGCGAATCATCTCTTCCTCGCTCAGAGTGCCTTCTTCAAAGAACTTCTCCATCAGTGCCTCATCGGCTTCTGCAGCCATTTCGCACAAAGCACCACGCAGTTCCTCTACCTTACCGGCCTCCTCAGCAGGGATATCCTTCAGTTCAGGAGCTCCACCCTCTGCCTTCCAAACCAGCATCTTATTCTTGAGTACATCAATCACGCTGTTAAATCCCGCACCTGCGTTGACAGGATACTGAACCATAACGACCTTGTTGCCAAAATTCTCTTTCAGTCCCTCAAAGGCACGTTCAAAATTGGCGTTCTCATGATCACATTTGTTAATCACAAACAGAATGGGCTTTTTGGCACTCTCTGCCAAACGGAAATTGTTTTGTGTACCCACCTCTACGCCGCCATTGGCTGACAGCATAATCGCTGCGGTGTCCACCACGTGAAGGGCCGTTACCGTACCGCCACAAAAATCATCGGAACCGGCACAGTCAATGATATTCAGTTTCTTACCGGCAAACTCGATGTTGCATACGGTAGAGAATACCGAATAACCGTATTCTTTTTCTACAGGGAAATAATCGCAAACGGTGGTTTGTGCATCGATCGTTCCACGTCTTTTAATGATACCTGCCTCAAAGAGCAATGACTCCATCAGCGTTGTTTTACCAGAGCCACTGCCTCCCATAAGGGCAATGTTTTTAATCTCATTAGCTTGATAAATTTTAGCCATAAAATGTGTATTGGTATTAAGTTAGTAGTAATTTTTTTAGCATTTTAGTTAAAAATCGTGCAAAGGTAGTATATTTTTTTGGATTACGCAAATTTTCAACCAAAAAAAATTTGCATATGTCCTAAAAAAGCACTATCTTTGCAATTCCAAATATGGAAAATAACAAATTATCCTACATACAAGTCTGTGGCGCACGCGTACATAATTTGAAAAATGTGGATGTGCGCATACCCCGTTACCGGTTATCCGTCATCACCGGTTTGAGTGGTTCGGGTAAGTCTTCTCTGGCCTTTGATACCATTTTTGCCGAAGGACAGAGACGTTACATGGATACCTTCTCTTCCTATGCCCGCGGTTATATCGGAACCATGCAACGACCGGATGTGGATAAGATTACCGGCCTCAGTCCCGTCATTTCCATTGATCAGAAAACCACTTCCCGCAATCCGCGTTCCACAGTAGGCACCGTCACCGAAGTATACGATTATCTCCGGTTGCTGTTTGCCCGTGCCGCAGATGCCTATTCGTACCTGAGTGGGGAAAAGATGGTCCAACTCACCGACGAACAGATACTGTCGCTTATTTTGCAGGATTATGCCGGGCAAAAAATCTTATTGCTGGCTCCGCTGGTGCGTAACCGCAAAGGACACTACCGAGAACTGTTTGAGTCTACCCGCAAAAAAGGGTTTGTACACATACGCATCGATGGACAGATTCAGGAAATGGTGGCGGGAATGAAAGTGGATCGTTACCTCAATCACAATATAGAAGTGGTCGTTGACCGCCTCAAGATAGCCGCGCAGAATCAGGAACAGGATACCCATCGTATCCTACAGTCCATCGATCGGGCCATGACCATGGGCGATGGCGCCATCATGGTCGTTGCTGCCGAAGGAGGTGAACCCCGTTTCTTCTCCCGCAGTCTGATGTGCCCCAAAACAGGCATATCCTATCAGGAACCCGCTCCCCATACGTTCTCGTTCAACAGTCCCAGTGGCTGGTGCCCCTGCTGTCACGGATTGGGGCGTATCCGTGCCAATGCCAAGGATCCGTCCGACGAAGAATGGCAGGATATGATTCACGATGATGCCCATTGGTATCAGCGGTTATTGGAAGCCACCCAAACGCAGGAAGAGGAAGACACCCAGGCTCAGGAAGAATGGGTGGAATGTCCGCAATGTCATGGTCAACGACTCAATCCCGAGGCACTCAGTTACCGCATTGGCGGCAAGAATATTGCCCAGTTGGCCAATATGGACATCAATGAACTGGCCGATTTCCTGCGCCACCTGCAGGGTCTCAGTGCCACACAGATGCAGATAGCCCAACCCATCATCAAAGAGATAGGTTCTCGGCTGGACTTTATGTCTTCCGTAGGACTCAATTATCTCAGTTTGTCCCGTTCTTCGGACAGCCTGTCCGGTGGTGAGAGCCAACGCATTCGTTTGGCCACCCAGATTGGCAGCCGATTGGTCAATGTGCTCTATATCTTGGACGAACCGTCTATTGGTTTGCACCAACGGGACAACCAGCGACTGATTGATTCGCTCAAGCAACTGCGCGACATGGGCAATTCCGTCATTGTGGTCGAACATGATGAACAGATGATGCGCCAGGCAGACTATATTGTCGATATTGGTCCTCGAGCCGGACGCTTGGGAGGTAAGGTGATGTTCCAGGGCACACCCCAACAGTTACTGCTCTCCGACACCCTGACGGCGCAATACCTCAACGGCACCCTGTCCACCGACCAGGACGCTTGTTTGGGCGCTCATCCGGTGGATAAGGATACCCCCTGCCTGATACTCAAGGGTTGCACAGGCAATAACCTCCAGCATGTGGACGTATCCATTCCCCTGGGACGAATGGTCGGGGTAACGGGAGTATCCGGTTCGGGCAAATCGTCGCTGATCAATCAGACCCTCTACCCCATTCTCTCCCAGCATTTTTACCGCAGTTTGCTCACACCCCTGCCTTATGAGAGCATAGAGGGTATGGAACAGATAGACAAAGTGATCGCCGTAGACCAATCCCCGATTGGCCGCACCCCACGATCCAATCCTGCCACCTACACCAACGTGTTTACGGACATTCGGGAACTGTTTGCCCAACTGCCTGAGGCACGTATTCGGGCCTGGAAAGCGGGACGATTCTCGTTCAATGCCAAAGGAGGTCGCTGTGAAGCCTGCGCGGGTAATGGTTACAAAACCATTCAAATGCATTTTCTTCCGGACGTATATGTTCCTTGTGAGGAGTGTGGCGGGCAACGCTATAATCGTGAAACCCTCGAGGTGCGGTTTAAAGGAAAAACGATTGGCGATGTGCTGGATATGACCATCAACCAGGCCGTGGAGTTCTTCCAGGCACAACCGACCATATTACGCAAAATAAAAACCGTACAGGATGTGGGATTGGGGTATCTCAAACTCGGTCAGTCGTCCACCACCCTCTCCGGAGGAGAGAGTCAGCGAATCAAACTCGCGGCGGAACTGAGTCGTCCGTCCACCACCCGTACACTCTATATCCTGGACGAACCTACTACCGGACTCCATTTTGAAGATATACGTATCCTGCTCAAGGTGCTCCATCAATTGGTGGAACTGGGCAATACGGTTGTCATCATTGAGCACAACCCCGATGTCATTCGCGCTTGCGATTACCTCATCGATTTAGGCCCTGAAGGGGGCAAAAACGGAGGACAGATTGTCGCTTGTGGCAGCGTGGAAGACCTTCGTCATAACCCCAACAGTTTAACCGGAAGATATATATGATTACCGACCCGTTACTCATTACACTCTTATTGTTGGCACTCATTTTGACGGTGCCCATGATTTGCCGCAAACTGCACCTGCCCACCATTGTAGGGTTCCTGCTGGTCGGTCTGGTGGTCGGTCCTTCCGTTCCGTTTGAGGGCGGCTTGATTCCACGTACGGCAACCATCGATATTTTGGGCAAACTGGGTATGATCTACATCATGTTTCAGTCCGGTAGCGAGATTGATATCTCTGAACTCAAACGACAACGGTTGTCTGCCTTCAGTTTTGGTCTCTACACCTTTTTGTTTCCCTTTGTGCTGGGTGTAATCACCTCCCACTATATCCTGCACTTTTCGTGGCTTACCAGTGCCCTGATGGGCGCTATGTATGGCAGTCACACCCTAATGACTTATCCCATCGTCAGCCGTTATGGTCTGCAGCGCAGTACACCCGTCAGTATCACCGCGGGCGGTACCCTGTTTGCCATCAGTGCTTCACTCTTTGTTTTGGCTTATATTCATGACACGGTGCTGGCGCTGGATGACAGTCTGGGACTGCTGTTGTCCAAACTGATTTTACTGCTCGTCATCACCCTCTTGGCCATTCCCCGCATCGCCCGTTGGTTCTTGCGCCGATACGAAGACCCCACCTTGGACTACATGCTGTGTATGGTGTTGCTGGTACTGAGTGCCTGGTTAGCCAGAGAATTGGGAATGGATGCGATCTTAGGAGCCTTCCTTTGCGGCGTGGGACTCAACAAACTGCTGCCCAATCACTCCATGCTCATGCACCGAATCACCTTCGTGGGAAACACCATCTTTGTGCCTGTCTTCCTCATAGGAGTCGGTATGATGATGGATATTCATGTCTTTTTCTCGGGTTGGACTACCCTCCTCATAGCAGCCGTTATGATTGGCACCAAACTGGGCAGTAAGTTCCTGGCCGCCTGGTGTGTTCAAAAACAAACCCATATATCGCTCCTGGAAGGGGAACTCATTTTTGGTCTGTCCCATGCCACTTCGGCGGGCACGCTGGCTATTGTGACCATTGGGTACGAGATTGGTATTTTCTCGCCCGAGGTGCTCAATGCCTCTGTGATTATGATTCTGGTACTTTGTACCTCGGCCGCCTTTGTCACCGAGCATGCCGCCAAACAAATCGCCTTGCATGAAGAAGCCCGCATGGCCATTGATAAGGATGTCAACGAATGGGTGGTAGCCGCAGTCCAGACTTCGCAGGAGGGACTGGGAGAAAACTACCTCACCGAACTGTCAGCCACCGCCCAATTGCCCAATCCGCGATTTGTACAATATCCTCATTGGAGCGATGTCACCAATGCCATCGAACATATATCCACCTCGTTGGTGGTCTATGCCAATCGCCAACCGCTCAACACGCTCAAGCGCCTGCTGGTCGTCGTTCCTCGCTATGCCGAGAAAGAACAGGACTTCCTCACCTGCTTTGGTTTGGTGCGTCGTCTGGCCAATGAATTGGGAACCAAAGTGCTCTTCTATGCACCCAATGACGCCCAGAAAACACTGCATCGCATGTGTCTTCGTCAGGGTAAAGTGCTGGAGGCAGGCTTTGTACAAATGGAAGAATGGAGCGATTTGCCACAGATTGCCAAAGATATACGCAAGGATGATATGCTCGTATTACTGTCTTCTCGTCGCAGTACGCTGGCTTATAACCCCTTATTTGAACATACGCCGACCATCCTGAGAGATTCGT
The DNA here is from genome assembly GCA_002317295.1 of Bacteroidales bacterium UBA1714. Taxonomy (GTDB): domain Bacteria; phylum Bacteroidota; class Bacteroidia; order Bacteroidales; family Paludibacteraceae; genus Colicola. Next base: position 25,663 of record DCIY01000009.1, read on the forward strand.
TCACCCACAACAGTTATCTGGTCGTTTATCCCGAGCAGCAAATCGGTGACATCGACCTGGATGCCTTCCTTACCGAAGTACCTCACAGCACCCGTTCCTGGCGCGTGGTCAGCAGTGTGCTTAACTTCTTCCGCCGCCTCGTAAAATAAAGATACTGTAGCGAGAGATTAACTTTGTTGTGTCCACGTACCTGCCTTGAGTTCGCGCTGAATGACGGTCTGAATGAAGATATCCAAACGGACGTAGATGCGAGGTTTGTGGGTGACAGGATCTATGGGTGCCTGTGGTTCTCCTTTTTTCAGTTGATTATGCCAACGCTGAGTCCAGTAGGCCAATCGTTCCGGATTTGCACGTTCTGCCTTGGCTATTGACACTGCCTGCCTAAAAGTGGAAACATTTAGCAGTTGCTCACCCTGAAGTGGATTCACTTTATAGTTACGGGGGTTCCGAAGGGTATAACCTTCCATATGTGCCTCGCCCACGATACGCCCCTGTTCGTCCCGATATTTTTTCTGTCGATGGATAATACCATCTTTGTTTTTCTTGTCAATTCTACCCCGAATATCTGCAAAAGGGTATAAAAGTGTTTCCTTAGCCATAGTACAATAGTTGCTGTATGTGAGGTTAATATTCCGTTAATCGTCCGTTAATTATCCGATAATCGTCCGTTAATCGTCCGAAATTTGTTCGAAAAATACAATGCAAAATTACAACAAATATTTTAAACACGCAAACATTTCATCATATTTTCTCTTTTATTTATGCCGGTGCCTCGCAAGACGGATTGGCCGACTTTGTGTTCCAAACCTTGTTTAAATTTTTCCGTGATCGTTATCGAATATTTCCAAAATAACGTTTAAACCAATTTTCTAAAACAGGATCTGCAAAATAGATTCCTGTAACTAACTGAACCTCAAATAATTAACATTAACACAAGTTTGTGTGACACAAAGTTGTGTGACCAAGTGATTGGTATGAAAAGGTATTGAATTTTATTTAGAATAATGATATCGCAAAGAAAAGATATAGACGTAAATTTTACCTTCACTGACCGAATATACCATTCGATGTTCTGCATTGATACGTCGAGACCATTTACCAGAGAGATTGCCTTTTAACGCTTCGAGTTTTCCTTTACCCGTAAAAGGATGTAGCAAAATATCTTCCAACAATTCTGAGATGCGCTTTTGTATCTTGATATTGCCGGATTGTTTCCAAAACTCTCGGTCACACTGAGCTTGTGGAAGTAAAATTATTTCCATAAATCCTCTACCTTTACAGATACACCTGCCCCTGCAGCAATTTGTTGATCACCATCAGCGATGATTTGACGCATAGCATCGGATGACAGAATATATTCCGTATCGTCCTGTGCCTTATCTTTCGTTTGTTTAGTGGACTCGATTAACTTAGTAGCTAACCATTGCTTATTACGATTTGACAATGATAGAGTTTGAATAAAGGACCATAAACCTTCAACTTGAAATACACTCATATTCTTCACATTTGCGTTTGCGACGCAAAATTACAACTTATTTTTGATATAGGCAAATTTTTCCGCAACTTTATCGTTTTATTTTCCGCAACTTTTTGCTGTTTTACTTGGGAACTTTTGGTGCTACTTTTCTTTACCTTACCGTATATTTCGTTTTAAAATACTCGGTATTGGGCACAGCACTGACTGCCTCTAACCAAACGTAGTTGTTGTAGCGCATGCGTTCATTCTCAAACGCCAAATAGATAGTCTTGTTTCCTTTGGACGGTATACGGCCGTTGCACGATTGCGTTCCCAGGGTAGAGTAATCCACATTGTAGGACAATTTGGAAGCAGGCACACCATCTTGGAATTTTTTGGCCTGGGCAGCGTTGTAGAAGACGTACATGTTGATATAGGCATCCTCTTCACGAACGGGTTGGTTCTCACCTAACAGGGTGGCAATCAAACCTGCACCTTTGTGGGATTCATAAACAGGAAGGCCCAACATTTTGACGCGCTTGTAGGAGGTCTCCATATGGTCATGGAATTTACCATCATCATAGCTGCCTCCCTCGTTGGTGGATATACGCAACGAGTACAAAATATCTGTCGCACCTGCAGGAACCTGAACGGCTACCAATGCACGATAAGAGCCGGAGAAAGTAGCCTTGAATTGACCACGAAGGGTGAACTTACGAGGTTCTTCAAATAGGTTTTGCATCTTAATACCCTTCACCGTTCTGGCGCGCCAATCTCCCTTGACAGCTTCTACCTCTTCAGAGGTTACACGCTTGGGATTCTGCAACCGATCGACACTGTTGGCGGTATAGAAAATATCGATGTCTGCATATTGAGATTGCGACCCGGGATTGATTTCCACCAGATAAATAGCGGCATTTTTAATGCCTAATTTTTCCTGATATTGGGCCTTACCGGTGCGGGTTACCAAGGTCGATTTAGCATCCGCATTGTATATTTTGAGCGTGCATGCACGTTCGGTTTGTACGTTAGCATATAGCGTATCTCCCCGTTGCAGATAAACCGGAATGGCCATCGGTTTATCCACCAAACAATCGTGATCCACATACGCATCCACTCGAATATAAGGCAGCGCATGAGTGACTACGCTGTCTATTTGCGGTTTAAGCCGCAGCAGGCGTTGTTTAAGCATCTCACAAGCGGCTTGGGAGGCCGAATCCATGCCCATGGGGTCGTAATCATAGTTGAGTTGCTGCGCCAAGGCAGACAACTGAATGGCATTCTCCGGACTCATGGTGGTGATACCTTGCAGCGCCTGCTCAATGGATTGCACCGAAGCAAGTACTTCCTTGTACTTTGCCAGATCCTCCTTACTGATGGTGGAGGAAGTAGTGGAGGAAGAGGTAGCATTCTCGTTAGAGGAAGTGCCACATGAAGAAAGGATGATGGCCACCATGGCCAAAGCTAAAACAGGGTGTTTCATAATAGTTGGTGTATTAAGGAATATAGGGTTTTTATCACTTGATCCAAATCCAAGTTTTTCGGTATGTGCACAAACAACGCCTTCTGCCCAAGATACAGGGCTTCATAATAGACACGATTGCACACATAGAGTCCCGCAGAGGTGGAAACCGTAACCGGTAAGCCTTCGTTCTCCAATGAGGCACACAGCGCATGGAGCGACTGCCCGATGGTCGTCATCATGGCTGCAGAAGCTTCTGGGTAGATGATTTCCTCTGTTGGGCAGTCGTGATCATTATCACCCAATCGACTATCCATCATATTGTGCGCATAGCGTTCCAAACGTATTTTCTCACCCTCACCGCATTGCCCCAACATCAAAGTAAAGTCTGGTCTTTGTTGTTCGATGGCTTCACGCAAAACCCTTGGCGCTCGTTGGAACGAGACCAGCAACACCCGTTTGTGCAGCAGGTGTTCACCTATCTGTTCGGGCAACGCCTGTATCACCTCCTGGGTGATATTGGTGCTATTGCCACCAAAGGGTTCAAAAGCAGTAAGGAGAATATGCATTAGTCAGTATAATCAGTATATCCAATACCTTTTTGTTTCAATTCTGGCACCTCTGGATTAGATTGGTGGCAAATATGTTGATTCAACATCTCAGCCAAATCTTGTGCTATTTGGATGGCTCTCATATCCCAACATAGTACACTCCAAGCCACTCGCAACGCAATAGCATTCACCTTATGGTTCAGGTGACGAGCAAAGTATTTAGAATCGGCATTGGTATGATATCTTTGTTGGTCGGTTTGTAGGTTGTATTTATCCATCAACAACTGATCAAACGCCTTATACATAGCATCAAAACTGGCAATATCATGGATGGTAATATTGGGATCATTATAGGTTTCATCACCTTTTTTGGCTCCATATGTAAAATGGAATTGTGTTGGAAACGATGGTTCGTTGGCTCCACTGGCAGGCATAACGGATATAATCCATTTATCTTTACTATCCACCAATCGATTCACATCATCCATAAACTCTTGATTACCATCGTAATGTTCTTCGGGTTTATATGTATAGAACGATTGGTAGGGACGGGTTTGACCTAATTCACGTCCTATGTAGTTAAATCCACCTATTTTTGCTAAATAATACGCCCACCAACCACAGATAGGATCCACTATATTCGAAGGTGCAAAAATAGTAATTTTGGATTTTCGATCAATACATTGCCCATAGATTGTATTGATCATAAAGTTTTCTACTGCCAATTTATCTTCCGGATGTTCATCGGCAGGTCGGGTGCAGGATAGGTTGATTAGTCGAAAATGATTATCTATCCCCACTGCATCTAAGATTTCATCTTCTTTTAATCCTAATCGGGCCTGTATTTCTACTACAGAGACATATCGTGGCGCTATCTGAAACCCTGTTGGCCTGTCCAATTTACGCTCAAATGCCAATTGCAGTTTCTCTGCCCAACCGGCGGCTTTCTCCTTGCGTTCATCCTTCTCCATCACCTCACTAAACGCACTGGCCACCAAACCGGCAGGAACAGCAAAGATAGCGATACCGAGTACACCAATGATGCAGGCGATGATTCTACCACAGACCGTGATGGGCGGTGTATCGGCAAATCCACCGGGGTCGCCTATATACTGCGCAAATGCCCATAATACGGAGATCCAGCCATTATTATATACATCCGGTTGAGCCTCGTGCTCCACAAAGAAAAGAATAAAAGATAATAATACCGTTATAATACACAAGAATTGTAAACTGACTACCATTTCATCCTTTTTGGACTTCAGCGCACGGCTTAGGATATTGAATGCCTTAATATAGCGGAAAATACGCAACAGACGGGCGATACGAAGTGCCTTGAGTGCCACATATGGGATTGGGAAGATGAAATGCAAATAGAAGGGGTAGGTGGCAAGGATATCTATCAACCCGTAGAACGAGAAACAGTAGCGTACACGTCCCCAGAATCCTTTGTACTTGGGGTCAATCTGATCGGCTGCCCAGATACGCAGCGACACCTCTATGGTAAAGAAGGCAGTGGTGAAGTAGTCAATAACTTTTAACACGATGCCATATCTCTCTACGACGGAGTCGTACGTGGAGAGAAAGACTTCCAACGTGGATAACAGTATGAGGGCTATGATGGTATAGTCCACATAGTTGTGCCATTGTTTAGTATGCAGGTTATCATCAAACACCCGCGCCAGTTCTTGTTTAATTTTTTCCATTATAGTTGCTTAAAAATTATGTTTAAACCCATGATTTGTTGACCATCTCTATTAGAAAGTATCCTTTTCTCGAAGCCAAATGGCAAAGAATCGGTCATATACTATATACCCTTCATCCGTACGATAAACATATTCACTACGAATTAAGCTATCCAATGCTCGTTGTACTCCACTGGCAGATTTTAAGTTATATCGCTTGAGAAAATTTCCCGATTGGGGTTCTCGCACCAATCTTTCTTTAGCTACGGCTTCCAACACCATGGCTTGAGTAAATGTTAGCAGGTGGTATAGATGCTTATAACTCTCTATCTCAGCTAGGATAATTTGACGTAGAGCCATCATGATAGTTTCCTCTGTTACCTCTTTCGGACGCATCCTATATAGCCGATTAAGCAATGCCTGAACATACCATGTAACGCCATCCACCATCGAGTAAACCGTATGAAAAACCTGCTCCGACATGTCCACGCCAACAGCATCCATTCGCTCCTTGGCAAAAGCATAATACACCTGTTCGTTCAATTCGTATAAGCGCACGCGCTCGGTCGATCGATAAAACGGATGCATGGGTGAGTCAAACATTTCAGACATCATGTGCAACTTGCTTCCCGAGAAAATAAATTGTACATTATGCATGGCTTGAATATAGGTGCGGAGCAAAGCTTCTACATTTTTTTCAGGATATTCTGCCACTTGTTGAAACTCATCAATAGCAATAAAACAACGTTTCCCCGATTGAGCAATATAGGCAAAAATCTCCTCTAAAGTACGTTCTTCCTGTTGTGGAAGAATATTCAATCCCACTTGTGGCATGCCAAAAGCATCCACCGAAAATACCACCTGACAACTATGAAAAAACTTCGATATAAAGCCTTCCGCTTTTTGTGTGGGAGTGTCTAACTTCCCAAGAATGGCTACTGCCATGCGTTTAACTAAATCCGCCAAGCAATTGGTAGAATAAATATCCACATAAAAACACGGATAGCCTTCCTGACGTAAATAGTAGAAAACATTTTGAATCAATCCACTCTTACCTATGCGTCTGGGACTAAGCAAGGTGAGATTATTGCCGCTCAATAGCGATTCACGTATGGTGGTAGTTTCTATCTGACGATCACAAAAATTCTCCGGACCTTCATATCCATACACCAAAAACGGATTACATAACTCATTCATTTTGAACAGATTTTATTAATCACGCAAATTGCATCACGCAAATTGCGTTGCAAAAGTACTAAAAAGTTTTGAATTATGCAAATTTTGGGACTTTTTTTTGAATTTAATGTATCCTCCACGCCACACCCAATCCTACCATGCTATACGCTTTGGGGTCTTGGCAATTGAAGCCGGCGTATAGGTCTAACTGTACCTTGGGATGTACCAACCAGTTCAATCCAAAGTCCAAATTGGCTTCGCCCTCGGTATTGTGCTTGCCGTATTTGGTGATATAGTTGTAGCTCTCTACAAAGGCCCCGAGGTTGTCTGTGATAGAAAAACCAAGACATACCGCCAAAAATGTGGCAGGTATCTGCGTATATCCATCCCACTCGGCACCCACATTATAGCCAATACTGAACCAGTCAGTGACATCGTTGTTGAACAAAGCGTAGATAGATGGGGCCACATGCATGGCGTCTGCCATTTCCTGGGTACAAGGTATCGCCAGATTGGCCATCAACGCCACCTGAGGTATCCATTGGTGGGTGTCACTACCATCGAAAATGCGCACTTTGGTGCCAAGAATAAGAGGTGCCACTTCGTAGGTGAGATGATTAGGCTCGTTTTCCACCAACCCACCATCAAACTCCAGTCGCAGTTCAGCAAAGGGAGTAATACCAAATCGGAACATCGTGGTGGGCAGGGTCACAACGTGGGCACCTGACCAATCGCCTTGAAAACCGGTTTCCCACATCACCGCCTTAAAGGGCATCACGCCCGTACCGGTAGCCATACCGGGGCGATCGGGCTGCATCCAATCGTCGGTCGCCTCTTGCGCCCAAAGAGTGAGGGGAAGAAACAGAAGAAAAAACAGATGACGTTTCATGTTGAGATGACTTATTTCATTGATTTTCTTCCTGTTGTTCTGTCGCTTGTTTTTCGGATGCTTGCTTTGTCACAAGATTCTCCAGGAGCGAAATGATCAACGTTCCAGCTGGAAGTGAATCAGCAATAGGCTGAAGTGTAGTAATAAGAAATTCAGCATCCACATTTGTTTTTAAAAAATCAATGTATTCCGTTTCCTTATCATCAGCCTGAGATATTTTATAATTTTCGGCGGCTTGTTTCAGCAAATTAAGTGGTTCAATAACAGCACCTATACTTTTATGCAACATTTCACCATATTTTACGCCTTTGATGATTGAGTCATAATTAAGAGCGACTAATTTTGGGACAAGAACCTTTGGATCCGTACTGTTTTCCAACAACTCCCTGGCAGATTTATCCTTTGGAATCATTGATTCAAATTTTGAAAAAAGACTCATAATAAATACTATTTAATGTTAATAATAATGATACTAATGTTTATCATGATTAGGTATTGTAGAGAACAGTTGTCATCACTCAAAATTATAATATTTGGCGGTTTTATTCGCCGAAAATGCACTTTTTTATTCAAAAAACTTGCATATATCCTATAAAAGCAGTATCCTTGCTGCAAATTTACATTGCAAATCGGAAGTAGAACTTCAAAAATACATTGTATATGTACCAGCAAGAATGCCTATCTTGGTCTCTCTGCCTACATAGATGTCTATTTACGCGAGGAAATCAAGGCGGAAGCGTTGGTGCGTAATCTGGATATGGTCACTCGTTTGAGCACTTTGTTATGCAGGAACTGATCGCCTATATTGGTTACCACCATAAGCAGGACCAACTGTGGAAGAAGCAATTGTTTTAGTTTTTCTCTACAATACGTCAAAGATCGTTTTAGTCAGCCTCGGGAAACCCAATCCCCGAAGCCGTAAGGTTGTTTGCGTTTACACTCGCGGTCGATGTTCTCTTTGCAATTCTCTATCTAATGTTTCTTGATAGTACTCTAAAGTAGAAATTGATTTAATTGGTTACTTATTTACGGAGTATCGCATATCCCAAGTGCCATCCAGTTTAACAGGATGCAATACTTTAGGTTTCTCATGCTCTTCCAGATTAAACATACGTCTAAAGTGACGGGCTAAATGGTTAGCAGACCAAGATATTCCTCTAGCAAGTGCTCTCCGGATTGGACCAAAGAGAAAACCGACCACCATAAAGATTGACAGGTATACAATAATTACCATATGAAAACACAAAAGGTAAAAATGCAATAAAAATGGCCATATGCAGATAAACACATTAGCAATAGCCAAAATAATATTCAAGAAAATCTTTATAAGAATAATAAAACATTTTCCTAAAAAAGAAAAAATTATGTTAGTCCCCAAATT
>DCIY01000017.1:0-8496 GCA_002317295.1 Bacteroidales bacterium UBA1714
GATGGCCATACCATCCCTGCAGAAAATGCAGAATTCAAAATTCAAAATTCAAAATTACAGAAACTTATTCAAGAGGGGCGTGTGGTGATTATCTCGAACGGCGTTCGGTATAACTTACAAGGTCAAATCGTAAAATAAGGAGGACACAACTATGAAGAAATATATAACGCCCAACACGATCATTTTGAGGGTAACCACACAAACGATCATTTGCACCAGTGAACCAACACCCACTTCTACCGGTGGCAACCCCGCTGATGCCCGTGCTCCACAACGCGCTGGCAGTTTGTATCTATAAGAGCCCCCGACGGCGGAAAGGCGCGCCACTGGCGTGGCTAAAGGCGGAAGGCTAAAGGTAGAAAAGCAAAAAAAAAGATTAACACAACATATCATTATGACAAAGTATCAAACACCTGAGACGAGATGTCTCAACATGCAAGCGCAAAGCATGATTTGCGAGACAAGTTCTGCACCTGCACCCACTCCAGGGCGTAGTGGTAAACTGGGAACTATGACTGTAAAGGCAGTGAATAGTTGGACCTGACAAATCGAACATTTTTATGAAGAAGTTTCTATTATTTGCAGTCGCACTGTTAGGTCTTGTGGCTTGCAACAACAATGACAACGCCCTCAATGGCGACCAACCTATTGAGCCCGGTCAACAAATCACGTTGAGCGCCAATGTCGATTTTAACCAAGGCAGCAACTCACCTATTCGCATGGTGGCTCCCGATACTCCCATCTCTGGTGCTACCGTCAATTTCCACTGGGAAGCGGACGATCAGGTGATGATAACGGATGGCACGAATTACTCCCTGTTCACTATCATCAACGACTCCATCAGCGAAGATGGCAAATCTGCCAAATTCACGGGTAAGGCATTAGCTGACATGTCCAGCTACCTGGTTTTCTATGCTGGCAAAGATATCAGTAAGGAACTGGTGGAGGGTTTATTAAAAGGTGATCCTATTGTGCTAACCAATGCTGCGGGCAACTACAATATCATTGCCGCATGTGAAGATGGCAATGAGAGTGGTTTTACAATGAGTGAGTTTTTCAACACCCTGAGACTGTCCCTCACAGGCAAGGACATTACATTAGGTTCGGTCAAATACTATTGCGAAGGTGCCGATATCGATAAACCCAGTACAACCATCAACTTTGGCACGGATGGTTTGGCTCTAAGTGCCACTGCACAAGAAGTTTGGCTGCCTATCAATGCGACCAATGGTGGTCTGACATTCCGTTTCTACGATACCAACGGAGAACTAATCATGGAAAAGTCCAAGGACATGGATTCTTGGAAAGGATATCAAGATTTCAATGAGTTAGTTACCTTCCCCGAATTGGAAATCAAGAAAGCTCACTTTATCTGCTTCGAAACTACCAGCGGGACTGGTACCGTGGCAATCAATAGTGGGCGTAGTGTATATCCCAATCTTCAGTATTCCACTACTCCAGCAGACCCTGACAGTTGGGCTACTTTTGATAAGAATACAGCAGCGCAGACTATTTCTACTAACGCCAAATTGTATGTTCGTGCGGGTGATACTCCGAATACTTATTTATCAGATAAATATATATCCATGTTTTGGTGGACTACTTCTCTATTCGCAACCACAGGAAACGTCAAAGTGAGTGGTAATCTCATGGCGCTGCTGAATCAGGAACCGGATACCGCATTAACTTCTGCTAATGATAATGCCTTTCGCGGCATCTTCTCGGGAATATCAATTGTCGATGCATCCGAATTGATTATGCCAACGAAAGTTTGTAGTAACGCCTTTTGGGAGACATTTTTAAGTTGTTCACAGTTAAAGGCTCCACCTGCACTGCCTGCTATGACATTAGATCATCATTGCTATACGGCCATGTTCGATAACTGCACGAGTTTAACCGCTACACCAAAACTGCCTGCAACTACTTTAGCATATGAATGTTATCACGCTATGTTCAGGGGCTGTACGGCTTTAACAGCTGTACCTGAGCTTCCTGCTACGCAGTTAGGTGAATATTGCTACCAATCTATGTTCAATGGTTGTACTGGCTTAACCTCTGTACCAACTGACCTGCTTAAAAATAATCTTACTTTAGCACATAGTTGCTATGCTTCGATGTTCGCAGGCTGTACCAATTTAACCAATGCCCCCGACCTCCCAGCCACCACACTCGCCCAATCCTGCTACAGTTCCATGTTTAATGGTTGCTCCAGCTTGACAACAGCTCCGGTGTTACCTGCTGAAACTTTGAAGATGGGTTGCTACCGCTCAATGTTTGAATCATGTTCCAAATTACCATCTGTCACCATGTTGGCAACCGCTGGATATGACTGGGACACTGGTGGAGATGGTCTTTGTAAATGGTTATTATATGCAGGCACATCGGTTTCTTTGCCTACGATTTATGTAGCCAACGACGCTGCTAAAACCGCCATAGAAGCATGGGAATATGAAGACACGCCTGCCAAACCTGATAAATGGACAATTGTAGTAAAGCCCTAAGGAATAACCGATTCGCCGATTCCCTTACATATGCGCTTCTCCTATCGAGGGGCGCATATGTTTATCTAGTCCGCTGCGCTTATCTAGAGGCGATGGGCAAAGCCCTGAGGCGGAAGGGCGCGCCACTGGCGTGGCTAAGGGTGGAGCTGTGTGTTACAAGGAGCGAACCGTAGGTGAGCGCTATAGCGCAGGGTCGGACTATAGGGGGGAATTTGCTCACCCCACGTTGTTGGCACAACACAATGATATTGAGTGGGGTGAGAAAGTAAACTTCTAACATTGGCAATAAATGATGTTATATTTCGATAAAATCTCATTATTTTGTTTGATTTATTTGCACATTCCAGATTTTTGTAGTACTTTTGCAAGTAAATTTGATGATATATGAAAAAATACTTTTTACTTCTCAGTATGGTCATGATGGTGGGCGCAGTGTCGGCACAGACATTGGAGCCGGGGATGTACTACATGGCTGGTGAAGAGTTGATACGCATCGAGTCTCAAGCGAGTTCTTCCTCTTCCACCGGATTTGGTGCGAGCAGCGGGGGTATGCAGGTGGGGTTTACCACCAATTATCAGACCTATTTTGCAGGGGCGGAAGCAGATGTCCAAACCAGTACAACGCCCCAGTTCCTCTTTGTGTACAACCCCAAGGCCAAGGGGGTGATGGTGAACAATAATGTATTCAACTTCAAGCACACCAGCGACCCGAACCTAGCCGTACTCCTTCGCTTCACGCAGAAGAAAAACAAACGGATGCTGGACGCCAGCAGTTGTGACTGGTATTCCATTGACACATTGATTATTCAGCCTATAGATGATCATCAGTATCAGTTGCGTGCGCTTCATCCGCTGCCTGCCGGCGAGTATGGATTCTTCTTCCAAATGCCCAGTTTGGGAAATATGCTCGTCCCGATTACGGATCGCGTGTGGGCGTTCTCTGTAAAAGAAACTGAATAATATATGTTGAAGAATTATACGATTATTGGGATATTGGTGATGATGTCTCTGAGCCTAAGTGCACAGACGAACGACACTCTTTCGGCTGCTATTTCGGTTGCCGACACGACTACCCTACCGGCTGCCTATATATCGGCCAGCAGCCCTATATATTCCAAAACGATTCCGTCCTATTCGACTGCCTCGTCCATTTCGGATGCTTCGGATGCTTCGGATGCTTCGGATGTTAACCCATTGGATGTGGGTATTCGATACAATATCGAATTGGCAGGTGATATCACCTACAATCCCACTTTGGTAGCCGAACCGTTTACTACGCTTCCGTATCACAGCGGCGGTTGCAGTCTGGGTATTGGCGTCGGTCTTCAGATGAATCAGTTTTTTTATCTTGGAGCGGGGGTTGATCTCACCGGGGAATGGGGCAAGACTACGCTCCGAGAGAACGACGAAGCAGAGTACCCTGTTCGGTTGTCCAATTGGGTATCACCTATCTATGCCGATGCCCGTGCGTACTGGGCCAACCAAAGCATCTGTACTCCCTTTTTGGACGTACAGATAGGCGGTTATATAGGTTTGGCCAGCAGAGTGGTTACCGATTATCCGGAGCCAGGTGCCGATCAGCAATTGGCATGTTATATTCCCAAGGACGGGTTTTATTTCTCCACGGGTTTGGGCATGAATATATCGATGGTTACCATCAGTTTGGGTTATAAACTCTATCATCAACCCGGTTACAATAACAACTATGCCTACTTTAAGGTGGGCGTGAGTATCTTCAAACCCGTGAATCTGTATTACAAGCGCTAAAAATTTTTTGTCGTATGAAACACCTCATTTCCCTATTTTTGGCATGGATTGTTCTGTCAACCCTTCCTTGCCAAGGCGCAAGCCATGATACCTATACCCATTCGTCGAAGTTTGTTACCGAGGCGCAAAAACGAGCCATGCTGAACTCGTTGGCAGATTTAGATTCCTCGCGTATCCTGCTGATGAATTATACCGTTGATTACCGTTTGGAAGATATGCTGCAGGCCAATGTCGCCAGTTTGGATTCGTTTAACAAGACCCTGGTTAAACTGCTCTACGATGTTCAGCCTACTCAACCTAAACAACTCACTTTCTCGACAGGTTGCAGTGCATTCGCGGCCCAACTGAAAGACTCCGGGCAGTTCCTGATGGGACGCAACATGGATATATGCCACAAGGTAGGAGAACAGGAGGTACCCACGACGGCATTGGTGCTATATACAGCTCCGGAACATGGCAAAAAATCCATCAATTTCGTCGATCCGTATTGGTTGGGGCTGACGAAAGGATTTTATTCCGATAGCACCATAGATCTATCTTCGCTCATGTTTGCACCCTATATGATATGCGATGGCATGAACGAGGACGGATTGGCCATCTCGGTACTGTATTTGGACGGAAGCGCTGTCGAGCAGACAGAGGCCGGCAAACCGGATATTTTTGTCACCACCGCCATGCGTGCGGTGCTGGACTTGTGTGGGACGGTAGACAGTGCTATTCATTTGCTGCGCAGCTATAATATGCATGCCGCAACAGCAGCGGGAGGCAATTTGCACTTTATGTTGGCTGATTCGTTGGGCCAATATGCTATCGTAGAATGGTCATTTGCGGATCCCATGCATGTGGACACGGCTACTATCCCTACGGTTTTCACCGTCTTGCAGGCCGATACCAACCGGTATGTCACCAATTTCTATGTTGATCCTCGTTTGAAGTCTTGTCAATTTGGCGGGCTCTCGGATCATGGTCGTGACCGATACAATACGCTCAGGGATACTCTAAAGGCATATGATTATATGCTCACACAACCGCAGTCTCAATCGCTGTTGGCCGCAGTGGCACAAAGTCCTAATCCGCAAGATTTGACCAGTCACACGCAGTGGTCGAATGTGTATAATCTGAGCAAACGAACCGTAGAATGTGCCGTTTTGCAACAATATGAGCGCTGGTTTGAGTTTTCACTCACGGGTCAGATACCCACGAGCATCCACGCCATACAGCACACCGAATCTCTACCCAATGGGCAGAAAGTGCTGATGAATGGTCAGCTCTACATTCTCCGTGATGGGAGGTATTACACGATTTTGGGAACAGGTTGTCGATAACCTATTGTTGAGCACTTACGGACAGGACATCGTCCACAACATACTGGCTATTGCCACGCCATGGGAGTGTGCCCAGGTAGCGCTTCCAGTGCAACTTAATTTGGCGATTGGGTGATTCGTTGATTTTGTCAGCCACAGCCTTATCTTCCACAGAGAATTTGAACTCGTTGGACTGAATGGTGGTTTTGACATTGTGGGAGTTGAAACCAGACTGGATCATCTTGCCTTCATAGGTCTTGAAGATAAAACCTTCGCGTTGGAAATAGTTAATATCTCCTTCGTTTACCCCCTCGCTATACACAAAGTAGAACTTAAAGTACAGAAATCCTGTCAAGATAATCACCACGATGGCGGATGCAATGCCAATCACTTTTGCTGCTTTCATATGCGTGTTGTCTAAAATGAGTGTGCAAAAATAGTAAAAATTTGGGACATAGACAAACAAAATGGGGGTCAAAGTGCATTTTTTTGCCAAAATATTTGCACGAACAAGAAAGTTTTTGTAATTTTGCACGCTTTTTTCGCGGATTAGGCTCCGATAAGACGCCCTGGGCAGCGTATGAGACCTCGGTCAGCAGCGCCAAAGACCCAATCAGCCGCCTACGCGATATCACTTAAAATCAATAAGCGAAATGTACGCAATTGTAGAAATGCAGGGCCAACAGATGAATGTTGAAGCCGGCAAAAAATTGTTCATCAACCGCATGGAAACCGAGAAAGGTGCCATCGTTGAGTTTGACAAAGTGCTGTTCGTTGAAAACGAAGGCAAATTTAATGTAGGAGCTCCCTATGTGAAGGGTGCTAAGGTTATTTGCGAAGTGCTCGATAATGAGTGCCGTGGTGAGAAAGTGTTGGTTTTCCACAAAAAACGTCGCAAAGGCTATAAGAAATTGAACGGTCATCGTCAGGATCTGACCAATGTTATTGTTAAGGAAATCGTTCTTGCTTAACGGTTTCGGTTTAATGTTTAAAGTTTAAAGTTTAGAAGATTATGGCACATAAGAAAGGTGTCGGTAGTTCTAAGAACGGCCGTGAATCAGAAAGCAAACGTCTTGGTGTAAAAATTTGGGGTGGCCAATTTGCCAAAGCAGGTAATATCATCGTTCGCCAACGTGGTACAGTCCACAATCCTGGTCAGAACATGGGAATGGGAAGTGATCATACATTGTACGCATTGTGCGATGGTATCGTTACTTTTACCCGCAAACGTGATGATAAGTCATTCGTAAGCATTCAGCCTGTTGCTGAAGCCTAACGAGTGTATTTTTTCAGCATAAGTTATTAACAGTTCCTCCGCCTGCGGGCGGGGGAATATGTTGTTTTAGTATGATGCGCGCGAGCGCTTGCGTATACGCGAGCTAGTGAAGAATACGAAAACTATATAAAATTAAAATTATATGCTTACACTAAAACAAATCTACGACGATAAGGAGTTAATTATCGCCGGATTAGAGAAAAAACATTTTAACGGAGCTCGTGAAGCCATCGAGCAACTCATTGCTCTGGACCAGGAACGCAAAGCTGCTCAGCAGAAAAAAGATGGTGCCAGTGCAGAGATGAACCAAATCAGCAAACAGATTGGAGCGCTGATGGCGAAAGGCGAAAAGGAGAAAGCAGAGGAAGCCAAGGCTAAGACCGGTGAACTCAAAGAGGCTATTCGTGTATACGAACAGGAGATGAGCCAATGTGAAGAAGCCCAAACGGCCCTGCTGCTCACCATTCCCAATGTACCCTATGCCATTGTTCCTCAAGGTGCCAGCGCCGAGGATAATCTGGCTGTGAAAGTAGGAGGATGGAATATAGGCGAAAGAGAGGACCCTTCCGTGGGTTTCCCCGGTAGGGAAACCGTTGAGGTTATCAAGGCGTTGGAGGGGAATGAGAAGGCGTTTGACAAAGATGGAGCTGCGGTGGCATTGAAAGATTGGAAAGAGGAATGGAACCCCCAACCTGCATTTGCCAAATTGCCTCACTGGGAACTGGCCAAAAAGTACAATCTGATTGATTTTGACCTGGGTGTCAAGATTTCCGGCGCCGGTTTTCCGGTTTATATCGGACAAGGTGCCCGTCTTCAGCGTGCGTTGATTAATTTCTTCCTGGCTGAAGCCAACAAGGCCGGATATACGGAAATCATGCCTCCAACCGTAGTCAATCAGGCCAGCGGTTATGGTACTGGTCAATTGCCCGATAAAGAGGGTCAGATGTATCACTGCGAAGTGGACGACCTTTACCTTATTCCGACTGCAGAAGTTCCGGTAACCAATCTGTATCGCGATGTGATTATCGACGAAGATAAACTGCCTATTAAGAATTGCGCCTATACCGAGTGTTTCCGCCGAGAGGCCGGCAGTTATGGTAAGGACGTACGTGGACTGAATCGTCTGCATGAGTTTTCCAAAATAGAGATTGTGCGCATTGACACCCCAGATCATTCAGAGATCAGTCATCGTGAGATGTTGCATCATGTAGAAGGACTGCTGCAAAAGTTGGAATTACCCTATCGTATCCTGCGTCTGAGCGGTGGAGATATGAGTTTTACCGCAGCCATCTGTTACGATTTTGAAGTGTACAGCGAAGCTCAACACCGTTGGCTCGAGGTGTCATCTACTTCCAATTTTGATACCTATCAGGCCAACCGACTCAAGTGTCGTTACCGCAAGGCGGACGATAAGAAAGTGAACCTGTGCCATACATTGAATGGTTCTGCATTGGCATTGCCTCGTATCGTAGCAGCATTGCTGGAGAATAACCAATGCGAAGAAGGAATTCACATTCCGGCTGCATTGCAACCGTTCTTTGGGGACGATATGATTCGGTAAGGAAGCCCCCCTCCGGCTCCCCCCTGAAGGGTGGAGAGAGTAATGGTTAATGGTGAATGGTTAATGGTTAATGGTTAATGGTTCGCC
>DCIY01000017.1:8572-53065 GCA_002317295.1 Bacteroidales bacterium UBA1714
GGTTCGCCACAAATGTGGCTATGGTGAATGGTCGGACATAGTCCTAATGGTGAATGGTGAATGGTCGGACATAGTCCTAATGGTTAATGGTTATGGAAATGAAGTTGGTTTTGGCATTGGCGGGGCTGGTGGTGTTGATATTTGCAGGTATTGCATGGATTCAGCACAATATGTATCGCCAAGAGGAAAAACGGAAACAATGGGAGATGAAAAAAGCGTCTCAGCATGAGATTACTCCCATTCGTATGCGCGCTTACGAGCGGTTGAGTCTGCTATTGGAGCGCACACAACCCGAGGCGATGATTCACGAGATGATAGCCGACAACACGTGGACGGGACAAACCGTCAGCGACATTCAGCGTGAACTGCTTCAACGCCTGCGTATGGAGTTTGACCATAATATGAGTCAACAGGTATATGTGAGTGAAGAAGTTTGGCAGCGTGTGATATTGTCACGCGATGAGATGGCGGCCTTTATCACCGCGATTGCCAATCAAATGCCAGCAGACAGCAACGCCGCGGACTATATGAAGGCACTCATTCAGGCCTATCACCAAAACGGCGATACGCCTCACGAATTGGCGCTGGATGCTCTGCATCAGGAAGCAAAGACATTGATATAATCCCGCATGGTGAAACGATTGGTTATCATAAGTGCCCTGGTATGCATCGCCTTGGTGTCACAAGCCCAGACGGCGGCAGACTCCGTGATGCTCACCAAGTTCAAGCACTATAATGACAGTGCCATATATATGGGAACCAATATTCACCTGGATCTTTTTATGTCCATTCTCGAGGCTGCCCGTTCCAAAGGTGCGTTGCAGACGTACGAGGTGGGGGTTAATGTAAGACTTAAACAACGTTTTTTCCCTTGTGTGGAAGGTGGTTATGCTTTTGGATCCATTTCACGCAACGGTTGCCAATACCAGGGTCGTGGAGGTTTTGCTCGCATCGGATTGGATATTAACGGACTCAAAAAACATCCCGCTGACCCCAACGCTTTGTTGATTGGTATTCGGTTTGCAGGCTCCTATCAGGACTACAGCGTGGCTCAGACCTGCCTACTCGATCCTATTTGGGGACCTAAACTGCAACCTCAGTTACCCGATTTCAGTCGGTTGCATCATTGGGACGCTTGGGGAGAAATCGTAGGAGGATGTCAGGTGCGGGTGGTAAGTAATCTGACCATGGGTTGGTATATTCGACTCAAGGTACTGGCCACGAGGCAGATACAGGAAGGTAGCATATTACCCTTTTATATTCCCGGATATGGTTACCGACGAGATACCAACTGGGGAATAACGTACAATATCGGGTGGACATTGTAATGGTTAATGGTTAATGGTTAATGGTTAATGGTTATTGGTTATTGGTTAATGGTTAATGGTTAATGGTCGGACATAGTCCTAATGGTGAATGGTTATTGGTTAATGGTTAATGATGAATTTATGGATATAGCAATTCAAGCAGCGAATAATATTCGCGTATTGGCAGCAGCCATGGTAGAAAAAGCCAAAAGTGGTCACCCGGGAGGGGCTATGGGCGGCGCAGATTTTATTCAGATACTCTATTCGGAGTTTCTGGAGTATGATCCTCAAAATCCCGGTTGGGAAGCACGAGATCGATTTTTTCTGGATCCCGGTCACATGTCTCCCATGCTCTATGCTCAACTCTGTCTGGCCGGTTATTTCTGTTTGGACGAACTGCAGACGTTTCGCCAATGGCAAAGTGTATTGCCCGGACATCCGGAACGGGATATTGAACGCGGTATAGAAAATACCTCCGGTCCTTTGGGACAGGGGCATACCTATGCTGTCGGGGCCGCCATTGCTGCCAAATGGTTTCATGCACGCTTTGGTGAGATCCACAACCCCACTATCTATGCGTTCATTTCTGACGGAGGTATTCAAGAGGAGATTTCCCAAGGAGCAGGGCGTATAGCAGGTCATTTGGGGTTGAATAACCTGATTATGTTTTACGATTCCAATGGGGTGCAACTGTCTACCAATTGCGATGTGGTCACCAGCGAGGATGTCAAACGCAAATATGAGGCATGGGACTGGTTTGTTCAGGAAATTGATGGGCACGATCCCGAAGCCATTCGTTTGGCCCTGAAACAAGCCAAAGCGGAAAAAGAGCGTCCCAGCCTGATTATTGGTCATACCCACATGGGCAAGGGTTGCGTGAAAAGTGATGGCAGTAAGGCAGAAGACCTATGTTCGACCCATGGTCAACCGCTCAGCAAAGCGGGTGTGGATATAGCGGGTACCATTGCCAACTTGGGAGGTGATCCTCAAGATCCGTTCCGCATCTTCCCCGAAGTCAAAGCGATGTATGATGCGCGTCGTGCCCAACTGATTGGCTTGGCCAATGAACGGTATGCCGCTTATTACGAATGGGCTCAACAACATCCGGTGCTGTCCAAGGAATATGAAGCGTACATGGGCGAAGTGCCTTGTATTGATTGGAGTCTGATTCAACAAAAAGAAGGTATCTCCACCCGAGCTGCCAGTGCTACGGTATTGGGGCATCTGTCTCAAAACGTGGGCAATATGATTGTGGCCAGTGCTGATTTGAGCAACAGTGACAAAACCGATGGATTTCTTAAGTATACACAACCCATTGTTCGTGGAGACTTCAGCGGTCAGTTCCTGCACGCGGGCGTGAGCGAGCTGACGATGGCTTGTGTGTGCATGGGTATGGCCTTACATGGTGGAATTATTCCGGCATGTGGAACATTCTTTGTTTTTTCGGATTATATGAAGCCTGCTATCCGTATGGCTGCTCTCATGGAAATACAGGTTATCTTTGTTTACAGCCACGATGCTTTCCGCGTAGGCGAAGACGGTCCCACTCATGAACCGGTGGAGCAGGAGATGCAGATGCGACTCATGGAGCGACTTAAAAACCACTCGGGAAACAACAGTATGTTGGTGATGCGTCCTGCCAACAGCGAAGAAACGACTCTGGCGTGGCGTATGGCCATTGAAAATACGCGAACACCTTCGGCGCTGATTTTGAGCCGTCAGGATATACCGGCATTTAACAATCCTCAGGTCCATCAAGCTCGCCAAGGAGCCTATATTGTCAGTAAGGACGAAAACCCGCAGGTGGTATTATTGGCCAGTGGCAGCGAAGTAAGTACGCTGATGGCCGGTGCTGAATTGTTGCGCGCAGAAGGAGTACGATTGCAGGTGGTGAGTGTGCCCAGCGAAGGTCTGTTCCGTGGGCAGAGTGAAGAATATCAAAACGAGGTTTTGCCCAAGGACGTTAAACGGTTTGGTCTCACCGCCGGTCTGTCTGTGACCCTAGAGAGTCTCGTGGGCGAAAACGGCAGTATATGGGGTCTGAATCATTTTGGATACTCCGCTCCATACAAAGTATTGGATGAGAAACTAGGATTTACAGCAGAAAATGTGAAAGAGCAAGTGAAAGCATGTTTAGGTAGTAGGTAGAAGGTAGTAGGTAGAAGGTAGAATA
The DNA here is from genome assembly GCA_002317295.1 of Bacteroidales bacterium UBA1714. Classification (GTDB taxonomy): domain Bacteria; phylum Bacteroidota; class Bacteroidia; order Bacteroidales; family Paludibacteraceae; genus Colicola. The sequence goes on from DCIY01000017.1 coordinate 12,053, forward strand.
ATCATGACTGATCAAGAAGTATATAATCGCAGATTACAAGTGTTCTCAGATATTGTTGGTTGTGCTTTTCGCTCATACAATTATTTTCATTGGGGCGTAGACGAGTTGGTTTATGAGGCAGGATTGAAAGCAGAGTTAGAGGAGATGGGTTATCAAGTGCACCGACAAGAAGAATTTCCTATCTATTATAAAGGTAAACCAACTGGGGTTAATCGGAGAATAGATGTTGGGAGACAGTGCTACCGATAAGTGTGTGAGAATATAGAAAATCTTATTGAAAATCATAGCTGAAAATATTGGGAGCATCATTTAGGTTATTCCCGACAAGTCGGGAGAAATCGGGTAAAAATCCAAATGAAAATCTAAATGAAAATCCCAAAGCAAAAGAAACAATCATAAAACAACATATGGAATATAATTTTCAAGAAATCGAGCAACAATGGCAACGGGAATGGGAAAAAGCCAATGCCTATCAAGTGAATAATCACAGTGAGAAACAGCCTTTTTATGTGTTGGACATGTTTCCCTATCCTTCGGGAGCAGGATTGCATGTGGGACACCCGTTGGGATACATAGCCTCCGATATCTATAGTCGGTACAAACGGTTGCAAGGGTTTAATGTGCTGCACCCAATGGGGTTTGATGCCTATGGTTTGCCTGCCGAACAATATGCCATTCAAACCGGTCAACATCCGGAAAAAACCACCAATGAGAACATTGCCCGTTATGTGTCGCAGTTGAAAAAAATCGGTTTCTGTTACGATTGGGATCGTCAGGTTAAGACGTGTGACAAACAATTTTATCATTGGACGCAATGGGCTTTTGTTCAGATGTTCCATTCCTACTATGACGAACAGTTGCAAAAGGCACAACCTATCAGCAAGCTGGTGGAGAAATGGGAAGCCAATGATTCGACATGGAAACAACTGAGTGAAAAAGAGCAGCAGGAGCGCCTGATGAACTACCGTATTGCTTATTTGGCAGACACCAAAGTGAACTGGTGTCCCAAATTGGGAACGGTGCTGGCCAATGACGAAGTGTCGGAAGGACTGAGTGTTCGTGGCGGTTATCCGGTGGAGCAACGCGTGATGCGTCAGTGGTGCTTGCGCGTGAGTGCGTATGCGGGTCGACTGCTCGAAGGACTGGATCGCATCGATTGGACCGAATCGCTCAAAGAGACTCAGAAGAACTGGATAGGGCGTAGCGAAGGAGCCGAGATGCTGTTTAAGGTGAAAGGTAGTAGGTATAAGGTAGAAAAGCCCGCAGAAGAGTTGATTGGGAATAATACGCCCGAAGAAGCGTATTTACGCATCTTTACTACCCGTGCCGATACCGTATTTGGCGTCACATTTATGGTGCTGGCTCCCGAATCGGAGTATGTGAGCCAGGTGGTAACGGATGCACAAAAAGATGATGTGGACGCCTATTTGGACTATTGCAAACACCGTACGGAACGCGAACGCATTGCAGACCGCAAGGTGACCGGTGTATTTACAGGTGCTTATGCCATCAATCCTCTCACCCAAGCGGAGATACCTATTTATATATCCGACTATGTTTTGTCGGGATATGGTACAGGTGCCATTATGGCCGTTCCTGCCCATGACAGTCGAGACTATGCGTTTGCCAAGCATTTTAATCTGCCTATCATTCCGCTGATAGAGGGAGCCGATGTAAGCGAAAGCAGTTTTGATGCCAAAGAGGGTGTGATGATGAACTCCGGTTTTTTGAACGGATTGGAAGTCAAAGAGGCTATTGCCAAGATGAAAGAATACATCACCAACACGGGTATTGGTCGCGTGAAGGTGAACTATCGTCTGCGGGATGCTATTTTCTCCCGTCAACGTTATTGGGGTGAACCTTTCCCGATTTATTATAAGAATGGCATGCCTTATACATTGCCGGAAGAATGTCTGCCTCTGGAATTACCGGAAGTAGATAAGTTCCTGCCTACCGAAACCGGTGAACCTCCATTGGGTCATGCCAAGATGTGGGCGTGGAATGAGAAAGAACATTGCATTGCCCATGTAGCGGATATCGATCAACAAACCATCTTCCCGTTGGAGTTATGCACCATGCCGGGTTTTGCCGGAAGCAGTGCGTATTATCTGCGTTATATGGATAACCATAATGAGCACGCATTGGTAGATAAGGATGTGAACGCTTATTGGCGTCAGGTCAACCTGTATATTGGCGGCACTGAGCACGCCACCGGACATTTGATTTATTCCCGATTCTGGAACAAGTTCCTGTACGACTTGGGTTATATCTGCGAAGATGAACCATTTCAGAAACTGATTAACCAGGGCATGATTCAAGGTCGCTCCAATTTTGTATACCGCTACATCGGTGAAGGAGCCACCGGTAACCTGTATGTGAGCTTTAACCTGATCAATAATCCCGAATACAAGGACAAGGTACAGCCCATTCATGTGAATGTGAATATTGTCAAGAATGATATTTTGGACATTGAAGCTTTCCGTCACTGGATGCCAGAATACAAGAATGCTCAGTTTATTTACTGCGACGGAACTACCGATGAGGATAATCCGTATTTGGGTGCTCCGGCACAGAAACAGTATATCTGCGGTTGGGCCATTGAAAAAATGAGCAAATCGATGTTCAATGTGGTAAACCCTGATGATGTTGTAGAGAAATATGGTGCAGACACTTTGCGCTTGTACGAGATGTTCCTGGGTCCGTTGGAAATGTCTAAGCCATGGGATACCAATGGTATAGACGGTGTGCATCGTTTCCTCAAAAAGTTGTGGAGCATGTACGAAACGCTGAGTGACGAAGTTCCCACGGGAGAGGAACTCAAATCGCTGCATAAGTTGATTAAGAAAATCACCTGGGACATTGAGAACTTCTCGTTCAACACTTCCATTCCAGCGTTTATGATTGCGCAAAACGAATTGGCAGCTCTGCATTGTAACAAACGAGCCATATTGGAACAAGTGGCTATTTTGCTGACTCCTTATGCGCCCCATATTGCCGAAGCGATGTGGCACCAGTGTGGTCATACGGATTTCGTACTTGATGCTCAATGGCCGGTATGTGAGGAGAAATATCTGGTAGAGGATACGATCAAGTATCCGGTTCAGTTCAACGGCAAAGTGCGTTATATTCTGGAAATGAGTAAATCGGCTAATAAAGAGGAAGTGGAAAAAGCCGTGATGGAACATGCCGATACAGCTAAGTACCTCAATGGTGCCGCCATCAAGCGACTGATAGTCGTTCCCGGAAAGATAGTGAATATCGTTATGTGATGGAAATAAAAAAGAGACCCGAAGGTCTCTTGAGTGATCCAGCTGGGGCTCGAACCCAGGACCCCATCCTTAAAAGGGATGTGCTCTACCTGCTGAGCTACTGAATCAACACCTTTTTCCAAAAGCGGCTGCAAAGATACTGCTAATTTTTGAATTGTGCAAATTTTTTGGCAAAAAAATGAAAATTTTACCTACATATTTGCGAAGAAGCACTTCGACCACGCAAATTGGCGAGATAAAAGTGGGTTCTGATTATCCTATTCGTATTCAGACCATGGCCAACACATCGACGACGGATATTGAGGCATCAGTCGCCCAAGCCCTGCGTTGTGCACGTGCTGGGGCGGAGATTTTTCGATTTACCACCCAAGGTATTCGCGAAGTGGAAAGCCTTGCCCAAATTCATCAGCGATTACAAACCGAACAAAACCATAAAAACTCTTTAACCTGCAACCGGCTACCTCTTGTGGCAGATGTGCATTTTAGAAGTGATGTGGCGGATGCAGCAGCACAAGTAGTGGATAAAGTGCGCATCAATCCGGGTAATTATGCCAATGATGCCACGCAGATTGAAGCACGTTTTTTGCACCTGATAGATATCTGCAAAGCACATCACACTGCCATACGCATTGGTGTGAACCATGGTTCTCTGTCTCGTCGTATGATGGAGCAATATGGAGATACGCCCGAAGGAATGGTGGCCTCGTGTATGGAGTTTTTGCGGATTGCCGTCAAAGCGGAGTTTCAGGACATTGTACTGAGTATCAAGGCTTCCAACACGCGCATTATGGTGGATACTGTTCGCTTGCTCGTGCGCACGATGGAGTCGGAGAATATGCATTATCCGTTGCATTTGGGGGTTACTGAAGCGGGAGAAGGCGAAGATGGGCGCATCAAATCGGCTGTAGGCATTGGTGCCCTGTTGGCAGAAGGTATTGGAGATACCATTCGGGTCAGTCTGAGTGAAGCCCCTGAGGCAGAGATACCGGTGGCACAGGCGTTGGTGGACTATTTTGTGCAACCCGACAGTCCCCGTTACACAGGCAACAGCATCGAGATAGAAAATGGGGTATTGCACTATACGGGAATCGAAACCGACGCTGCTTTGTTTGCCCTTCACGCTGCCGCCGAATGTGGCAGGCTGCTGTGGGAACATACGGGGGTAAATCTTCAACTGCATGCTCCAAACACTACCCTACCGGCTGATTTGCAGGCAAATATATTGCAAGCCGCCGGCATTAAAAGGTATAAGACTGAATTTGTTTCCTGCCCCGGATGCGGCAGAACGATGTTTGATTTGCAAAAAGTGGTAACTCAGATTAAGCAGGCGTTTGCACAACAAGAGTTATCCCATGGGGGATATCCCAAGATTGCCATTATGGGTTGCATTGTCAATGGTCCAGGAGAGATGGCAGATGCCGATTATGGCTATGTGGGAGCAGGTCGAGACAGAATCAGTCTATACAAAGGCAAAGAATGTATTTTGAAAAATATCGAACAAGATCAAGCGATACAAGAACTTATTAAACTTATACAAAATGATTAAATCACCTTTACAAATTGCGCGTCAGGCTTATCAGCCCAAGATGCCTATCGCCCTTAAGGGCGCTGTTCGCCTTGTAGAAGGCAATGCTACTCAATCCGTCGCAGACCAGGAAGAAATCAAAGCGTTGTTTCCCAACACGTATGGTCTGCCTATCATCACAATGGAGCATGAAGAGAAAGCGCTTCATAGTGAACCGATGAATATCGGAGTTATTCTTTCCGGAGGTCAAGCTCCCGGTGGTCATAATGTCATCTGCGGACTGTTTGACGGACTTAAAGCACTGAATCCTGTCAATAAACTGTATGGTTTTTTAGGAGGTCCCAGCGGACTGATTGAGCATCAATACACCGAACTGACTGCTGAGATTATTGACGACTACCGCAATACCGGTGGATTTGACATCATTGGTTCCGGTCGCACCAAATTGGAAGAACCTTGGCAATTTGACAAAGGTATTGAGATTTGCAATCAATTGGGTATTAAGGCGATTGTGATCATTGGTGGTGACGATTCCAATACCAATGCTTGCGTGTTAGCCGAGTACTATCTGCAAAAGAAATGCGGCATTCAGGTGATTGGTTGCCCCAAGACCATTGATGGTGATTTGAAGAACGAGATGATAGAGACCTCATTTGGTTTTGATACCGCGTGCAAAGTATACAGCGAGTTGATTGGTAATATCCAACGCGATGCCAATTCTGCCAAGAAATATTGGCATTTCATTCGTCTGATGGGCCGCAGCGCCAGCCACATTGCGTTAGAGTGCGCATTGCAATCGCAACCGAATATCTGCCTTATTTCCGAGGAGGTAGAAGCCAAGAACATGACACTCAACGATATTGTGGATCAAATCACTCGCGTGATTGTGGCCAGAGCAGAGGCTGGTTTGAATTTTGGTACCGTGCTGATTCCGGAAGGGTTGATTGAGTTTATTCCGGCCATGCGTATTTTGATTCAAGAGTTGAATGATATGTTGGCCAACAACGAAGAGTTTGTGGCATTGGAAGGAGACGAGGCCAAACGCGAATACGTCAAATCGATGCTTACGCCGGCTTCCTGCGAATTGTATCGTTCGTTGCCCAAGGGCATTGCCCGTCAGTTGACCCTCGACCGTGATCCTCACGGCAATGTGATGGTCAGTCAGATTGAAACCGAGAAACTGCTCATTGAGATGGTCAGCAAACGTTTGGCTCAGTTAAAGGCTTCGGGTGAGTACAAGGGCAAGTTCTCGGCCTTGAACCATTTCTTTGGATATGAAGGTCGTTGTGCCATTCCGTCCAACTTTGATGCAGACTACTGCTATTCGATTGGTATTACCGCCACCCACCTGATTGCTGCCGGAAAAACAGGTTATATGTCATTGGTTCGCAACCTGACCAAGCCGGCCTGTGAATGGATTGCAGGTGGTGTACCTATCACCATGATGATGAATATGGAGAAACGCAATGGTAAGATGAAACCCGTGATTCAAAAAGCATTGGTTGACCTGCACGGTGCTCCGTTCCGTTATTTGGAGGCTCATCGTGAAGAGTGGGCAGATGCCAATACCAGTTACATTTACCCGGGTCCTATTCAGTACTATGGTCCAACCGAGGTGTGTGATCAACCTACTCATACCTTAAAATTAGAGCGTGAAGGCAAATAAGATGAAACATCTTTGGATGATTCTGTTACTCGTTCCGAGTCTGTGCATGGCACAGTACTCGGACGAGTTATTGTATCGTGCCTATTTGGAAGAAGATATGGTCACCTGGAATCGCTATCTCACCCACACCAAATGGGAGCATATACAATCCATACGCGAGCGCGCACGATACCTTAATTATGAATATGGGTATTTGGCGACGGCCGTAGAGGAGCGCAAAGAGGATGTCAAAGATCGGGTGGCAGCGTTTGGAGACCATATTGAACTGATGAACGAGTACATAGATGACGCCACCATATTGACCTATCGCAGTTCTTACTATGCCTATTGTGCCAAACTCAATGCCAAGGAGTTTATATCCATGGGCATTAAGGCCATGAATACGGCTAAGCAGGCCGTAGCAGTTGATTCGCTCAACCCATTGGCACTCACACTGATGGGGTGTATTGATTTTTATGCTCCGGGAATTTTTGGGGGCAGTAAGAGTCGTGCGTTGGAGGCATTTAACAAGGCCAAAGCCATCTATATGCAAAATGGTGATACGTTGTACAAATGGAATTACCCGGCGCTGGAGATGCAACGTGCCATGTGTATGGAAAAAACGGGGGATATAGAGGGAGCCATTGAATTGTGTAATGAAATGTTACAACGGGACCCTGAATTTCGATTTATTCGAGATGAATACCTGCCTGCACTCCTGAAAAAGCGCAAAAAATAAGCAATCTCGGCCATTTTTTCATTTTTTTTGAGCAAATATTTGCATATATCAAAAAAAAGCAGTACTTTTGTGCCCGCTTTGGAAAAGGACATTGTTCCGACCTGCCTAATTGTGTAATGGTAGCACTACAGATTCTGGTTCTGTCTGTCTGGGTTCGAATCCTGGTTAGGCAACAAAACAAACAAGTTTGACAAACGTAGGAGAGATGGGTGAGTGGCTGAAACCAACAGTTTGCTAAACTGTCGTACGGGTAACTGTACCGGGGGTTCGAATCCCCCTTTCTCCGCAAAAACGCTATCTGGTTGGGTAGCGTTTTGTTTTTTAGTAAGCAAACATCACAATAAACACAAAACATATGAAGAACATGATGCGAACAAAGATGGTGATGGTATTCATCAGCCTCTTTTCTCTTTTGGCTCAGGGCCAGGTATTAACCGGTATTGACATGCTGCAGAAACAGGGTTTTAAGATTCTGGAAGGCAAGCGTGTGGGTTTGTGCACCAACCCGACAGGTGTCAATAAAGACATGAAGTCCACCATTGACATTCTCTTTGAGGCCTCCAATGTCAATTTAGTGGGTTTGTATGGACCCGAACATGGCGTGAGAGGCAATATTCATGCCGGAGACCATGTGGATAATGAGGTAGATCCCAAGACCGGTATCACGATGTATTCGTTGTATGGTGCTACTCGCAAACCCACCCCCGAAATGATGGCAGCCATTGATGCTATGGTGTATGATATACAGGATAATGGTTGTCGCAGTTACACCTACATATCGACCATGGGGCAACTCATGGAAGCATGCGCCGAGAATGATAAGGAACTGATTATTCTGGACCGTCCCAATCCGCTGGGAGGCGAGAAGATAGAGGGTTGTTTGGTAGAAGACGGATATATCAGTTTTGTCAGTCAGTTTAAGATACCTTATCTATACGGTATGACCTGTGGCGAATTAGCACGTTATCTCAATGCGCAAAGTGAACATCCCTGTCGTTTGACGGTTGTGCCGATGGATGGATGGCGCCGTAATATGAAATGGGACGAAACGGGGTTGGAATGGGTAGTAGCCTCTCCACATGTGCCCCACGGCAGCAGTTGTTATTTCTACCCAACCACCGGTATCATGGGGGAATTTGGATACTACAATATCGGTGTGGGTTACACTTTACCGTTTGAACTCATGGGCACGGAGTGGATTACCAGCGCCGACAGTTTGGCCGATGCCCTGAATGCCTTACATATTCCTGGAGTTGTTTTCCGCCCGATATACTTTAAGCCCTTCTATTCGGTAGGTCAGGGCAAGATGTGCCAGGGTGTACAGATTCATCTGATGGACTATAATAAGGCACCGCTGTCGGATTTGCAGTTTTACATTGTGCAGGAGTTGTACAAGCTCTACCCCGAACACGATTTGTTCCGCGATTGTAACCAAAAACGTTTCTCGATGTTTGACAAAGTGTGCGGCACAGATTTTGTGCGCAAGACCTTTGGTCAACACTATGATTGGAACGAAGTGAAAGCGTATTGGGATAAGGATGTGGAGGCATTTCGTCAGGCCAGTCTGCCCTATTATCTGTATCAATAAACGAATATGTCTATGAAAAAATACATTGAACGCTTAGCGTGGGGAACGGATGCGGGTTTTTACCGTCTCATTCCTCAAGAGGTATTGCACCCAGCCAGTGAAGCCGATGTGCAAAAGATCATGGCTCGGGCTCATCGGGAACATAAGTCGATCACCTTTCGTGCAGCCGGTACGAGTTTGAGCGGCCAGGCTATCAGCGATTCGTTGCTGGTTGTATGTGGCAAGAAATGGGAACGGTATGAGGTATTGGATAACGGATTGAAGATTCGCTTACAACCGGGTATCATCGGTCAAAGAGTGAATGATATTCTCAAGCCTTATCACCGTCGTTTTACCCCAGATCCTGCATCTATCAAATCGGCTATGGTAGGCGGTATCGTGTCCAATAATGCCTCTGGCATGTGCTGTGGCACCCATGCCAATTCGTATCGCATGCTGGAATCTGCCCGAATCATTTTGGCCGATGGCACCGTGTTGGATACTGCCGATGAAGCCTCGCGTTCACAGTTTAGACTGACTCACGCACGCATGTTGCAGCAGATTCGCGATTTGCACAATCGTACGCTGCAAAACCAAAGTCTGACGGAACTGATCCGCCATAAATATGCCATTAAGAACGTGACAGGACTGAATATCCTGCCCATGGTGGAGTATGATGATCCGTTTGATATCATCGCGCATCTGATGGTTGGCAGCGAAGGCACGTTGGCTTTTTTGAGCGAGGTGACCATGCGCACTGGGGAGGATTATCCCTACTCAGCCTCTGCCCTTCTTCTGTTTGATACCACTAAAGAGGCATGCGATGAGATTGTTCGCATGAAGAAAACGGGTGCGTTGAGTGCTGCCGAATATTTTGACCGCAAGGCCATGCAAACCGTGGAGGAAGATTTTCCGGAGCTGAAGGGTCAAAATGAAGATGCAGGCGCTGTACTCATTAAGATTGAGGCCAGTACAGAACAGGAATTGGAAGACAAAAAACGAATCCTTGGTGTGAAAGGATTTACTTCTGATCCTCAATTGGTGAATAAATATTGGGCCATGCGCAGCGGCATTTTCCCCGCTGTAGGAGGAACTCGTGAGATAGGGACCACCTGCCTGATAGAAGACATCGCTTTTCCGATTGATTTTCTATCCGAGGCTACCATGGACCTCAAGCAACTATTTATCGACCATCACTATCCGGATGCCGTTATTTATGGTCATGCATTGGAAGGCAATTATCACTTTATTCTCAACCAGCGTTTTGATTCGCCACAAGCCATTGAGCAATACGACAAGATGATGCATCAGGTGGTTCATTTGGTAGTAGATAAGTACCATGGATCACTTAAAGCCGAACACGGAACGGGACGTAATATGGCTCCGTTTGTACGCAGGGAATGGGGAGATGATGCTTATCAGTTAATGAAGGATATAAAGAATCTGTTCGACCCCGAAAACATCATGAACCCAGGTGTTATCTTTAATGAAGATGAACAGTCCTATTTGCAACATATCAAACCACTGCCCCGTGTCAATGCCCTGATTGATCGTTGTATCGAATGCGGATTCTGTGAAGTCAATTGTGTCAGTTGTGGTTTTGCCTTATCTTCTCGTCAGCGTATTGTTGTTCAACGGGAGGTTGCCCGATTAGAATCGGAAGGGAAAAAACAGGAGGCTCAAACCTTACGAAAACAATTCCGCTCCATTGGCAAAAATCTGTGTGCAGGAGACGGATTATGTTCTACTTCCTGCCCGCTCAAGATCAATGTCGGCGAACTCATTCATGAGTTGCGCGCCCAGGAAATGAGCACTGGCAACCAGGCCATTGGTGTATGGGCCGGACATAATCTGGCTGCCATTGGTAAAGGGTTAACGGGTATATTACAGGTGGCCAATGCTGCCCATGCGGTATTGGGGGACACGGTGATGTCTGCCGTGTGCAAAGGGATACACTATGGCAGTGGCAAGATGATTCCACTATGGACTCCTTCCATGCCCCAACCCGTATCTGCACGCACCATTCAGGCAGCCAAAGATTACCATCTGGTACACGGATTACAGGGATTGCAAGACAAGCGGGTCGTTTATTTTCCCAGTTGTCTGAACCAACGATTAGGCACTACCCGCAACGATAAGGGCGCTGCTACGATCACCGATATGACAGAACTGATGAACAAGGCAGGTTTTGAAGTTATTTTCCCACAGGGAATGGAAAACCTGTGCTGCGGAACCATATGGGAAAGCAAAGGAATGCCCGACGAGGCACAACGTAAGGCCGCCGAATTGGAATTGGCCCTATTGCAAGCCAGTGAACATGGACGTTGGCCCATTGTGTGCGACCAGAGTCCCTGTCTGTACCGTATGCGTCACACCATGCAGGGACTGAGGTTATTTGAACCCGTGGAGTTTATAGACCAATTTGTATTGAGTGAAGTGGATATTACGCCACTGGATACCTGCATTGCCGTTCATGCCACCTGCTCCACCCGCAAGATGGGGCTTACCAACACATTGGTTAAAGTAGCCAAAGCTTGTGCCAAACAGGTGATATTACCCCAAGAAACAGGTTGCTGTGCCTTTGCAGGAGACAAAGGATTTACCAATCCGGAACTCAACGAATGGGCGCTGCGCAAACTGAAAGGTCAAATCGACCAAGCGGGAGCCACCATGGGATTCAGCAACTCCCGCACCTGCGAGATTGGTTTATCTCACCATTCCGGCATCGAATACTACAATATTGCCCGTTTGGTCAACCAGGTGTCCAAACGCAAAGCATAGTTTCTGCCGTTTACCACGTGGTAAACGGGTGCAAACTGAGATAGGAATTGAAATAACGAGGATCCATGGTTACCTCCTGCCCCAAAAAGGCTGGGTGGGTAAATGTTTGGACCTCGTTGTTTAGTTCCACTTCGGCCATCACAAGCCCCGCATTTTCGCCCTCAAACTCATCTACCTCACAGACCAGTTCGTTTTCTAACGGCACCAGCCAGCGTTTCTTCTCGATGCGTCCGGGCAACGCCATGGCAAACAACTCATTCATTTCGTCCAACGAGATTTCTTTTTCGAACTCATAGCGGGAGAAAGAACCTCGAATGGCGTGTGATTTGATAGTCAGAAATGCCTGATCATTCCATTGACGAATACGGACCGAGCAGTTCTGAGCCAGACACAGATAGGCCTGGCGAATGGTTACACATTCGGTAGCTGACGACTTATAGCTGTCGTTGAGTACAAGAAACTTGCGTTCTATTTCCAAATTACTGGTGTTCATTGCGAAGGAGATCGTTCACGGTTTTGACCGGATTAAAGGTAGAAATGGGCACCTGAACAAACACAGTATTCCACCGGCTCATGGCACCATTCCACAAGCCTGGTAATTCCAATGCTTTTAAGGGTTTGCCGTCTTTGGACTTATCAGAAATAAAACCGGTGGCAGGGTCGACAAAATCCTGCAGGGAGAAATTCTTGCCATTCACATCGCGAATGGCGCATACCAGATCCACCGGATTAAAGTGCGTTGCTTTGGCCATCAGCGTCTGATCGGCTATTTGACTTGATTCCAGAATCTGATTGGTCACACGACCATCCTCTTCTTGTACCAGATAAGGACCACCCCCAGGTTCTCCGGTATTTTTGACCACACCACAAACACGGATGGGTCGGTTGAGCAATGCCCGTTCTTCATCCGTGAGCGAAGGATCTTTTAGGGCTTCAAATACTTTTTGCTGCTCTGTGACCAAAATGCCGGCCAGAATCTGTTTATAACGTATGGTGGATTTTTTAAACTTATCCGGCACCACATTATCGATGTTCTTGATAAATACGATATCAGCATCCTGTTCCGCCAGATTCTCAATTAATGCCCCATGTCCTCCTGGGCGGAACAACAATCGGCCGTCCTCCGTACGGAATGGAGTACCATCTGGGTTGGCTGCTATGGTGTCCGTGGAAGGTTTTTGCTCCGAGAATGACACTTCGTATCGCACCCCATATTTCTTTTCCATTCGTGCCACATTTTCCGCAATATGATGGCGGAACAGAGGCAGATGCTCATGGCTCACGGTAAAATGCACCTTCACGACCCCATTGCATGCCGCATATAACGCCCCCTCCACAAGATGTTCGATGGCTGGGGTGCGGGCACCATCCCGATAGCGATGGAACTTAAGTAATCCCTTTGGTAAGGAACCGTAATGCATCGCTTCCAACAAATATCGGACAGCTTCCTGTCCCTGCTTATCGGCCAAATCTTCGCCAAAAGCAAAATCCGATTTGTGGGCCAAAAAATTCTGAACAAAAGGTGTCTCTTCTCCTGTCTGCAGGTACGCGAACAGATCCTTAAACATACGACTGGCCGCACCGCTTGCAGGCACAAATTTGAGCACGGAATGTGGCTGCTGCAAGTAGGCATGCCATGCCTGAATATACATTTCTTCCTGCGCTTTGGAAGGAACCAAAATACCATTCTTCACCGATGCCGGTGCCACAATGTGCAGCGACGGAAAACCTGACTGAATAGCAGCCAATTGCGCCTTCACCTGATCCAATGTCACCCCCCGTTGAGAGAGCTGTTGCAAATCCTGTTGTGTAAACATAACTGAATAATTTTTGTGCAAAGTTATACTTTTTTTTGCATATATGCAAATTTTTTTGTACTTTTGCACGATTAATTTGGAAAAATAGGGAATTATGAAAAATATTGCGTTTATTATCAATCCGATATCGGGTGTTCAGAACAAAAAGAAACTCCCAAAACTCATTTCTTCTTTATTGGATAAGGAGCAATGGATGGAAAATATTGTCTTTACGGAATATCCGGGCCATGCCACGGAATTGGCTATGCAATATGCCCGTATGGGCTTTGATGCAGTGGTATCCGTAGGTGGAGATGGTACTCTGAATGAAGTGGCTACGGGGTTGAGAGATACTTCCACTGCATTGGGAATTATTCCATTGGGGAGCGGGAATGGTTTTGCACGTCATATCGGCATTTCTACGCGTATCAATCGTGCACTGGAAACCATCAACCATAGCGAAGTGATTCGTGCGGATTATGGACTGGTTAATGATCATCCGTTCTTTTCTACATGCGGTCTCGGTTTTGATGCCCTGGTAGCGGATCAGTTTGCCACGGCAGGTAACCGAGGATTGAAAACTTATTTGCAAAATATCATCAAGGATTTGTTTCAATACCAACCCGAGCATTATCATATCGTGGGGCAAGGCATTGACATGGAGGTCGATGCATTCCTGATTACTTTTGCCAATTCCAGTCAATGGGGATATGATGCCTGCATTGCTCCCAAGGCCAGCATACAGGACGGAAAAATGGACATTGCCATTTTATCTAAATTTCCTGCCATTGTAGCCCCTGGTTTGGCATTAAGTTTGTTTACCAAAACCATAGACAAGGATTGGTACATGGATACGATTCAAGCCAAAGAGGTCATCGTCACCCGCAGTCAGGAGGGTCCCATGCATATCGATGGCGATCCGCACAAGATGCCTCAGCAGTTGCATATTCAGATTGTGGAAGATGGGTTGCGTTTATTGGTAGAAAAGCGTTTTTAAGTCATGATTATTCGTCTCATCAATAAGAGTAATAACCCCCTGCCCCGCTATGAGAGTGAGATGGCAGCCGGCATGGATATAAGATGCTATATGGAGGCACCTGTTACGCTGCAACCTATGGAGCGCAGGTTGATTCCAACAGGGTTGTATATAGAGTTGCCCCAGGGATATGAAGCGCAGATACGGCCTCGTAGCGGACTAAGCCTTAAGCGTGGCTTAACCGTGCTCAATTCGCCCGGAACCATTGATGCAGATTATCGGGGAGAGATAGGAGTCATTCTGATTAACCTCAGCAACGAACCCCAGACCATTGAGCCGGGAGAACGTATTTGTCAGATGGTGATTGCCCGTCATGAGCATCCCTTGATGGAAGAAGTGACGGTATTGTCCACTACCGAGCGTGGCGAAGGAGGTTTTGGACACAGCGGAGTCAAATAATATGAAAGGTTGGAAGAACCTTATATATGGAATTGTGTTAAGCATCAGTGTGACCACTCATGCCATGACGCGGGAGCAGGAGCAGCAGTTTCTGTATTACTATTATGATGCGATTCAGTTATTCCAACAGGGGGATTATGCCACTTCGTTTCAGGAGTTTCTGTTCCTGGAGCAATTGCATCCGCTGGATCCAGGAGTCAACCTGTATCTGGGTATTTTTTACGACGGATATCATCATAGCGATGAGGCTCTGAGTCATTTTCAGACCGCCTATGAGCAATACCCGCAAGAGTATTGGTTACAATATGTGGTGGCGTTGTTTCGCAAAGGGGACAACACCAGTAAAAAACAGGCCATTGCGGTATTGGAGCAGGTGTCTCTGCGCGATAAAGACAATGTGGATGTGTGGGAAAACCTGCGTCAGGCCTATAGTGCTACCGGGCAATACTCTGCCGCCATTCACGCTCAAGATGAAATAGACCGTATAGAGGGATATAGTGGTTTGAGTGCCATGAATCGTTACCGCATTCATGTATTGCAGCAGGATTTAAAACAAGCCATTGCGGATATCAATCGGTATTTGCAGGATGATCCCAACGATTTACAATTCCTTATTTTCCGTGCCGAATTATACGAGGCGACCCATCAAAAAAAAGAAATGCTCATTCAGGCTTACGAGCAAGTGTTGAGACAGGATCCTCATAATGTAGTTATTCTCAACAACTATGCCTATCTGTTAGCCACCCATCATGGTGATTTGAGTTTGGCAGAAATGATGAGTCAGGCAGCTGTTAAGTATGAACCCACCAATGCCACCTACCTGGACACTTATGCCTGGATTCTTTATATGAGAGGCAATCAGGCCCTAGCCGAGTTGTATATTCGTCGAGCCATCGAGTGCAGCGGTGAAGAGGTCAACAAAGAAATACTCCAACATCAAAAGACTATTTTGCGTCATCCGAAATGAAACGAGCAATATACATCCTGTTCTTTGTGGGTTTTCTCACTTCCTGCGCCACACAGCAACGAGTCCCTTTGATTCCTTCCACCACGCGAGTGGACAAAGCGCAATGTGATATTACCCTGAATGGCAAAACCCTGCATACTCCGATTAGTATGCAAACCGATCGTAACCATCTCGTTTTAATATCCGTTCAACCCATGATGGGTGTGGAAGCCGTTCGCATCGAAGCCACACCTGACAGCATTTGGGTATTTGAGCGTCTGGGGCGCCATTATGCAGCCTTGTCGTTTAAAGAGGCAAAAAAAATGACCTATGGCATGGTGACTTTTCGTTGGTTGCAACGGATTGCATCCGGAGAACGGTTACAAGGCAAGAGTCAGGGACTGACCTGGAATTTCAAAATCGATGGTCAACCGGCTTCTGTCCATATTTATTACCCTGCCATTGTATACAACGAGACTGTGCGTATGAAACGCCTGCCCGTTGCCAAGTACCAACCAGTGGACATTCAATCGCTCTTATCCTTATGAAAAAGATACTCCTCATATTCACCCTCTTGATTGGCACACTCTATCTAGGTGCCGAGACTGTGAAGGATTTGCAGCGTCAGCAGCAGCAGATTCAGCAGCAGATTCAGCAAACCAACCAGATGCTCCAGCAAACCAAGAAGAACGAGACCGCAACGGTGAATAAACTCAATTTGATTAATGAGAATATTCGTTCACGCAAGAAACTCATTCAGTCCATCAACTCGGAGATTACAACACTCAACAAGGATATCCGTTCTTTGCAGGTGCGTCGTAACGATTTGCAACAACAATTGGAAGCCCTACAAGATGATTATGCCCGTTTGGTTCGCCAAACCCATTATGCAGATATACAGGCCTCACCATTGTTGTTTTTGTTCTCCTCCCAGAGTTTTCAACAACTGATTCGCCGTATTCGTTATCTGAACGAATTTACCCAATATCGCAAACAACAGGTGGCTCGTATTCGAGCAACACAAAACGAGATTGATCTTCAAAACGAATTGCTTCAGGAACGACGCAGCACAAAGAAGACCGCTTTGGCCTCGCAGCAACGGGAAAAAGACAACCTGACCCGGGATGAACGCAAGCAGCAAAAGATGTTAACGGATCTCAAAAAACGAAAAACCGATCTCACGGCCCAACTCAAAAAGCAGCAAAAGAAAGCAGACGAACTGAACCGCAAGATTGATGATATGATTCGGCGACAAACCCAAACCACCACCACGCTGACTCCTGAACAAAAACTGATTGCCGGTGGATTTGAAGCCAATCAGGGCAAACTGCCATGGCCTGTGGAAAAAGGGTTTATCTCGGGCAGTTTTGGTACTCATACCCATCCTGTATATGAGAATGTGACCATTAACAACAAGGGAGTCTATTTACAGACCACAACCGGCATGGTGGCGCGTAGCGTCTATGAAGGTCAGGTCACCAGTTGCATCAAGTTGGGCAACACATATGCCGTGATTGTGCAACATGGTAATTATCGCAGCGTATATAGTAACCTTCAGGAGTTAAAAGTCAAACAAGGGGATAATCTTAAGGCTAAGCAAGCCATTGGAATTATCTATTCCGATCCCGAAGAGGATAACAAAACCGAATTATATTTTCAGATATATAAAGATCGCACTTTGCTGAACCCCAGTTTATGGTTAGCGCAATAAAAACAGGAAAACAGATATGAAAAAGTATGTAGTCTTATTATTCTTACTTCCCCTGCTGATGATGGGATGTAAAACCCATGATTGGATGGATTGGCGTGCCCAAAATGAAGCTTGGATGTTGGAAAATATGAAAAGAGACAGTGTCCATGTGACACCTACCGGTTTGCAATATAAGGTCATTCGGCAGGGTATTACCAGTGTTCGACCGGATGACAATAAGTATGTCACCATCACATACACTGGTTGTACCATTACCGGCAATGTATTTGACTCCAAGGAAAGCTACACCAGCCAGGTGAGTTATTTTGTTTCCGGTTTTGCCGAAGGACTGAAAAAAATGAATAAATCAGGTCGATATATCCTGTATATTCCCTATAATCTGGCCTATGGAGCCAGTGGTAGCGGTGCTATTGGCAACGCCAATTATATACCACCCTACTCCACTTTAATCTTTGATGTTACATTGTTGGATACATTCTATTAATGGTCAAAAGAATCTATATAGTCATTGCCTGCGCCATGTTGGGTCTGGTCGGTTGTGAAAACCCCAACTACCACAGCAGCGTTCCCTCTTACCCGGTTAGGTTGGATGTGGACATTGTGGCCGAGTATCCGCATTTTGTACCCGACAATGGTTACCAGACCCTAACATTTACTACCAAGCGTTACGCCAACGAAGCGTTGGGTTATTCCGGTATTCTTGTTTGGGTAGATATGAGTGGCAAATACCAGGCAGCCGATTTATGTTGTCCCCATTGTCTGCTCAGAACCACACCGGTGACCGTCGATGGTATCTATGCTCACTGCCCCGAATGTGGGGAAGATTTTGATATCAGTTATGGTTATGCGCTACCCATGCATGGAATGACCCAGGAACCGCTGCGCAAATATACCATATACGCACAAGGAAGTAAAATACAAATTCGCAACTGATGATTTTATCCACCGACATCTTTTTGATTGGTACTCTCGTGCGCACTCATGGGCAAAACGGAGAAATACAATGTCATCTGAACAATGACTGTTGGATGGATACTCAGGCACCATTCATTATTTTGTCCATTGATGGCATTATGGTACCCTTTCGCGTGTTGGAATGGCGAGAGAAAGGGGAAGATGTTTTATGGCAACTGCAGTATGTGAATAGTGAATCGGATGCACGCCGTCTGGTTGGATGTTCGGTTTATATGCTGCGCTCCGATATGGCGGACAGAGTGGAAGATACCTCTCTGACCTACCAGGATCTTATAGGTTGGATGGTCGTGATATCGGGTCAGGAACGACGGATTGTACAAGTGGACGAATCAACCATCAATACATTAGCCATTTTGGATGACGAGTCTATGGTACCCCTGCATGAGGATTTGATGGAGGAAGTGGATGAAGCGGCCAAACGATTGGTATTAAACTTACCCAAAGGATTGTAAACATGAAAACCAAACTCACCATATCGGAAATGAATCGTCTCACCCCTGAGGCGTTTCACCAAGCGGACAAAGTGCCCTTAATTGTGGTATTGGATAATGTGCGCAGCCAACATAATGTAGGTGCCGTTTTTCGTACGGCCGATGCCTTTTTGCTTCAGGGTGTATGGTTGTGCGGCATCTGTTGTTGTCCGCCCAACAAAGAGATTCATAAAACCGCCCTTGGTGCTGAAGAAACAGTCGATTGGCGCTATTTTGAAAACACCATGGACGCCGTTCACATGTTGCACGAAATGGGTTATCAGGTCTATGCTGTGGAGCAGGCGCACGACAGCATAGATTTGGAACAGATTCATATCCAGGGCAAGACGGCCATCATTATGGGACATGAGGTTTTTGGCGTACAACAGGAAGTGGTAGATGCCTCCGATGGTTGCATCGAGATTGCTCAATATGGTACCAAACATTCCCTCAATGTCTCTGTCACAGCCGGTATTGTCATGTATCAACTCAGTAAACAATTAACCCATCCATAATGCTCACTCTTTTGGCACCAGCGCGAGACTGCGAGGTGGCACGAGCCGCCATTGAGGCAGGAGCAGATGCAGTCTATATAGGTGCTCCCCGCTATGGAGCCCGTCAGGCAGCAGGCAATGCCGTAGCCGATATTGCGGCTCTGGTGCAGTATGCCCATGTCTATGGCGTACAGATTTTGGTGACACTCAATACACTGTTAAACGAAGAAGAAAAAGCCGATGCATTGGACCTCATTCATCAGCTCTATCAAGTGGGTGTAGATGCTCTGATTATTCAGGATATGAGTTTACTCCAACAGTCTCTTCCTCCCATTCGTCTTCACGCTTCCACACAATGTGATAACCGCACTGCCCAACAAGTCATTCGGTTGCAGCAACTGGGGTTTAAACGGGTGGTATTAGCGCGCGAATTGAGTTTGGACCAGATTCGCAGTATTCATGATGCCGTTAACGCGTATAGTAAGGAGCACGCGTGCGCGCCTATAGAATTGGAAGCCTTTGTCCATGGTGCCCTGTGTGTCAGTTATTCCGGTCAGTGTTTTATGTCGGAAGTGTTACTCAACAGAAGCGCTAATCGCGGTTGTTGTGCCCAGATGTGCCGCATGCGCTACGATCTGTTGGACGAATCGATGCAGGAGGTATTGGATGCTGACGGCAAGCCTGTTCATCAAAGGTACTTACTCTCCCTGCAGGATATGGATCGATCGTTGTATCTGGAGCAGATGATTCAGGCAGGTGTCACTACATTTAAGATTGAGGGAAGGCTCAAGGACAAGGACTATGTCACGAATATCGTGGCCTACTATCGGCAACGACTAGATGCACTGATGGCACAACATGGCGAATATGCCCAAGGATACACTCCCCATGTGTATGAATATGGATTTGTGCCCAATCCCGAAAAGACTTTTCACCGAGGTGGTATTGATTATTTTTTACACCATCGAACTGCTCCCATGGCCAATTGGGATACCCCAAAATCAACCGGCGAAAAAGTGACAGACCAAACCATTCTTCATCCGGGAGACGGGTTGTGTTTTGGCGATCAGGGGTTTGCCATTAATGCCATACACAACGGACACATCGTTCCCAACAAGCCCATATCCATTCCCCACAACGTTCCTCTTTACCGTAATTTGGATGTTGATTTTACGCGCCATCTAACGGCCAAACGCCGCATACCTGTTACCATAGAAATGGAAGAGATTCCTACGGGATTTCGCCTGAGAATCGGCCATCGAAGTGCTGAATTTGTCTATCCTCACCAAGCCGCCCAACATAGCGAACGGGCCTTGGCTACCATTCGGGAACAATTATCCAAATTAGGGGATACTCCCTATGTGGCGCAGTCCGTAGTTTTGCGCACCCAACCCTATTTTATACCAATCAGTCAACTCAACCAATGGAGACGCCAACTGACCACTCTTCAACCCCTCTGATGACCTGCAAATACTGCCTGCTGTATGAATTAGGTCACTGTCGCAAGCAGCATCCCATGGACCCTAAAAAAGAGCCCCGTTACCTGCGTTTGCAGAACGGGACCCTTCTACATCTTGTCTTCGATTGTCAAGCGTGTGAAATGAAGATTTTCCAGAATTAGAACTCATTAAATCGTACTACGCGAATACCATTGAGCGCGTACTGCTCCAACGTGCGGGGTTCTACCATCACGCAACGACCGTTGAAACTGGCATGAATGAAGTGCATGGAGCCATACAGGTTGTAAGCCAAGGCTACGTGTGCCAGATCCAAACCTTCGTGTGTATCCATGAATGTAATGATGTCTCCGTCTTGGATTTTGGACATAATGGCAGGATCGGTCAACTGATCATGGGTGAGGTAGTAGTAAGGGCCATTGGCCTCCAGCATCGCCTCCATTTGAGCAATACGGACACAGGCAACGGAATCGTTCTGCAACTGACGATAAGCCTCATGGTGACGAGACATATAGTTAAACGTCTGCGGATGATTCACACCTCCCAGGTCTGCTGTAATCTCATGCATCAAACCGTTGGTTTGATTTTGCAAGAACCACTCGGAAGTATAGTGTACACGGGAGGCATATCCGTCAATCACACCTAAACGATAACGCATCTGCTGAATATTGTGCAGCAGCAGCTCATAGCTGGGTTTAGCATCAATTACCGAAGGTTTGGCGCGCAATATAAACGATTGACCATCGCCAAACTGCTGAATACTTTTGCCCTTTACCGTTAGGGCAAAGGCGGTACATTGCTCCACAAATAGGATGCAATCCGTCTTATCCAAAAACACCAACAAACGCTCGGGTTCACGTTCCAAAGTGCCCCCTACATATTCTGTTCCCAAAAACTGCAAAGCAATTTTGGAAACCAATTCATTCATCGAAAGATCGGCATCATCCTTCACTTGTGCATACACTTCTTGGAATACCTGTTTATTCACCGCAGTCTGTTCAGGATTCACGGCACCAGGACCATCAAAAGCAGTGGCTTTGGGATCAGAAGCGCAGCCTATCATGCAGAGCGCTAATGCAAAGAGGAAGAGTTTTTTCATACCAGTATTAAAAAACAGTTAATATTTGTTATTTTGAAATTCGATGCAAAGATAACATTTTTTGAGAATATACGCAAATTTTTAGGCATTTTTTTGAAATTATTTGTCTATATCAACAATTTTTCGTAACTTTGCACCCGCTTTTTATGAAATAAAAAAATAATCAAAAAAAATTTATATATTCCTATGAAAATTGAACAAAGTGAAGTAAAAGAGATGATGACCGTGCTCACGATGACATTGGAGCCGGCAGATTATCAGGAAGAGGTTCTTAAAGAACTGCGTCAAATTCGTCAAAAAGCCAATATCCCAGGGTTCCGTCCAGGTATGGTTCCCATGCCATTGGTCAAGAAAATGTATGGCAAGGGCGTAATGGCTGAGGTGCTCAATAAGACGATTGGCGCCAAGTTAGGCGAATACATTGAAAATGAGAAGCTCAACATATTGGGAGATCCTATGCCCAACGAAGAACTGACACCTGCCATGGATATGGACCATCAAGACACTTTCACCTTTGCTTTTGATGTAGCTCTGGCTCCGGAATTTGATGCCAACCTAAGCGCTCGCAACAAGCTCACGCACTATACCATTACCGTGACCGACGAGATGGTAAACAACCAGATGAAAAGTTACGCCGAGCGTTTTGGCGAATATGTGGAAGCTGATGAATATAAACAGGGCGATGTACTCAAAGGACGAATGGTGGAGCAAAAAGAGGATGGCATCATCAAGGAGAATGCCATGATTAATCCTGCCTATATTCAGGAGAAGAAATCACAAGCATTATTCAAGGGTGCCAAGAAGGGTGACATCATTACCATCAACCCCATGAAGGCATACAAGTCCGAAGTGGAAGTGGCTTCCATGTTGGATATTAAGAAAGAAGAAGCAGCAGAACTCAAGTCCGATTTTACGTTTGAGATTCAAGGTATCACCCGCCACGAGGCTGCCAAGATGGACGAAGAACTGTTTGCCAAGGTTTATGGTGAAAACCAAATTAAGGACGCCAAGGCATTTGAAGCCAAAGTGCGCGCCGAAATCGAAGAAAACATGGCAGAAGATGCCAAGTATAAATTTGGTCTGGATGTCAAAGCTGCCATCATGAAAAAGATGGAAAAGGTTTCGTTGCCGGAAGATTTTCTCAAACGTTGGGTGAAACAAACCAATGAAAAACTGACCGACGAACAGTTGGAAAAGGATTTTCCACAAATGGTGGAGGAACTGAAGTGGCATTTGGCTAAAGATCAGCTACTCAAGCACTACAATATCCAAGTGGAGAAAGAGGATGTTGAGGCTTATGCCAAAGAGGTGGCTAAAATGCAGTTTATGCAATATGGTCTCATGCACGTAGACGATCAGTACCTCAC
Source organism: Bacteroidales bacterium UBA1714 (assembly GCA_002317295.1). Classification (GTDB taxonomy): domain Bacteria; phylum Bacteroidota; class Bacteroidia; order Bacteroidales; family Paludibacteraceae; genus Colicola. The sequence continues at coordinate 35,329 of DCIY01000017.1, forward strand.
CTCCTATGCCCAGGAGATGCTCAAAAAGGACGATCAGTTGCGCGGCATCGTAGAACGTGTGGCAGAAAATAAGATTTACGAAGCCATTAAGAGCGTTGTCAAACTGGAGGAAACCGCCATCTCGCACGAAGAATTCGGAAAACTATTTGCATAATCCCTATTTGCTCTATGCGCATACACTTTATTGCCATCGGAGGCGCTGCCATGCACAATCTGGCATTGGCTGTAGCCAGTAAAAAAGGATATCTTGTCACCGGATCCGATGATGAAATTTTCGATCCGGCCCTGACTCATCTGCGTGAAGCTGGTTTGTTGCCAGACCAAATGGGTTGGCATCCGGAACGCATAACGCCCGATATCGACGCGATTATCTTGGGCATGCACGCGCGCCAGGACAATCCGGAGTTGTTGCGTGCCCGGGAACTGGGCATTCGCATTTATTCCTTTCCGGAGTACTTGTATGAGCAAACCAAAGACAAAACGCGTATTGTAGTAGGGGGAAGTCATGGTAAAACGACCACTACTTCCATGATTCTGTATGCGATGCAACGCTTGGGCATCGAGGCCGACTACATGGTGGGGGCGCAGATTGAGGGATTTGAGCGAATGGTACGGTTGAGCGACAGTGCCAAGATTGCCGTTTTTGAAGGGGATGAGTATCTGACCAGCCCGTTGGATCGTCGCAGCAAATTCTTGTGGTACCATCCTCATGTGGCTATATTGACCGGTATTGCATGGGACCATATCAATGTCTTCCCTGTTTTTGCCGACTATGTGGACACCTTCCGCCAGTTTGTGGACAGTTTTGAACCGAACGGGAAGTTTATTTACTACGAAGGCGATGAAAACCTGCGCAAGATTGCCGCCGGTGCCCGCCAGGATATCACACGCCTGCCATACCACGAATATGAGGGGAATGCGGCGATGAGTATCTTTGGTCGGCATAATATGCAAAATCTTCAAGCTGCCTGTCTGGCATGCCAACAGATTGGGATATGTCCCGAAGATTTCTATCGGGAGATAGCCTCCTTCCATGGTGCCAGCAACCGGTTGGAATGGGTAGGAGAGTGCGGCAACAATGTAGCATACAAGGATTTTGCCCATTCGCCTTCCAAACTGCGTGCCACCGTGAATGCAGTCAAAGAGCATTATCCTGACAAGAAACTGGTGGCCTGCATGGAGTTGCATACTTTCTCCAGTCTGATGGCAGACTTTTTGCCTCAATATAAGAATTGTATGCAAGATGCCGATGTGGCGTTGGTGTATTTCAATCCCAAAGTGATTGAGCACAAACGCCTGACACCCATTACACCAGAACAGGTACGCCAGGCTTTTGCCACCGATAATGTGGAGGTGTTTACCTCCAGTCCCCAACTGCAGGAACGTTTGCGTCAGGAAACCTATGACAACACTGCCCTGCTGATGATGTCGTCCGGCACGTTTGACGGTATCGATATTCCTGCTTTTGAAAAAGAATTGATTCATGGATAAACAACAACGCCGCGATTATTTGTACATGCGTATGGCACGCGTGTGGTCAGAAAACTCCTATTGCGTTCGCCGCAAGGTGGGGGCTTTGTTGGTCAAAGACCAAATGATTATCTCGGACGGATACAATGGTACTCCTTCGGGATTTGAGAATCGTTGTGAGGATGACAACAACACTTCATTGCCCTATGTGCTGCACGCAGAAGCGAATGCCATCACCAAAGTAGCCCGTTCCAACAATTCTGCCAATGGAGCTACTCTTTATGTCACGGCATCCCCATGTATGGAGTGCTCCAAACTGATTATCCAATGCGGTATTCAGCGAGTGGTATATGGCGAGGAGTACCGATTAATGGATGGAGTGGAACTGCTTCGCAAAGCAGGCATTCAGGTAGAATTTTTGCCCATGGATTGATCCGGAGGGCATTGCCATAAAATGAAAAAATACCTTTTACCGACCGTAACCATTGTAGCCCTGATGATAGGGTTACTTTTAGGCAACGCTTTGTCCAACAAAGCGAATGCCCAACGTTTTGTGATTCAAAACGGTCAAATCTATCAACAACCCGATTCTAAAATCAATCAGTTACTGCAACTCATTAACGCTTCTTATGTCGAGTCCATCAACTTGGATAGTATCACGGAAGAAGTGATGCAGGAAATGGTACAAAAACTCGATCCCCACTCGGCTTATATTCCCAAAAAAGATCTTGAGATGGTCAATTCCGAATTATCTGCCTCCTTCTCGGGCATTGGTGTACAGTTCTCCATTATGAACGATACCGTGCACATTGTGGCTGTTATTTCAGGAGGTCCCTGCGAAGGATTGGGGGTGATGGCGGGGGATAAGATCATTACCGTGGACGATTCGGTGTTTACGGGAAAACAGATGACCAACGAAAAAGTGATGCATTCCCTTCGGGGCGAAAAGGGGACGCTGGTTAAACTGGGTATTATGCGCCAGGGAGAATCCGAATTATTGTCCTTTACCGTGACTCGAGGCGATATACCGGTTCACTCCGTCGATGCCAAGTTTATCGTATCCGCCCCTAAAACGGGTGAAAAAATAGGGTTTGTTCGCGTCAACAAGTTTGGTGAAAACACCTACGAAGAATTTTTGTCTGCCCTCAATACACTGAAGAATCAGGGGGCGACATCCTATATCGTGGATCTAAGGGAAAATTCCGGTGGATATATGGATCAGGCCATAAAAATGGCCAATGAATTTCTGCCTGCAGGAGCCATGATTGTGTACGCCAAAGGACGGGCTTATCCCAAGTTTGAAGCCACAGCAACCGGTACCGGAAGATTCAAAAAGGCCAAACTGGTTGTACTGATTGACGATTTTTCCGCCTCTGCCAGCGAGATTTTTGCCGGAGCCATGCAGGACAATGATCGAGCCACCATTGTCGGACGTCGCTCGTTTGGTAAGGGATTGGTTCAGCAACAAATGCCACTCATGGACGGAAGTGCCGTACGCTTAACCGTCGCCCGCTACTATACCCCTTCCGGACGCTGTATTCAAAAACCCTATACCATGGGGGACCAGGAAGATTATGCCAAGGAACTGTATGAGCGATACGAACGGGGAGAGTTCTTCTCTCAGGATAGCATTTCTTACCAGGATACCACTGTATATTATACCCAATCAGGTCGTGTGGTGCATGGCGGAGGCGGCATTATGCCCGATGTGTTTGTCGGTAGAGACACTTCGCTGGTGACTCCTTACTACAATCGCATTATCAATCGGGGTTTGACCTACCAGTTTGCCCTTCGTTATACTGATGAGCACCGCAAGGAACTGAGCCGTTATACCTCATGGTCCTCGTTGGAAAACCATTTGCTCCAAACCAATTGGATGCCAGAACTGGTACAATTCTGCCAGGACAAAGGAATAGCGCCCAATGACCATGACCTGGCCATTTCACGGCTGCTATTACAACGATTGGTCAACGCCTATATTGTACGCAATCTATTGGGGGATGAGGGTTTCTACCCACTCTTTGAGCGGGATGATGAGATCTCACGCGCCGCTTTAGAACAGTTTTAATATCAAACACACCTTTTATCCATGAAAAACATCCTGTTATTAGGCACCATCAGCCTCATGTTGGTTGCTTGTCACCGTTCATCCACTCCCGCCTATACATGGGAGCAGGATTTGGCCCAACGTCTCGAACGAGAGTTTTCATTAACCCGAGAAGAAGTTCGTACTGCCATAGCCGAGATTATTCCCGAAGTGACGGACGAACAAATCGATGGTTGGATTGCTGTTGGCCATCTGGAAACCATGCAACGAGACGGTCAAACGTATTTCTTCCGTCGATCCATCAATAACCTGTTCCGCCTGGACAGTCTGTGCCATGCACGCAAACTGGCCCAACAAAAACCATTTAACGATTCGGCCCGTGGCACCAGCATTGACAGCCATAAGCAACATCAGGCCGAGTCGCTACGCCAGATAGTGGTGGAGCAGACGCCCATATCTTGCCCGCGCCACCTGCACGTGAACATGCGGATTGTGGTGGATGCGGATGCCGTACCCGCCGGAGAGATTGTACGATGCTGGATGCCCTATCCTCGTGCCGATGTCGCCCGACAAACCGATATCGTGTTTGGCAGCGCCAACCGTCCCGTCATTTTCTCTCCTCGGGGTTCCACTCACTCTTCCACATATATGGAAGCCATTGCCAAGGATGGAGAACCGACCATATTTGAGCAGTCGTTTGACTATACTCTACACGCCGAATATCGTCCTTTTACCAACCAGCAGGTGATGCCTTACGATACTGCCTCGGATATCTATCGTTACTATACCGCCGAACGGCAAAACCATATCCGCTTCACACCCCAGATGCGCGCATTGAGTGATTCGCTCACAGCAGGACTGGATAACCCTCTGGACAAACTGCGTGCCCTGTACGACTATGTGGACGCCTTTCCATGGGCTGGGGCCCGCGATTATTCCACCATCGAGAATATCCCCGAATATGTGCTCCATTATCACCATGGTGATTGTGGCGAACAAACGCTGCTTTTGCTCACATTGGCTCGCATAGCCGGTTTGCCCTGCCGTTTCCAAAGTGGATTAACTACCGCAGAACAAGATTGGAATATGCACGACTGGAGCGAGTTTTATTTTGAGGGCATCGGTTGGGTGCCCGTTGATGTGAGTCGCGGCGCGATGCATTATCCGGGCGTTCCCAGCGATTTTTACCTATTTGGCATTGATAATGAACGGTTGATTGTCAACAACGATTACGGTATGCCGCTCTCCCCTGCCAAACAATTTCCACGCAGCGATGCCGTCGATTTTCAGCGCGGTGAAGTGGAGTGGCGCGGAGGCAACCTTTATTATAACGTATGGTCATTTAACATGACTTACGAATAAACACCGACACAAATAGAACCGATAGAACAATAGAACAAATAGAACAGATAGAACAAGATAGAACTGGTAGAACAAAAGAAGCTCGCAAGTGCGAGCTTCTTTTGTGGTCCCACTAGGGCTTGAACCTAGGACCCCCTGATTATGAGTCAGGTGCTACTAACCAACTGAGCTATGAGACCCCCCGCAGGTTAACCCTGCGGTGTATATTATTTCTTTTTCCGTTTGGCATAACGGGCATCCGCAGCCTCCTTGGTGATGGTTTTTTCAGCATCCGTTAACTCCGGAATCAGCACATTCAGACCCGGCATAATATACGATGCATCCTTGATTACATCGGAATTCACCTCATACAAGTAAATCCAGCAATTGGGATTGTTATAGTACTTGCGAGCCAACGAAGCCAAGGTCTCGTTCTTATCCACACGAATAATGGTACCCACCTTGGCATTATCTTCACCAAATCGTATAATACGAACCTCGGTAGCATTGGAAGGATACAATTCATTAAACTGTTCCGTAGGCATCAGCGTCATCTCCACACGACGGTTGGCACTATAGGACGAAGTACTGCGTTTACCACTGATAATGCCATGGCTCAAGATATGGAGACGCTCCGGAGCAATACCGTGTTCCTCCATCAGTTCTAACTCAACACGCTGTGCACGGCGGAAACCGAGACTGCGGTTGTATAGAGCAGAAGCCGTATTGTCGCAGTAACCCACGATGGACATGGACAGGGTCGTATCCATCAGCATGCGAGAAGCCATCAACTGAATAACATTCAGACTCTGGTCATCCAAATCGTACTTATCGTTGGCAAAGTATACATTATTGAAGAATTGGATATGATGCATTTTGACGCGATCACGAATCTCTACGATTGTATCTTTGTGATAAATAACAATCGTATCCTTCAGCGGTTCACGAGCAGGAATTCTTGCTGCCTGAGCAACCACCATATCCTTGAGCATATCTTCACTTGCCAGATTACGAACATGCGACTTCTTGTAAGCACCAATCTTCCAACGCAGGGAAATGTCGGTATCAAAAATACCATCATTGTTCGTACTGCACGTACGACCATCTATCTTATCATCCGTGTATAAGTTGTAGATGCAACGCAAACCCAACTCCAAACTGCGGGAGATATTAAACTCAAAACTGGCACCACCCAGGAACACACCACAAGCCTTGAATTGATCAGACGAATAAGGAACATCACCGGCATAAGCCAAACGCTTGCGCTCACCATTCTTATCCGTAGCGGGATAGTAAATCGAATTCTTACTCCATGCGGCACCTCCACCGACAATCAGGTCGAGGGCAAAAATCTTATATTTGGCCTTGGGGAAGAAACAGTTAAATACATCAAAGGTCATGAAGGCATCAGCTTGATGCATCTTACCCTTGAGCAACTTGCCATCCACATAGGTAGGTCCACCCTTACTGTCTACACCATACTGGCGGTAGATATACTCCGCACCCAAACCCCAAGTACAGTTGAAGTTATACTCCAAACCCACACCCAATGTAGGAACAGAGATAATATTACGCTGCTCGCTGGTGTAGTCACCATCAAACAGGTTCATACCTCCCAACAGGTATAGAGAGACATGGCGCAACTCCGGAGACACCGGATCCGTCATCTTATACGGATGCTTACCCAGGGTATCCTCCGTATAAATAATCTCTTCACTCTGAGCCATCAGACTCCCCATGAAACAGAACGCTGCCATAGCAGCCATAACCCACTTTTTCATTGTACTGAATATTAAAAAATGTTTCTAAATACCATTCAAGTTGCAAAATTACAAAAACTTTCGCATATACGCAAATTTTTTTACAAAAAAAAAGTTTTTTTCGCGTGCGCGTTGCGTATGTGCGTTCTTTTAATTATCTTTGCATTATTAAAGTAAATATATTTTTTAAGTCATGACAATATTGGAACAAATGACACTGCGCGCTCAGCAAAATCAAAAGCGCATTGTCCTACCCGAGGGAGATGAACCTCGTACCTTGGAGGCTGCCAACATCATTTTGGAGCAAAAACTGGCCCAATTGATTCTGATTGGCAATCCCCAAACTATCCTTCGTATGGCGGACGAGAAAGGATTTACCCATATCCGTCAGGCCCGCATCTTTGATCCGATGAGCGATCCCAAAATGAGTGAATATGCCCACCTGCTGTATGAATTACGTAAGGCCAAAGGGATGAGTGAGGAAGAAGCGGCCGTCAAAGCACAGGACCCGTTATACCTGGGTTGTTTGATGATTAAGAACGGCGACGCAGATGGTGAACTGGCCGGTGCACGCGGTACCACCGCTGACACCATTCGTCCAGCCTTCCAGATTCTCAAGACCAGCCCGGGTGTTAAGATTGTATCCGGTGCCTTCCTCATGTTTACCCCTGCCAAGCAGTTGGGCGAAGATGGATTCCTCGTATTTGCCGACTGTGCGGTCAATCCCTGCCCCAATGCCGAAGAACTGGCCCAAATCGCTATTTCTACCGCCCAGACAGCTCGCACCCTGGCCCAGATTGAGCCTCGCGTGGCCATGTTATCCTTCTCTACCAAAGGCAGTGCCAAGCACGAACTGATAGACAAAGTGACGGAGGCTACCCGCCTGGCCAAAGAGATGGCTCCCGATTTGATGATTGATGGTGAACTCCAGGCAGATGCCGCACTGATAGAGAAAGTAGGTGCCTCCAAGGCTCCCGGAAGTCCCGTGGCCGGCAAAGCCAATGTTTTGGTTTTCCCGGATCTGCAGGCCGGCAATATTGGCTACAAACTTGTAGAGCGGTTTAGTGGTGCCGATGCCGTAGGTCCTATCTTGCAGGGTATAGCTGCTCCTGTCAACGATCTGAGCCGCGGATGCAAAGTTCAGGATATTGTTCAAATGGTTATTATCACAGCCAATCAGGCTATCAGAGTTTAGAGTTTACGGGCAAAGCCCTAGTTTAGAGTTATGAAGATTTTGGTTTTAAACTGCGGTAGCAGCAGTATCAAATACAAGTTGTTCGAAATGGAGGATCACTCCATTTTGGCGCAGGGTCTGGTAGAGAAGATCGGTTTATCCGATGCCAATCTGCAAGTGAAATTACCCAATGGAGAAAAGGTTAAAATCGAGCAGCCCATCCACGAGCATACCGTGGGCATTGAGATGATTCTTCATGCCCTCATAGATGACAAAATCGGTTGTTTGAAGTCCTTACAAGAGATTCAGGCTGTAGGCCATCGCGTAGTGCATGGTGGAGAAAAGTTTAATCAATCGGTCATCATCACACCGGAAGTGAAAGCGATGATTGAGCAATGTGCCGAATTGGCTCCGTTGCACAATCCTGCCAATCTCAAAGGCATTGAGGCAATTGAAAAGACATTGCCAGGTGTGCCTCAGGTGGCAGTTTTTGACACCGCCTTTCACCAGACCATGCCTGATTATGCCTACATGTACGCCCTACCCTATGAGCTGTATGAAAAGTACGCCATCCGCCGTTATGGTTTCCACGGAACCAGCCACCGTTATGTCAGCGGCCGCGTGTGCGAGTTCTTGGGTGTACCACCTCAGGGGAAGCGCATCATCACCGCACATATCGGAAACGGAGGCAGTTGCGCGGCCATTATGGACGGCAAGTGCGTAGACACCAGCATGGGTCTCACTCCGATAGAAGGACTGATGATGGGTACCCGTTCAGGAGACCTTGACCTGGGTGCAGCAACATTTATTATGGATAAGGAAAAAATGACTACCCAGCAGTTCTCCAATTTGGTCAACAAACAATCCGGTCTGCTCGGAGTCAGTGGTGTGAGCAGCGATGGGCGTGATATAGCCGCAGCCGTTGCGGCCGGTAACCACCGTGCCGATTTGGCCCGCAAGATGTTTATCTATCGTGTCCGCAAGTACATTGGTGCTTATGCAGCCGCCATGGGCGGTGTAGATATCATCGTCTTCACAGGCGGTATCGGAGAAAATGATGCCTATACCCGTGGCGAGATTGCCAAAGGGTTTGAGTATCTGGGTGCCGAACTGGATGTAGAGAAGAACCAAAGCGTTCATGCCATCGAGTCAGTCATCAGTACCGACAACAGTCGCGTGAGACTGGTGGTTATTCCGACCGATGAAGAACTAATGATAGCCTCTGATACTGCTCACCTTATTTAGAATTTTACGACATTGAAACCTATCATTTATCAATTGCTTCCCCGTACATTTACCAACTATACGGAGATTTTGCGCCCCAATGGTACCCGTTTGGAAAACGGATGCGGACATTTTAATGATATTACCCCCAAAGCCCTCAAAGCCATTCAAGATTTGGGCATCACACACATTTGGTACACCGGCGTTATTCGCCATGCAACCAAGGAGTATAACCATCCAGCCATCACCAAAGGACAGGCGGGCAGCCCATATGCCATCACTGACTATTACGATGTCGATCCTGATTTGGCCGTGGATACCCATAAACGCATGGCTGAGTTTGAAGGACTGATTCGGCGCACCCATAAACAGGGGCTGAAAGTAGTAATTGATTTTGTGCCCAACCATGTATCGCGGGAATATCAATCCGTTTGCAAACCCAAAGGGGTCAAAGATCTGGGAGAAACAGACCATAGTGAATGGGCTTTTTCGCCCTTGAATAATTTTTATTACCTGCCCGGACAGGCTTTTGAACCGCAGTTTGATACCCAGGGGTATACGGAATATCCTGCCCGCGTTACGGGTAACGATTGTTTTCACGCCCACCCTTGTCACAGCGATTGGTACGAAACCATCAAACTCAACTATGGTGTGTTCTATCAGGGCGGAATGGAAAAACAGTTTCGCCCCATTCCCAACACATGGCACAAGATGTTGGACATTCTCCTGTTCTGGTCGCGCAAGGGCATTGATGCATTTAGGGTGGATATGGCCGAAATGGTGCCTGTCGAATTTTGGAAATGGGCCATTGATAAAGTGCACACACTCTTTCCCGAGATTGAGTTTATTGCCGAGTGCTACCGCCCAGAGTTATATCGTCCCTACCTGCATGCCGGATTTGATTATCTGTACGATAAGGTCGGTATGTATGAGTATCTGCGGGGTGTGACCAGTAAGAACTGGCCTGTAGAAGGTATCACCGGACAGTGGCAGGCCGTCGAAGATATACGAGACCATATGCTCTATTTTCTGGAGAACCACGATGAGCAGCGTATTGCTTCGGGTTTCTTCTGCGGTCGCGGTATGTGCGCCGAACCTGCGATGATAGTGGCTGCCACCCTTGGAACCAATCCGGTTATGATTTATGCCGGTCAGGAACTGGGGGAACGCGGTATGGATATCGAAGGATTTTCCGGAATGGATGGTCGCAGCAGTATCTTTGATTACTGGGGTATCCGCTCCATTCAGGCATGGGCCAACCATGGTAAGTTTGATGGTAAGAACCTCAGTGAGGAACAAAAAAACCTACGCGAGTTTTACCATCGTCTGCTCACCATTGCGCGAGACAATCCGGCCATTGCCCAAGGGGCTATGTACGATTTGGAATATGCCCAAGGCGAAGGATTCAACAAGCATGAGCAATTTGCTTATCTCCGTAAATCGGGTGACGAATTATTACTCATTATCCTCAATTTCCACGACCGTACGGTCGATACTCGGGTACAGATTCCTGCACAGGCCTTCACCTACCTCAAGCAACGCGAAATGGCAGAAGCACAGGCCATTGATCTGCTGACCGACCAACCTTATACGCCCGTGAATGCCAAAGGAAAAAAGAGCAAGACCTTTGCCTTTAATGCTACCACCCCCATACACATCTCTTTGGACGCATGGAAAGGGGTGATTTTACAAATTAAGAAAGTCGAAAAGAAGAAAAAATGATTCGTTCTTTAGTCCGCCTGATTCGTATACCCAACCTGCTCTTTTTGGGCATTTTGATTTGGGTCATGGAATATTGGGTAGCGATACCCGTTTTGCGCCATGCCCATTGGGAATATGCCATGCCATGGTGGGTGGTGATGCTCATCATCGTGTCCACCCTGTTCATTGCCGCAGGCGGATATGTGATCAATGACTATTTTGATATTAAGATTGACCGCATCAACCGGCCGGAAAAGGTGATTATCTCCAACACCCTTTCCAAAGATCAGGCTTTATGGTTCTACCGCATCCTCACCGTTTTGGGCGTGTTGGCAGGTGGAGTCGTAGCGTGGGCCGTAAGCAGTTGGCATGTGCTGCTGCTCATTATCATTGTTGTGGGTCTGTTATGGTTTTATTCGGCCAGTTACAAACGTCAGTTCTTAGTGGGCAATCTGGTCATTGCCTGTTTGGGGACCACGCCCATTCTCCTTGTGTTGCTCAGTCATTTGGCCGTATTGCGTCAGCACTATGGAGCCATCATGGCGTACACCGATGTTCCGCAACAGTTATGCATCTGGATGCTGGGTTTTGCCGCCTTTGCCTGTTTGGGGACCTGGATTCGGGAAATGATGAAGGATATGGAGGATCAGAATGGCGATCGCGAACTGGAATGTCACAGTCTGCCGGTAGTATTGGGGGATAATCCTACCCGAGGTATCATCACCGCCCTGATGGTGCTCATGATGACTCTGGCAGGGTTAGCCGTCTTTCAGTGGTTACCATTCCCGCATCATTGGACAGATGCCAGCGTTCGATTCCTGGTCTTTGGGTTATGGACACCCATGGCTGCCGATTTGGTACTGTTATGGTGTGCCAAGATTCCCTCGGACTATCGAAGTGTCCAGCAGGTCATGCGACTGATCCTGTTTCTGGGAACGATGTTCAGTTACGTCATTATGCGACTCATATAATATCCTTATGATACTGTTAGGAAGTCAATCGCCTCGTCGGCGCGAATTAATGGCAGGTTTGGATATGCCTTTTACTGCCTTTACCATAGATGCAGACGAGTCTTATCCACCCTCGTTACAAGGGGCCGAAATACCTATGTATATATCGCGCGCCAAGGCGCACGCGTACGCGGGAGAGATTCGAACTGACGATGTACTCATTACCGCCGACACCATTGTGTGGTTGGATGCTCAGGTGCTGGGTAAACCCCATGACTTGCAACAGGCCTGTGCCATGCTGCGCGCGTTGTCCGGCCGCACTCATCAGGTGTACACGGGGGTTACTATGGTGCGCAATATCCATGGTCAACTCCAAGAAGAGGTTTTTTCAGATGTCACCGATGTCACATTTCGCACATTGAGCGAAGAGGAGATTCAGTACTATGTACAAAAATATAAGCCCCTGGACAAAGCAGGAGCTTATGGGGTGCAGGAGTGGATTGGCTACATTGGCGTCACCGCCCTGCATGGTTCGTATTTCAATGTCATGGGTTTCCCGATTGAGAAAGTCTATGAACGGTTAAAACAGGCTTAACTGACTATCTGTCGGCGCTTCTTCTGTTGGTTGATCCTCCTCCGGTTTATCATCTACCGGCTGACTGTCTTGAGGCACCTCGTTGGTTATCTCAAACGGCACATCAAGCACCACAGCCTCCGGTTCCTCCGCAGTTGGTTCGTCTTCGTTTTCGTTTTCGTACGAAGTCTCGGGAGTCACATCTTCCACACTGGCAATGGCGTAGGCGCTCAGGCGTTTGCCACGGGCTTTGGCCGATTTGACATCGATAAACTCCGTCATCAGCACATCAACCGGTTCCCTAAAATCGTCTTCAAAATGCAAACGGAACGTTGCCTGATCGCTATCCGAGAGAATGGTTAATTTATTTTCAGCATTTTCGCCCAACAGGTTTTGCACCTTATTATTGGCGTCCAATACACAGCGTTTGGCGTAGTAATAACCCAAATCGGCGTTCCATAGGGCAACGGACCAAACCTTATCGGCATCGTATTTTTCCAACCTGATCCAGCCGTTTTCAAAGTGGGAAGTAGGGTCAAACGAATTGATGAAATAATCACCGTTTGGCATGATTTCCAGAACCGAATCGCCTTCTGCAAACTCGCCCAGATACAGGCCCATACCATCATAATTGATTCGCAGCACATCGGGATCAAACCATACCTGACGGCCCCCCAAGGTTGATTTGCCTTTCTGTTTCATCACAATGGACTTGACATCATACCGAGTGAGCACATTGCCTCGAGAGGTACGGCCCTTGACGGCCAATTCGCTCAAGTCCTTGCACAACTCTGTTTTTTTGAGATGCAAAGCCGGTTTGAGACTCACTTTGACCACCTCGGCTTCTCCGTTGGGATTGGCGGTAAAATACACCACCTTACTGCCAGGGGTACCCATCGTCAAGTCATACTCTTTCTCGCGGGCCACGCCGGTGACATTAAACCGCTTCATAAAGTATACACCCTTTTTGCCATCGCGGTACACCACGTTATAGATGGTGCGGGTATCGTTCTTATGGAAAATATCCACATGAAGCAGATCGGTGCCCACAAAGAACTTGTCGCATACTTTTTGAATCTTATATTTGCCGTCTTTGTGGAAAACGATGACCTCATCCAGATCGGAGCAATTCATCAGGAACTCATCCTTTTTGAGGCCCGTTCCCATAAACCCTTCTGCACGATTGATATACAGTTTTTCATTGGCTTCCACCACTGTTTTGACATTGATATTGGCAAAATTACGCACCTCCGTACGTCGAGGATAATGCGCTCCGTATTTGGTTTTCAGGTGTTCAAACCAAGCGATGGTATAATCGGTCAGATGGGCCAGATCCTTGGCACACTGTTTGATTTTGCGATCCAGATCCCGCATCAACTCGTCGGCTTTTTTGGAATCGAACTTGGTGATACGAATCATGCGGATATCAAACAGTCTTTCTATATCTTCGGTTTTTACTTCCCGAATGAGTTTGGCTTTCCATGGTTCCAGCGCCTGATCCACAAACGCAATCAGTTTCTCCTTGTTGGGGGCGTTCTCATACCCTTCCTCTTTATAGATGCGATTTTCAATAAAGATCTTTTCCAGGGACGTAAAGAAGTACTGCTCCTCCAGTTCGGCTTTTTGAATCTCCAATTCCCACTTCAACAACTGTTTCGTATGTTCCGTAGACAAACGCAACAGGTTGCTGACGGAAGTAAAAATGGGTTTTTTGTTTTGTATCACACAGCAGTTGGGTGACACATTGATTTCGCAATCGGTAAAGGCATAGAGGGCATCAATTGTTTTATCCGACGAACTGCCTGGTGTCAGTTGGACCACGATACGAGCCGTCTTGGCTGTAAAGTCGTCCACCTTTTTGATTTTTATTTTTCCTTTCTCATTGGCCCGAATGATGGTCTCAATGATTTTGGTGGTAGTGGTACCATATGGTATTTCCGTAATGACCAGCGTGCGATTATCATCCTCCTTGCGTATCTTGGCCCGAATACGAATCTGGCCACCCCGTTCACCATCGTTGTACCGGCTCACATCGATCTCGCCACCTGTGGGAAAATCAGGATACAGCACAAAATCTTCCCCTCTCAGATAAGCCAGAGAGGCATCACACAGTTCGTTGAAATTATGAGGCAGAATCTTCGAGTTCAGACCGACTGCTATACCTTCCACGCCCTGAGCCAGCAGCAGCGGGAATTTCACCGGCAAGTGAATCGGTTCCTTTTTGCGTCCATCGTAGGACAGCATCCAATGGGTTGTTTTGCCGTTAAACACCGTTTCCAAGGCAAACCCACTGAGACGAGCCTCTATATAACGGGAAGCGGCAGCACTATCTCCTGTGAGAATATTACCCCAGTTTCCCTGGCAGTCAATGAGCAGATCTTTTTGGCCCAATTGCACCAGCGCTTCACAAATACTGGCATCACCATGGGGGTGATACTGCATGGTTTGACCGACAATATTCGCCACTTTGTTTTTCTTACCATCGTCCACGCACTTCATGGCGTGGAGAATACGCCGCTGTACCGGTTTGAGTCCATCTTCTATTGCCGGTACGGCACGCTCCAAAATCACATATGACGCATAGTCCAGGAACCAATCCTGATACATGCCCGTCAAATGATACTTGATACTGTCATTAAATTCTGCCATCCTCTATCCTTTCGTCTTTAGCCTTGCGCCTCTTCGGTTTCCCTGCGGGGGGAACCCACGGAAGGGGCTATATCTTCACTGCATACTTCCACACTGGACCAGGCCACATCCCCACCTACTGGTGGATGTTGTTTTCTCACTTGTACCGATACTCCCACACCAGGAAAGGTGTCCATAAGAGCACGCACGATGCGTCCGGCCACATGCTCGAGCAACTGAGACGGTTGCGCCATTTCGCGCTTCACCACCTGGTAAACTTGAGCATAATCCAGCGTATCTTCCAACCGGTCCGTTTGAATGGCCGGCATGGCAGGTGTAGTCAGGGTCACATTGACCACAAACCAATTGCCTTGAGTTCGTTCCTCAGGCAACACACCATGATACGCTCGTACAACGATGTCTTCTAAGCGTATCAGCACTTATTGGCCACGCTTATTGAGGAAGATATATGCGAAAATGCCGGCTACTTCCAGTACCAGACTGGCTATCAACAATCCGTTGGCAGGAACAGCCAAAAAATAAATCACCAGGCACAATACGCCCAACATCACGAGAATAATTCCCAAATTTTTCAATAAATTTTCCATACTATTATTTTTCTAAACTAGGCCTTCAGGCCGTAAACTCTAAACTATAGGCACTTTGTGCCGTTCTCTAAACTAAGGCCGCAGGCCTTTCACATGGCTCGGTGCTGCCACAAACTCCTTGAGATAAAACGGCTCATAATACGCCAATTGCTCTTTTTGCAGCCGTGGGGCATCGTTGTTTAATGCCAACCGTATCATATCCTGCGCCTGAGGAATCACGCCCTCCAGCCAATGGACATGCTCCGATGCCAATATCTCGCGGCACTTATTGGACCCGTCTCCAAAACAGATAACTTCCGTGTCTTGTGGTAACCAACTGTCATCGACTACCACCTGGGCCTTGACCGGACTCAGTTCCCGAAGCAAACCGTCCACCATTTGGTACGTTGCCGTATACACTTCCATGCGGCGAGCGTCCATCATTGGGCACAGTACCTGATTGGCATATTCGGGCATCGCACGCAACGCGCTCATGGTCATCACCTGCAGCGTAGGTACCACAATCAACGGGATATCCCGTCCGTAGCACAACCCTTTGGCCGTACTGGCACCTATTCTCAAGCCTGTATAACTGCCAGGTCCTTCACTCAGTGCCACTGCGTCCAACCGTTCATTGCCCAATCGTTCCAAGGCCTGTTGCACATAGCGGGGCAGGAGTTGGGCATGGTTGCTGCCTGAGACATTCATATATTGAACCACTACCTCCTCGTCCCGACATAGGGCGGCGGAACAAACCTGCGTACTGGTTTCAATGCAAAGAATCGTCATGTCTTACAAACTGCGCAAAGCAGCCAGTATGTACTGATAGAACTTCTGAACGGTGGCTATGTTGACGCGTTCTTCTGGCGAATGCGGATGCTCGATGGTTGGACCAAAACTGATCATCTCCATTCCCGGATAGTTGCGACCAATGATGCCACATTCCAAACCGGCATGAATAATGACCACGCGAGGATCATTACCAAACTCCTGCTTGTACAGTTGCTTCATCGTGGCCAGCAACGAACTCTTCAGATTGGGTTTCCATCCCGGATAACTGCCCGAGAACACCACATCGGCTCCGGCCAGATTGAAACAGGAATGAATCACCTCACGCAGTTCTTCCTTGCGAGACTCCACGCTGGAGCGGGTCAGACAGATAATCGTTACCTTATTGTCCTTGGTCTCAATAATACTGAGGTTGTTGCTGGTTTCCACGATATCACGCATGCCTTCGGTGACGCGATATACGCCATGCGGGCATAGGGTGATGGCATGAATCAAAAAGTCCTGCACATCCTCCGGCATCTCCATCTTGGGGCAGACTATCTCTTCGGCCGTCAGACGGATACCATCCTCTACGCCATCATATTCTTTGATAAACTGGTCTTCCCAGGTGTCAATCAGGTCCAGCATTTCATCCTTACCTTCGGCAGGAATGGTGATGATTGCTTCGGCTTCGCGCGCAATGGCGTTGCGCAAACTGCCACCTTCTACGCTGACCAGACGGGCTTCAAAATGAGCCACGGCATCTTTGAGGAAACGGAACATCAGTTTGTTGGCGCACGCACGCTGCAGATGAATATCGCATCCCGAGTGTCCACCCTTGAGGCCGGTCAGGCGTACGCGCAAGGCGACATCACCTTCCTCCACAGGAACGGGATCAAACGCAAATGTGGCCGTCGTATCCACACCTCCGGCACAACCTACATACAACTCGCCTTCCGTTTCCGAATCGAGGTTCAGCAGGTATTTGCCCTGCAACAAACCACCTTCCAATCCAAAGGCGCCATACATACCGGTCTCTTCATCCACGGTAAAGAAAGCCTCCAGAGGGGGATGAACCACCGACTTATCTGCCAGTATGGCCAAAGCGGCAGCCACACCTATACCATTGTCTGCGCCCAGGGTGGTACCATCGGCCGTCACCCATTCACCATTATTCTCCACATAGGCACGAATGGGATCCTTCTCAAAATCGTGCTTTACATCCGAGTTCTTCTGAGGAACCATATCCATATGCCCCTGCAGAATCACCCCCGGATGGTTCTCCATACCGGCGCTGGCAGGTTTGCGTATAATCACATTACCCATTTTATCGACCACCGTCTCCAAACCGAGTTGACGACCATAATTGGCCAAGAAGGCTGAAATCTCTTCTTTCTTGCCACTGGGACGAGGAATTTGTGTCAGGTTGTAAAAGTTCTGCCAAAGTCCGGCAGATTGTAAATTTTGGATTTCCATAACTGATATTGTATCATTGCTGTCCCGTAAAAGTGGA
>DCIY01000029.1 GCA_002317295.1 Bacteroidales bacterium UBA1714
TGACCGTCCGCGCTTACTTGTGGTCCCTGGCTAAGGCGGGGACTCTGAGCTCGCAGAGCTAATTCAGGCCTACCCCCAACCCCTCCCTAAAAGGAGGGGAGAAGGGGCTGAAGGGCTGAAGGGCTGAAGGGATTTTTAGTAGTGATTTTAAGTTGGATTTTTAGTAAGATTTTAAGCGCAGCGCCCCCTAATAGTATGATCAACCCGATTTTAGGCAAAGATTTTTAGTAAAGATTTTAAAATCATTAGTTCGCTACGCTCAAAAATCTAACTGAAAATATTGGAACGCAAAATAGGCTTGATTTCGTCACTTCGTTCCTCAGAAATAATCGTTCGAACGCAAGTGAGATAAGAAATCTAACTAAAAATCTAACTGAAAATCTGGCGAATCATTCACCATTAGGACTTTGTCCGACCATTAACCATAGCCACATTTGTGGCGAACCATTAACCATAGCCACATTTGTGGCGAACCATTAACCATTAACCATTATGAGTTTAAAAGAAAATGAAAAGAAAACCTTGCTGGCGTTCTTGTGGTCACTCATTGAGATGATTCTCAGTATCGGACGCTCGCACATCGACAAGAACTCGTCGAAGGGCGAGTAGTTTAGACGGCTGCGCCTGACGCGCTGACGCGCTACAGTTTAGACGGCTGCGCCTGACGGAGCGTTGCTCCTACAGTTTACAGCATAGCCGCTACGACAACTGTAGCGGCTATGCCGCGTCCTCTAAACTAACTCATTTATCCGTGCGGAAGGGAACGATGGGCAGGTAGCGCATGTTGGCGAGGTTGCCCAGCATGAAGTTGTGCCAGCAATAACGGACTGCCACGGGGTGGGGTACATCTGGTGAATAGACCTCCAGGCCATTGGCCACATGGGGAATGAGTCTTGCCTGAGCGGCATGCACATTACCCTGAGCATCCACCACTTCCAGTCCCTGAATATCATAGGTGCGGGCAAAGCCATTTTCGCAATGGCTGAAATACACCTGCACCGTACTGTCGGTGAGTGTGTGGCGTTCGTACTTGGGGGCATCCATGCGAAGCATATCGTAGCCATACTCATGATAGAGTGCCATATGGGCCAATCGATTGCCCAAGTCGCGCTTGCGGCAAGGATGGATATTGGTGCGCTCATAGGGTAGGGTCAAATCGTTGGTTGAGGCACCATAGCAGAAGGGCAGGCGCTCTTCCACACTCCATTGGCTCTCGCGCAACAGGGCCGCCCCGTAGGTTCCGCCCCAATCGTAGTCGTAAGGCGCTATCTCTACGAAATAAAACGGCATGGTTTCGTTTTGCCAGATCTTGCGCAGGTAGGAGACAAACTCCACCATCAAATCGCCATACTCATCGGCGTGTCCCACATTGGAACAACCCTGGTACCACAGTACACCCTTGACGGTATAGTAATGCATGGGCCACAGCATGCCGTCGTGCATCACCAATGGACGCCAGCTGCTCTTGCCCCAGCGTTGAAACGCTTCTTCGGACAAATCGTTGTTGTGAGAGAGCAATATATCCTGCGGCAACCAACCCTCGATGCGTGAGCCGCCATAGGAGCAATTGATGATGCCGACGGGTATGTCCAGTATGCGTTGCAGCGTTTGGGCAAAGAAATAGGCCGTGGCGCCAAAGGTGACCACATTCTTGGGTTCGCAATATTGCCAACTGCCATCTACATGGTCTTGCGGGGTGCGCGCCAATTGCTGGTCGATGGTGGCGTAACGAATCGGATCGGATGCTTTGGCCGAGGCAATGGCTTCTGTGGCCCCCAAAATGGGACAATCCCAATAACCCCGCATCTTCATCTCCATATTGCTTTGTCCGGCACCCAACCATACTTCGCCTATCAGGATATCGTTGATCTGCCTGACCTCTCCGCCTTTCGCCTTTCCGCCCTTCATCGTGATAATCATTTGCCGAGGCGTATAGTCCGCCTTGGGTGTAGCGATGGGAGCCAACCAGCGTCCATCCTGATTGACGGTGGTCACCGACTGTTCGCCCCAACTGGTCTGAACGATGATGGTGCATCCGGGATCTCCTTCTCCCCATATATTAACGCGTGCGCGTTGTTGCAATACCATGCCATCGCTCACCAGAGAGGCTAAACGCAGCGAGGCGTAAACGGGATTCAGACCCAAGAAAACGAAAATCAGGATAATGACTTTTTTCATAACAAGAATGGCCAAAGAAGGGTTGTTGTTCTTTGCGATTGCAAAATTACGGAAAATATTTGACATGCGCAAGGTATTTTTGCTTTTTTATTTGCACAGTTCAAAAAATTGTTGTAAATTTGCAACGAAATTTGAAAACATTGGTTAATAACAATCTATAATCAAAACAAATCTTATGAAAAAACTCGTTCTTTTAGCCGTAATGATGGCTTTGGTGATGATGCCGATGATGGCACAAAATGTAGTTCGCCATGGAGATACCTACATGGTGGAAGGTCAAGTAATGAAAAAGCGCGCTTTTGCTGATTATATGCAAGCAAAAGCAGAGGCTCAGTTTGCTGCACAGTTCCGCAGCGGTTTGAAGGTCAGCGATGCCGGTTGGGGTTTGTTCGCTGCCGGTTTGGCTGCAGAATGTGGTGGTCTGATTATGACCACTGTCGGTTACGCTGATGCGGTACAAAATATCTCCGAGGACCCCGTTCCTCAGGATATCAATCCGTTGGCAGCAGGTGGCGTCGTATGTTACCTGGTGGGTGGCGGCTGTGTGACTTCGGGTATCATCTGCCTGGCTGTGGGTTATGCACGCATGCACAAATCGGCTGATTTGTATGCATCCTCCAAGAAGCAGGCTTATCTGACTCCCAGCACCAATGGCTTAGGATTGGCGTTGCATTTTTAGTTTAGAGAACGCGCTGAAAGCGCTACAGTTTAGAGGACGGAGCTTCGCTCCTACAGTTTAGAAAATACAAAAAGTGGCTTCCTGATGGGAGCCACTTTTGTTATTGGTTTGCTTACGCTATTGTGCCTGGACACTGGTTACGATGGTGTCCTGGGTGTCGAGGTAACAGGGCAGAGGAACAAAGATAACGACCTCGTACGTATTTCCCTGGCTGTCTTCACACAGAAAACGATAGTTGGTGCCGGCGACCACCTGCGTGGCGACACGCTTGGGTGTGAGCGAGAGATGATCGTGATAGGTGCACTCAAAGATCAGGCGATCATTATCCGTGAGTTGACGATAGTGGGTATAGCCACCCGCCAAATCGGATGAACTGGGTTTGCACGCCATGGCAATCACGCCCCAAACGAACATGATCACCAGCACAAACGCTGCCCCGCAAATATGTCCTGCATATTTCCTCATAAACTAGGGCTTCAACCCGTAAACTGTAGCGACTGCGTCGCGTCCTCTAAACTAACCTACGCCCATTCCTGCAAGGTGGGTAACATCTCGTGGATATAGGCCAAGTGGTCTAAAACGCGTTTTTTCATTTCTGCGCGGCATTCCTCGACCACTTGCTCGGGGAACGAATCCGATAACGACAACCAGGTGAAGTTTCGCATCAGACCCACGATACGAATCTGCTCCTCACGACGATTTAACAGTTGCTCATCCGTGGTACCCAGATAAGCGCTGAGGGCACTGCGCCATACGCGGTAAGACAGCTCTTGAGACATACCGATAATGCCTTCAAAGTCTCCTACCAGACCCACCATGGAACTGTAAGTGTGTCCCAGATCCTGTAAGGGGTGACCGCTACAAATCTCGCCCATATCGATGAGCATCATCTCATCGTTGGAGAGCATGACATTCTTGGGGTGCAAATCGCAGTGCAGGAGGTTGCGTCCTTCGGGAATAGCCTCATAGATCTCCTGTAATATATCAATCTCTTCGGGTTTGAAGTAGCGGGAAATGGCCTTAAAGGCAGCGCGTACGGTTTCCGCAGAGTGGGGCAGTTGCCCATCGGGAACGACAATTTCGTGCATCTCACGCATCAGGCGACCAAACTGTGCACCATATTCCTCCGCCTTATCGGGATTTTCACGAATGATGCTGCTGACGGTCTTGGCATTGAGCAGTTCGTGAATCAGACCATAAGCCACGCGTCCATCCTGAGAAGCATCGGAGACGATGACGGTCTCAAAGGAGATGGCGGTAGGTACACCGAGCACAAAGGCGGTTTTGGCACGCTTGATCTCCTGTTGCACCTCCTGGAGCGAAGTGCCCAAACGGAACACTTTGATGATGGTTTCCGGTGACAGGCGATACACCGTTCCGACTCCGCCCACGCCTATTTGCTGGCAACCGGCAATGGTCACATGGCGCAAAGCCTTGTCGATGTTGAGAATCTTGGTGAATCCCGTCATTTCCAGCACTTCATATACCTTGGAACTGACATTGATCATTTGCATATTGCCATTTTCGCGTTTGCTCACACCGAGCAGAATACGCAATCCGCTGGAAGATATATAGAGCAGGTTAGCGGCATCGATGATGACAGATGTGTGGGGATTGGCATCGCAAATCTCGTTAATTTGAGCATTGACAGCCTGGGTAACATTGGTGTCCAGATAACCGGCCAGATTAAGGGTTAAAACACCTTCACGGACTGAGTAGGTAAGTGTATCCATAGGAATATAATTTAATTTTTGCTGCAAAATTACACTTTTTTTGGCACATATGCAAATTTTTGCTCAAAAAATTGCACATGTCAGAATATTTGTGTATCTTTGCAGCGAAATTTATTTGGGATAGTATGTCACAAGCATTAAGTCAGTTGTTTCAAATCGCTACCTCACTCAAGGCTGGGGAGCAGAATGCACTCACCGCTTCCGGCAGTAATCGGCGGTATTTCCGCATTGAGAGTGAGGACAAAACGACCACTCTGATTGGGGTGCAGGGTACCTCGAAGGACGAGAATCATGCCTTTCTGTACATGGATCGGCATTTTTTGGAGCGTGGCCTGAATGTGCCTCGCGTGCTGGCCGTGAGTGATGATGAGATGAATTATGTCCAGCAGGATCTGGGCAATACCTTACTGTTTGATTATATTGCCGAAGGTCGCAAGACCGGTGTGTTCTGCGAGCGTGAGAAACAGATGTTGCGCAAGACGATGCGTGCGTTGGCACGGTTTCAGATTGTGGGTTCGCAGGACATGGACTATATGCAGTGCTATCCCCAACCGGAGTTCAATTTGCGCAGCATCCTTTGGGACTTGAACTATTTCAAATACTGTTTTTTGAAAGCCACGGGGTTGGATTTTCAGGAGGACCGATTGGAGAACGACTTTGAGCGCATGGCGTATATCCTGCTTAAGGCCGATATGTCTGCGTTCATGTATCGCGATTTTCAGTCCAGGAATGTGATGATTGTGGGGGAAGAACCCTATTTCATCGATTTTCAGGGCGGTCGCAAGGGCCCCGTGTACTACGATGTGGCTTCCTTCTTATGGCAGGCCAAGGCCAATTTTCATAACGATTTGCGGGAGGAACTGATCGAGGAATATCTGGACGAATTGTGTGGCTACCGTCAGGTGGATAAGGAGGCGTTTTATGAGACGCTCAAGCACTTTGTGCTTTTCCGCACGATGCAGGTGTTGGGTGCGTATGGTTTCCGCGGATATTTTGAGAAAAAACCGCATTTCCTGCAGTCCATTCCGTTTGCCATTGAGAATCTGCGTCAGTTGTTGGCCTCATCTTCGGACGATTATCCGTATCTGATTGAGGTGCTGCAGCGCATGACGGAAATGAAGCAGTTTAAGGAAGTGGGGTTGCGCAAACCGCTGGTGGTCAAAGTGTACAGTTTCTCCTATAAGAAAGGGATACCGGCCGATGCTTCGGGCAATGGTGGCGGATATGTGTTTGACTGTCGTGCGGTCAATAACCCCGGTAAGTACGAGCGTTATACCTACTTTACGGGCATGGACGAACCGGTGATTAAGTTTATCGAGGACGATGGTGAAATGAAACCCTTCCTGGAGGCGGCCGAATCGTTGGTAGACTCGAGTGTGAAGCGGTATAAGGATCGCGGATTCCAGAACCTGATGGTCAGTTTTGGTTGTACCGGCGGTCAGCACCGCAGTGTGTATGCAGCGGAAAAAATGGCCGAACATATCAACAAGAAGTTTGGGGTAGAGGTGCAACTCATTCACCGTGAACAAAACGTGGAGAAAGAGTTCCCCGCCCTCTAATTCTGCATTCATCATTAGGGCTTTGCCCGATCAATCATCAATCATCAATAGGCCGTCAGGCCGATCAATTCATCATTATGAATTTATTCATTGACATGGGTGGCGTCCTGATGCACCACAATCTGCCGGGCTGTTTGGCTGCCTTGCGCGAGCATATGAGTGACGAGGCAATGGCGCGTGTGTTGGGTATGTTGCCCAATGCCGAAGGATTGCCCAATAGCATGATGGAGCAGTTTGAGCGGGGAGAGGTGGACGAACCCACCTTTGTGTCGCGTCTGATTGCGGGAATGCATACTCCGGTGTCGCGTGAAGAAGTGGTGCGGATATGGAATATCATGCATGCCGGAATCCCCGAAGAGTCGTTGGATTTGCTTCGCCGTTACGCGGATGCGGGTCATCATCTGTATCTGTTATCCAACAGCAATCCCATTCATGAGCGCGATATCCTGACCCATTATGATATGTCGTGTTTTGAATACCTGTTTTTTTCCCATCGCATGCATGTGCACAAGCCCGAACGCAGGATGTACGAGCAGGTGTGCGAATACTTAAAGGAGCATCATCGGGCGGATGATGTCACCGTGTTTGTGGATGATATTGCGATGAATCGCGAAGTGGGAGAATCGTTTGGTTGGATTACTTTCGATGGCTTAGACGCTTTGCAACGTGCTTACCCCCTTGCATAATCACCACGGTAACTGCTCCGACAATCAGTAAGATACCGATGGCCGTTCTCCAGGTCATGGGTTCATGAAATACACTTACCCCAATAATCACCGCCGTAATCGGTTCGAGGGCGCCCAAAATAGATGTTTTGGTGCTGCCTATGGCGTGCACGGCAATGGTGGTAAATACAAAACTGATACCCGTGGTGCACAGCGATAAACCGACACAGTTGCCCCAACCGCTCCAACCTGTGGGAAGCGTCAATGCCTCGTAAAACCGCAGGCAAAGACCGTAGCAGATGGAGGAAATCAAAATGACATAGAAGGTGATTTTGATGCTGTTCATTTTGCCCACATTGCTGGTGTTGACTCCGACCAGATAGATGGCGTAGGTGAGGGCAGAAACGACCACGAGCAAGACGCCGGTCAGGCTCAGGCAGGTGCCGTTGCCCCGATAGTAGAGCAAGAGTACGCCCACAAAGGCCACCACGAGGCAGGTGGCAATTTTCCAACCCAAGTGTTCATGAAAACAAAATCCCATGATGATGGCCGTCATGATGGGGTAGATAAACAGAATGGTGGAGGCCACGCCTGCATCCATGTACTTGTAACTGAGAAACAGCGATAACGAACTGACAGCCATTAAGATACCGATGATGATGAGTGTGGGCAATTCGCTCCATTTGAGACGAAACGAAATCTTCTTCAACCCCATCAGCAGCGCCAGACACGGCACGCACATCAGGTAACGCAAAAACAACACCGAACTGGGGTTCATGCCATCGGCATACAATGGCAGGGCAAAGAGCGGATTGAGACCATATGCTGCGGCTCCAATGGCTCCAAACAGATATCCTTTGGTTTGTGATGTCATCTTGTTTTCAGCGTGCAAAAGTACTGCTTTTTTGGCACATGTGCAAGACAAATTATAAATTTGTGACCAAAAATTTGCATAAATCATTTTTTTTGTGTAATTTTGCAAGCAAATTTTAATTAGGCGTACTATGACCCAAGAGGAAATCGAAAAACGGGTAGAGCGAGCGAAGGAGCTTTTTCATCATGGATACAACTGCAGCCAATCGGTGGTGGCCTCATGTGCGGATTTGTTCGGCATGGATGAGGCCCTTGCCCTGCGTATGTCGGCGTCGTTTGGCGGTGGCATCGGACGCATGCGTCAGACCTGCGGTGCGGCATGTGGGATGTTTATGTTGGAAGGTTTGGTGAGCGGGTCTGCGACACCGGATGCTCAGGCCAAGGCGAATAACTATGCACAGGTGCAGGAATTGGCGCAACGGTTTCGTGAGCAGCATGGCAGCATCATTTGTGCCGAGTTATTGGGGCTGGCCCAACCGACGATAACGCCTACGCCCGAAGCGCGCACCAGCGAGTACTACCACAAGCGCCCTTGTGTGGAAATGGTGGGGGATGCGGTGAGGATTTTTTTAATGCACGGCCAAAAGCCGAAGGCTTAAGGCTTAAGGCTTAATGCAGAATGCAGAATGCAGAATTCAAAAAAATATGGAAAATAAAAACATTGTAGCAGCTGCAGTGATTGCGGCAGGAATGGCCCTGATGGGCTGGTTTATGTATGAAGGTATTCATCAGTTGGCGCAACGCAATGATACCGTCACAGTCAAAGGATTATCCACGCAGGATGTTCAGGCCGATTATGTCGTTTGGCCGTTGAACTACTCATTGCAGGGTAATGATCTCAAACTGCTCTATGCGCAATTGTCTCAAACGACCGAGCAGGTGCGTGCCTTTCTGATCAGCAAGGGATTTGAAGAAGCCGATTTGCGTCAGGGAACGACCAATGTGAACGACCAATGGGCCAGTTACTATGACCGTCGTCCCGATTATCATTATTCGCTCTCCACTTCCATTGTCGTTTCGACCGCCAAGGTGGAACGGGTGTTGGCTACCCAGAGCGCTCAGGCGGAGCTGTTGAGTCAGGGCGTGATTCTCAATTCGTACGAATGGAGCACCAATTATCAGTTTAACGGCCTGAATGAGATTAAGCCTCAGATGATCGAAGAGGCCACGCAGAACGCCCGTGCCGTAGCGCAGAAGTTTGCCGATGATTCTCACAGCCGTTTGGGCCGTATTCGTCACGCCAATCAGGGACAGTTCAGCGTGGAGACCGATCAGTTCCAACCCTGGGTGAAACATGTGAGAGTGGTGACAACCATTGATTTTGCATTGAAATGAATTCGTATTTTTTAGCCATTATCGGCGGAGGCCCTGCGGGGTATACCGCTGCAGAAAAAGCCGCCAAGGCGGGCAAGCAGGTGGTGCTGTTTGAACAGGACAGTCTGGGCGGAACATGTCTGAATGTGGGATGCATCCCCACCAAGACCCTGTTGTACAGTGCCAAACAGTATTATAATGCCATTCATGGGGATAAGTATGGGGTGACGGCAGACAATGTGCGGTTTGATTATGCCAAGATGGTGCAACGCAAACAACGCGTGGTGCGCAAGTTGGTGGCCGGCATACGTGCGCGATTGAATATGGAAAACTGCACGGTCGTGACGGGCGTTGCCCAAGTGGTTAGCCGTTCGGACGAAAGGGTGGTAGTGGCTTGTGGTGATACCCAATACACGGCCGATAACCTGCTCATATGTACCGGTTCGTCCACATTTATGCCTCCCATTCCGGGTTTGCAAAACAACGAACATGTATGGGATTCGACGGCAGCGCTGGAATCGAAAGAACTGCCTGCCTCCATTGCCATTGTGGGTGGAGGGGTGATTGGAATGGAGTTTGCCACCTTGTACAGCGAATTAGGTGTGCCAGTGACCATCATAGAGGCCTTGCCTACGATACTGGCCAATATAGAACCGGATATTGTGGCCTATGTGCAGGAGCAGTATATCAAACGCGGGGTGCGCATTTTGACCCAAACCAGGGTGATGAGCATCGATGCCGATGGCACCCTTCAAGCCCAGGCGCAAGACCAGGAGGTGGAAGTGAAAGCGGACAAGATTCTCGTGTGTGTGGGTCGCCGTGCCAACCTTCGCGGGTTGGAAGCCCTGACGGAGCTGGAATATGAACGGGGAGCCATTGTGGTGGACGATTTTATGAAAACCAATTTGCCCAATGTCTATGCCGCAGGAGATGTGACCGGTAAGATCATGCTGGCCCATGTGGCTTCGCGTCAGGCAGAAGTGGCCATAGGCAGAATGCTGAAACAGATTCCGTTGCAACGCATTGCCTACAACGCCATTCCAAGTGTGGTGTACACCAATCCGGAAATAGCCTGTGTGGGCATTGGCGAAAGTCAAATGGATTGTGATATCCATACCTTACCCATGACCTACAGCGGACGTTTTGTGGCTGAGAATGAAGGGGAAACGGGACTGTGCAAGATGTTGGTGGATAAGAAAACGCGCAGTGTGATGGGGGTACATATGGTGGGTAACCCTTGTTCGGAATTTGTGGCTGCGGCTTCGTTTGCCGTGAGAATGGGTTATACCGTTCCGGAGTTTCAACAGGTGGTGTTCCCGCATCCTACAGTAAGTGAGATATTAAAAGAAGTGCTGGTATGAGTATACAGGAAGAAATACGCCAATTGGCCAAGGCCAAGAACGCTGTGATCATGGCGCACTATTATTGTGAGAACGAGGTGCAGGATGTGGCCGATGTGATAGGAGACTCTTTGGCTCTGGCCCAAAAAGCCGCCCAAACGGATGCCGATATCATTGTGATGTGTGGGGTGCATTTTATGGCGGAAACGGCTGCTATCCTCTGTCCCAACAAGAAAGTGCTCATTCCCGATGCCACCGCCGGATGCTCGTTGGCGGACAGTTGTTCGGCGCAGGAACTGGCGCAGTTTAAGCAGCAGCATCCTCAGACGTTGGTCATTTCGTATGTCAATACATCGGCCGATGTCAAGGCGCTGAGTGATGTGGTGGTGACCAGCAGCAATGCGCTCAAGATTGTCCACCAGATGCCTCAGGATGCCGAACTGTTGTTTGGTCCGGATGCGAATTTGGGAGCGTATATCAATAAGCAGACTCATCGCCAAATGATGCTTTGGCATGGCGGATGTCATGTGCATGGCCGTTTTTCGGCGCAGCAGTTGATGGCCATCAAGGCGCAATACCCGCAGGCACCGGTGCTGGCGCATCCGGAGTGTGGAAAAGATATTCTGGACCTCAGTGATGTGATTGGTTCCACCCAAGCGCTGCTCAGTTATGTGCAACAACATCCCGAGATACCTGCGTTTGTGATTGCCACCGAACCGGGGGTCATTCATAAGATGCAGCAGGCTCATCCCAAGGCGCAGTTGATTGCGGTGCCTTATGTGGATGAAAACGGCATGGTACGTTGTAACCAATGTGAGTACATGCGCCAGAACACGCTGGTCAAATTGCGTGACTGTTTACGCAATGAAGCGCCGCAAGTGACGGTGGATGCCGATGTGGCCCAAAAGGCCTTGGTGCCCATTCAAAGAATGCTCAGCCTCTCGTGAAACCATTCTCGTGAAACCATTATCGTGAAACCCTTATCGTGAAACCAATCTCGTGAGCGTAGCGAACCAAAATCATATATTATTGGCGATGTCGGGCGGAATAGACAGTACCGCGGCGGCGATGATGCTCTTGGAACAAGGGTATCAGGTCGTTGGGTGCACCTTTCGCACACGCTACACGAAGGACGAATCGGTTGTTCGGGCGGTGGAATTGGCTCGTCAATTGGGTATCACACACCATATAGTGGACTATTCGGAGGAGTTTGATGCGCAGGTGGTGCACTACTTTCGTGCGGAATATCTGGCCGGTCGCACACCCAATCCGTGTGTGATGTGCAATCGAGTGATTAAGTTTGGCGCCTTAATGGATCAAGCCCATCGGTTAGGATGTGATACCATCGCCACCGGACACTATGCACGCATACGCGACCATCGTTTGTGTCGAGCAGCGGATCGGGCCAAGGACCAAACCTATTTCCTGTGGCAGGTGGATGCTTCGCTGTATGACCATATATTGTTCCCGTTGGGCGATTATACCAAGGAGCAGATTCGTGCCTACCTCATGGAGCATGGTATGACCACGTTGGCTCAACAGGGGGAAAGTCAGGATATCTGTTTTATCGAATCGGATTATCGTTCGTTCCTCAACCTGCCCGACCAACGAGGCGATTATGTCGATGCCAACGGTCAGGTATTGGGTCAGCATATCGGATATACGCATTACACGATTGGTCAGCGCAAAGGGTTGGGTATTGCCTTAGGCAGTCCTGCTTTTGTCACGCAGATTGATGCTGCCGCCAATCGGGTGACATTGGGCAGTCATGATGATTTGTATACACACGAGGTGCGAATGCGCGATTGGCGATTTGACGGAGATGCTTCGCAGTCCATTATGGCACAGATTCGATATCGCAGTGTACCGACTCAGGCGCATTGGGTGTGGAACGAACAGCAACCCGAAAGGGCGATGTTGCAGTTTGACGAACCCGTTTGGGCGGTGACTCCGGGGCAGAGTGTGGTGATGTATCAGGAGGATATTTTAGTAGGAGGAGGCGTGATTGAATAAGCAGATACTCAAATTGGCTTTTCCCAGTATACTGGCGAATATCACCATTCCGATTGTCGGACTGGTGGATATGGCTATTGCGGGTCATATAGCCGATGCTGCGGCCATTGGAGGAATTGCCATTGGCACCATGCTTTTCGATTTGCTGTATTGGAATTTTGGTTTCTTGCGCGTGGGCACGTCCGGAATGACGGCGCAGGCTTATGGACGCGGAGACATGGTGGAGTGTGCAGGTCAGTTGACGCATGCCTTGGAGATTGCTTTGGGCGGTGCCTTTTTGATTTTGCTGATTCAGTGGGGATTTGTTTCATTAGCGTTGGATTTTGTTCCCTGTTCGGATCAGGCGGCTGAGGCTGCCCGTCAATATTTTTTGGTGCGTGTTTGGGCCGCTCCGGCCACGTTGTCGATGTTTGCCCTAAAAGGTTGGTTTATTGGCATGCAGGATACCATTAGTCCGATGATTTGTGATATCATCATCAATGTGGTGAATGTGATTGCCAGTTACGGGTTGGCGGTGATGACTCCGCTGGGTGTTGTGGGGGTTGCTTATGGAACGGTGATTGCCCAGTTTACGGGTCTGTTGGCTGCCTCTGTCATTTTGCTGACCAAGTACCGTGCGTTCTTCCGCATATTGGATACCACATTATACGACTTATTGCGCTCGTTTGACAAGCGCATCTTTGTGATGAATCGGGATTTATTTATTCGTTCATTGTGTTTCATGGTCATTTATATCGGTTATACCTCATTATCCTCCCGTTATGGTGACGAAGCGTTGGCTGCGAGCAGTCTGGTGATGAAACTGTTCATGTTGTTCTCGTACTTCATTGACGGTTTTGCCTATGCGGGTGAGGCGCTGATCGGTAAAACGTTTGGTCGTATTCAGATTGGGCTGATGGATGCACAGAACAGGGAGATTGGTCGTTTGGTGTGGCGGTTGATGCTTTGGTGTGGGGTAGTGGCGGTCGGATTTACGTTGGTTTTTCTGTTATGGGGAACGGATCTGATGCACCTGTTGTGGCCGGGAAGCGAGCAGACGCTGATGTATTTTGATTATCGTCCCTGGCTGATTGCCATGCCGTTGTTGGCCGCTCCCGCCTTTATGTGGGACGGCATTTATGTAGGGGCTACGGCTGGAAAAGATATCCGAAACGGCATGATCATCAGTGCGATAGCGTTTGTGATTACCTATGTATTGTTGCAATCAACTTGTGGCATCTTAGCGGTGATGTTTGCTTATTTTGCCCATTTGATTGCTCGAGATATTTATTTGACATTATTATGGAGGAGAACCTATGTTAGACAAATTGGTCAACCGCCCTTGGAAGGTGTTGGAAAGTAAGAACATACTCAAAATTGGTCCTTGGTTATCCGTTCGTGGGGAGCATGTACAAATGCCCAACGGACGAGTTATTGATTCGTGGTTTACGTTGGAGTTTCCCAATTGGGTCAGTGTGATTGCAGAAACGACGGATGGCCGGTTGGTGATGATAGATCAATACCGTCATGGTATAGGTCAGACCCGTTATGAGATTGTGGCCGGAGTGATTGACGAAGGCGAAACGCCATTGCATGCAGCCCAGCGGGAGTTGTTGGAAGAAACCGGATTTGGTGGGGGAGAGTGGAGTGAGTTTATGGTGCTGTCGCCCAATACCTCCAACCACAACAACCTCAGTTATACGTTTTTGGCCAAGGGTGTCACATTGATTCAACCCCAACATCAGGAAGCCACAGAGGATATTCATGTGCATGTGGCGGATAAAGAAGATGTGCGGGAATTGGTGATGCAGGGCGGTGTGCTTCAGGCGCTGCATGCGGCTCCGCTGCTGAAGTATTTTTTAATGGAGGCCCCCTCCGACTCCCCCTGTAGGGGAGAGGCTAAAGGCTAAAGGCTAAAGGCTAATGGTTAATGGTTCGCCACAAATGTGGCTATGGTTAATGGTTAATGGTATGAAAAAGATATTTTTATTGGGAACATGTTTGGTGATGGCGGCGCAAGTTTTTGCCTGGGGGCAGAAAGGGCATCGTATCGTTGCGCAGGTAGCGTATACGTATATGCGTCCCAAGACCGTGAAGCAAGTGGACAAAATGTTGGGACACAATGGTCTCGTGTATTGGTCTACCTGGCCGGATGAAATCAAATCCGATCCGGTACTGTCTGAATGGGGCAACGATTGGCATTACCAGGATATGGATGCTCATCTGCCGGATTCGTTCATTGTGGCCGCAAGGACAGATTATCCCAGTCACGGCGGCAATCTGTTTCGTGTGACAGACAGCCTGACCACGGTGTTGCAATCCAATCCCAAGGACACCTTGGCGCTCATTCTGATGGCCCATCTGATTGGGGATATTTATTGTCCGGTGCATATGGCCCATGAAGAGGATAAGGGAGGCAATCGAATCAAAATGCAGTGGTTTGGCAATAAGACCAATCTGCATACGGTTTGGGACACCCAGTTGATTGAGAGTCAGGGGTATTCGTATTCCGAGTATGGCGCGTTTTTGGTGGACAATTACAGTGACCGCAAACAGTTGGCTTGCGATATGGATGCAGCGCAAATCGTGTTGCAAACCTATCATTGGGCGGATTCGATATACACCTATCAGGAGCAATGGGATGGTAGTGCGTATCACTATATCTACCATTGGCATGAAGTGGCGGAGGATTTGTTATACCAGGCCGGTGTAAGATTGGCGCAATTTTTAAATACCATTTACCCATGAGAGATTTTACCCTGAACCAATATCGCCAATTGTTGCTCACGTTGCAACAGGCAGGTTATTGTTTCATCACAATGGAGCAGTATTGCCGTGAGTCCCATCCTCAGCATTTTGTCATTCTGAGGCACGATGTGGATAAACGTCCTTTTTACAGCCTTCGTACGGCTCAGTTGGAGCATGAGTTGGGTATTCATGCTTCCTATTATTTTCGTGTGGTGCCCCAAAGTTGGAATGTGGAGGTGATTGAGGCCATTCGAGATTTGGGTCATGAGATTGGTTACCACTACGAAGATATGTCTTTGGTTCATGGAGATACCACTCGGGCGGTTACGTTGTTTGAGCAACATTTGGCGCAACTGCGGGCATACTATCCGGTAACCACTATTTGTATGCATGGCGCTCCCACTTCGGCATACGATGGGCGCGATTTGTGGAAAACATACGATTACCATACGTATGGCATTGTGGGTGAACCGTATTTTGATGTGAACTTTGACCATACGCTTTACCTCACCGATACGGGTCGTCGTTGGGACGGGTATCGGGTCTCTGTGCGAGACAAGGTGCCCCAGCAGCAGGAGTGGAATCGGCAAGGGCTCACGTTTCATCACACCTCGGAAATCGTTCGGTATATGGAGTCTAAACCATTGTCTAAGGTGCCATCGATGATGATCACCACCCATCCCCAACGCTGGACCAATGCCCTGGGACCGTGGCTCCAAGAACTGATATTGCAAACTTTCAAAAACACCATTAAACGCTTTTATGTTCAAAAGAATCTTAAGTGACACATTTTTATGGGCACTACTGGCCATTGCCATGCTCATTGGCCGTTTTGCCACGCTGAAACAAACCATTTGGGCTTATCTGGTACTGGTTGCCGGATTATGGTTGGCCTGGGTGGTCTTTGGTCTTATTTTTCAGAAATATCGTCGTTCCTATCGTGAATCATGGTTGTGGCAGGCATTGCTCTCGCTGATTCTGACGACGGTTGCTGTTCAAGTTTCGTGTGAACTGATTTTGAATCACATCTCTTTTTCGATTTCGCACATCAATGCTTTCTGGTTCACGAACATTGTGGCATTGATGGATTTGGTCATTATCGTATGTTTGCATTATTACAAGTATGCGTTGCGCATGACCGAACCAATGGTGGAGATTGAACCGCGCCCCGAGGCGCAGGTGACCACGCCCGATGCACCCCGTTCTGCCGCTTCGTTGGAGGCCATTCATCAGTCGGTCATTGGTATCACCACCGAGGAACATTATCAGATGTTGTTGCAAAAAGCGCATTTGGATAATCGTCAAACGAAGGTGATTTGTGATCGCGAAATGTTTTCGTTGACGCAGTTAACGGATTATCAGTACGCTACCATTGTGGATATGACCATGTTAACCAAGATGAAGGGAGTGAACAGACGGTTGTGTCTGGTCAATCAAAAACTGCCGGATAACGGACGATATATCTGTTGCTACCGACCGCAGGAATATATCAAAGCCAAGATACTGAGTACGTATCCGCCGGTGATTAATTACATCGTCTATACGTTTTGGTTTCTTTACCGTCGCGTGATGCCCAGACTGATGCTGACGTCTCGTCTGTACTATGATATGAGTCGTGGGCGCCGGCGTATGATGTCCAAAACCGAAGCATTGGGGCGGTTGTACTATTGTGGATTTGAAGTGGAGGAGATTATTCCGATGGATCATATTGAGTACATCATTGCCCGTCGTCGTTCGCAGCCACAGCCTCAGGATGCCAACAAGGTTTATGGTCCACTGATCTCGTTGTCCCGTGTGTGCGAGAATTACGAAATCAAGCAGTTCTATAAGTTTAGAACCATGCATCCGTATGCCGAGTATATTCAGCAGTATGTGTTCGATTCGAGGGGAGGCATGAATATCGCCGACAAGTCGGATGACGATTGGCGCATCACCTCTTGGGGACGCATCTTGCGTAAGTACTGGTTGGATGAACTGCCCATGCTCATCAATTGGCTCAAAGGGGATGTCAAACTGGTAGGCGTGAGACCGTTGTCCCGTGCAATGTTTAGCGAATATCCAAAGGATTTGCAATTCAAACGCACCCGTTGTAAGCCGGGTCTTATTCCGCCGTTTTATGTAGATCATCCGCAAACGTTTGAAGAATTGTACGCTTCCGAGCATGCGTATTTGGACGAGTATTTGGCCCATCCGGTAAGGACGGATTTCAAGTACTTTTTCCTGACATTAAAAAGTATATTGTTTAAACACATGCATTCTGCTTAGGTCATGAAAATCTTAACGGATGCTCTTCATCGTATCGCCTATTCCACGGACGCGAGTGCCTATCGGCAGATGCCTATAGGTGTAGCGTATCCTCAAAGTGAAGAGGATATCATTGCCCTGTTGCAGGAAGCAAGGCGTCGTCATACCCACCTTATTCCGCGAGCAGGCGGCACCAGTATTGCCGGTCAGGTGGTAGGCTCAGGGATTGTGATGGATGTGAGTCGGTACATGAACCGCATCTTGCAAATCAATGCACAGGAACGCTGGGTGAAGGTGCAACCTGGAGTAGTGCGTGACGAACTCAATCTCGCTCTACGTCCGTATAACCTGTTTTTTTCTCCGGAAACATCGACATCTAATCGGTGTTGTATTGGTGGCATGGTGGGCAATAACTCCTGTGGCACGCATTCGCTTATCTATGGCAGTACGCGGCACCATGTGATTGGGTTGAGGTGTATTCTGTCCAATGGAGAGATCGTGGAATATCCATCACCTTCACCGATATCTTCGCCATTGGGGTCTCGTATCATGGAGCAACTTTCGTTGTGGCAACAGGATAAGGAGTTGATGGCTCGTATACAGGACGCATTTCCGGATACAACCCTTCGTCGTCGTTCCTGCGGTTATGCGTTGGACGAATGCCTCTCCGCCCTTCCGCCTCTCCGCCCTTCCGCCCTTCCGCCTCTCAACCTTCCTGCTTTGATTACGGGCAGCGAAGGCACATTGGCTATCGTGACGGAGATCACATTGTCGTTGGATGAGTTGCCACCTTCGCACAAGATGGTTCTTTGTGCCCATTTACGCCAGATGGACGACAGTTGGCAGGCCAATCTGATGGCGTTACACCATCATCCGAGTGCGGTGGAACTGTTGGACGGTAAGATCTTGGAACTGGCCAAGAGTAATATCGAAGCAGACAAAAATCGATGGTTTGTTCAAGGCGATCCTGCTTCGTTGGTCATTGCGGAGTTTATGGGAGACAGTCTGGCCGAGTTGGATGCTCAGGCCGATGCGTTGGAGCAGGATTGGAGTCAAATAGCTTATGCCTGCACCCGTGTTTATGACCAGGATGTGGCACGAGTATGGGCGTTGCGTAAAGCGGGTTTGGGTGTTTTATCTTCCATGCCGGGTGATGCCAAACCCATTGGTGTGATAGAAGATACCGCAGTGGCGGTGGAACGATTGGCGGATTATATACGCGATATTCGGACCATGTTGGCGGATTTGGGTTTGGAATGTGTCTACTATGGTCACATTTCGACGGGAGAGTTGCATTTGAGACCGATTATCAATATCAAAACGGAACAGGGTCGTCGTTTGTTCCGTGAAGTGGCTGTTCGTACGGCGCACATTGTCAAACGACATCATGGTTCATTGAGCGGAGAACATGGGGATGGGCGTTTGAGAGGTGAATTTATTCCGTTGATGTATGGGGAAGAGATCTATGAACTGTTTCGTCAACTCAAGCGTCTGTTTGATCCGGATTCGGTGCTCAATATGGGAAAGATTGTAGACACGCCTCCCATGGACGCTTATCTTCGTTACTCCTCTACCCACTACCCCTCTACCCACTATCCCTCTACCCACTACCCCTCTACCCACTACCCCTCTACACCACTACCCCTGTTAGAGCAATGCAACGGTTCTGGCGATTGTCGCAAATCGTCGCTGATAGGGGGCACAATGTGTCCTGCGTTTCAGTCCTCCAAGGATGAACTTCGTTCC
This sequence comes from Bacteroidales bacterium UBA1714, assembly GCA_002317295.1. GTDB lineage: Bacteria > Bacteroidota > Bacteroidia > Bacteroidales > Paludibacteraceae > Colicola. Next base: position 19,072 of record DCIY01000029.1, read on the forward strand.
ACGCGGGCTCGTGCCAATGTACTGAGAGAGGTGCTTAGCCATGGGGATGATCAGGGACGAACCTTCACTTCTCCGTTGGTGCAGGAGATGCTGGATTCCTGTTTGGCCTGCAAAGGATGTAAGTCTGAATGTCCCAGCAATGTGGATATGACTCGTCTGCGTTCGGAGGTATTGCAGCAGCAGTATGATGCCTCACACATTCCCTGGCGTGTATGGTTGGTGGCCCATATGCCCTGGATGGAATCTCTGGGGGCATGGATGCCGGATGTGTACAATTTCTTTGCATCCCATTCGGTTACTTCTGCGTTCATCAAACGGGTTTTGCATTTTGCTTCCCAGCGCCATATACCGACGCTCTCGCGTCACTCTATGCGTTATCTGGTGCGCCATATGCCTCGTACAACGTCTGCTGTGCGTGGGCGCGTGTACCTTTTTGCAGACGAGTTTACCAACCATGAAGAGGCGGAATTGGGATTGCAGTTTGCTCAATTGCTAACCGGTTTGGGATATGATGTGCAGGTGCCTGAGCATGTACAGAGTGGCCGTGCCGCCATCTCCAAAGGGTGTCTGCATTTGGCTTCTCGCTATGCCAATCGCAATGTGGAATTGCTGCGAAATATCATCACGGAGGATACGCCTTTAGTGGGAATCGAACCCTCTTGCATCTTGTCTTTCAGAGATGAGTATCCGCGGTTGGTGGACGCTGCCAACCAGAGTGCTGCGCAGGCGTTGACCAAACATGCGTTGTTGTATGACGAATTTCTGATGCAACAGATACAGGCGGGAAAAATCGATTTGGCCTCCTGTTTGGCCCCCCTGCAACCGGACCAGACCACCACGATTATGCTGCATGGCCATTGCCACCAAAAAGCGTTGATTGGGGTAGACAAGACTGCGGAACTGCTGCGTCAGATTCCCAATGCAGATGTGCAGGTTATTCCTTCCGGATGCTGTGGTATGGCCGGGGCTTATGGTTATGAGGCCAAGCATTATACCTCTTCCATGGCCATTGGCGAAATGGTTCTTTTTCCGGCCATCCGTCAAGCCATCCCCTCGCCAGGAAACCGTCCTTTCGCCACTTCGCCTTTCGCCTCTTCGCCTATTGTCTGTGCCCCGGGTACATCCTGTCGTCATCAGATTTTGGATGGTACTGGGGTGCATGCTTATCATCCCATTGAGGTGATTATGCGCAGTTTTTGCCTGAAAAATTTGCATATATGAAAATTTATTTGTAATTTTGCACGCTTATTTTTGAGTTAAATAATAATGACAATGAATAAACCATTGAATTTTGCAT
>DCIY01000034.1 GCA_002317295.1 Bacteroidales bacterium UBA1714
GGACAAACGCGAGGCATGCGCGTATTGGGTCCCGCATCCGGTATCAACGCACAACGGTGGCATTTGGGTTTACAATCCCGACGCGTGGGTACCAATCGCAATATGCGTCGCTGGTGCTGGTGACACGGGGTCAGTTCCACCTCATACAGACCGGCAGGAAGCGCTGTGGTGGGACATTCTGCCGTATCGCATACCTTACGCTGATGGATGCTGAGGATACCGTCCACCGATTGGTGGGTGCGCACCAGGCGCTGAATGGTGATGTTCATCGTCATAAGACAGACATTTTAGGAAGTGTGACCAGACTGGAAAGAACCGTATATTCCTGCAACAGGATATCCTGATAGTCCTGGCCGTCGTAGTTGCGGGCGGTAAAGCGCAGCGCAGCAGCGATGGTGGTCTCGGGACTTAGCGGACAGGGAGTCTCGCTTATCCATGTGGTGACATACTGATCTTCGTACTTGCCTCCGAGTTCGCGGAGAACGATGATGGTTTTTTGGCAGTTAGTGCCATCCTTGCGGGTGATAGTCGTCGGTGATGATACCGACACGATTTTATATATTCCGTTCATAATTGCTTGCATTTAACACTTAACACTTAACACTTTTGAAATGTATTTGAATCAATCATTTTGATGAGCCGCAGTTTGCGCCACTGGCATAAGAAGACTCTATACGGGGTGGCTAATCCCAATTGAATCAATTGCGATTTGAGTTGCTCTCGGGTAAATGTGTCCGTGAGTTGGTTAAACAAAATCGGTTTGGTTTCCGATTGGTTTTCCAAACTGCGTTTGTCATTGAGGCCCTCAAAACTCTTACCCCAGCGTTGGATCATACCCTGCAGGATATATTCCGCCATATAGAGGTAGATTTGGCGTACGCGTCGCCGAATGGTATCTTCACTCAGATCCTGCTGCATGGAATACAGGTAATAGCACAGACCCGCCACACGAAAGGCGCTGACGGAAGAACGCTTGCGGAACACATCGAGGGCCTGACTGCCGCTCTTGGTAGCCTCTACACCTTTGGCTTTGCACCATTTGCAGATGGTATTATCCAGCCAATACATGTCCAGATTGACCACGGGCTGCAAGGTGCCATCGGGCGTATAGGTAGCGTCCATCAGCCGTTGGAGCATGGTGTTGATGGTTTGCTGTTGCGACGACGAGTAGGGCGTAAATATAGCTCCGTCTTCCCCTAAGGTATCGTCCATATTGCACACGATGCAGCGGGTGATATTGCCGCCCTCAATGGCTTTTTTGTCATAGTAATCGTCCACGGCCGAAGGGGTGGCGCAGAACATGGAGCACACATTAATATCCACGATGGCGGAATAACTGTTGTCCGAGGCAAAATCGATACCAAACAGGCTGCCCAGATCGTAGGCGGTACGCATGATAGTCCGTAGGTTGGAATAGCCTGATTTGCCGGCATCGGTTACCTGGCTGAGTTCTTCGGCAAACATCCAGAAAGTGAGGGTGTCGCCCAATACCCGTTCAAACATATCCGCACGCTTGGTGAGTACGGTCTTGGAGATGGTAGCAGGTACGACCCGAATGGTCGTTTGCGGTTCTTCTTCCAGTTTTTCGTTGGCTTTCCTGCGTTTCTTTTTCTCGCGATAGTCCTGTTCCAAGCGCCTCATGGCTTTGTCGTGAGCCTTGAGGGTGCTGTTCATAATCAGGTTCTCTATATCGGCGGCGAAACTCTTACCGCTGGATTGGGCTCCTTCGATAATCACCTGTAGTAGTAGGGCGCTGGGGCGCGAATCGTAATAATAATCCAACCTCACTCGCGGGCATAGTGCACATAGGGGTGACAGACTGGCCACAAAAGCGGGTATCTTACGAGAGGAGGGTGCGTTCATGACGATTTCACGAATGACAGGGGGCAGGTCTTTGTCCTGTGGCAGGGACAGTTTGGCCAGAGGGGAGAGCGCTTGGCTCTCCTCCTCGAACGATAATTGGGTCTGAATCATAACAATTCTCTTTTAGCGGTTTCTAATTCATGTTTGATCTCTTTGGTCACAGCCTTGACGTTCAGTTGTTCGGTCAATTCCAGTTCCCTTAGGTGCACCCTCAGGTTACCAAAGATGTTTCTGCTGACGTTGATTCGGTGTCCGGTCCAAACCCTCGGGTTGCGTCTGCGTTTGACGCAGGCCAATTCCTCGAACTCGAACTTTTCACCATCCTCAACGACGGTCAACATACCGATTTTACTCTCGCCAACAGTGGGCAATGACTCTTGTGTGCGTACCTTTAAATCTACGCCTAAAAAAGTAGTATATTTCATAATCGTAAAAAGTTAATGGAAAACGTTGAAACCCTTTTTGAGCAAGCAAGACTGAGGTTTCGTTGATGGCGCCCCACTTGCTCATTATCCACCATGTCGTTTTCGCGATTATTTGTCTTTTGACGGTGCAAAATTACTGCTTATTTCTGACATGAGTGACGCACAATTGTGCGCCGGTCATTTTTTAGAGTGTTTCTTCCATCGTGTGGATGGCCCGATAGACCGTCTTTTTGGACGTGTTAAATTCCAGCGCCATATCCCATTGCGAAGCTTTGGGATGCTCCAGGTGGTAAGCGTAGATTGCCATAAAAAAGAGGTAATAGTTAGGAAGGCCTAAGGCGAAAAGTTTTTTCAGTTCGCCTGATTCCTGCAAATCGAGCAGGTACTCGTACTTGGTTTGTGATTCTGCCATCGTTTTTAAAAAGATTTTTACCCGTCCACTGTGGATG
>DCIY01000021.1 GCA_002317295.1 Bacteroidales bacterium UBA1714
TCTAAATTTGGGGACTAACATAGATATTATCTCATAGGCGATTGATTATTTTTTATTATATTGTTCTTATTTTCTCCGCCATTTTACGTCCTGTGTGGGGACGGAATTGTCATTTGACGCTGCAAAGATAAGAAAAATATTTGAATTGTGCAAAAAAAAGTAATAAAAACTAGTCCGCTGCGCTCATCTAGAAGCGCTAGAGGTTCTAGAAGATGGTACTAAAAAAAGCACCCCGAGAGGTGCTTTTTTTAGTCTATGTTCCCTTCGTTTAGAACGCTACGGCATTGCCGAGTGCATCGTAAGCGACACCCTTGCCAATGAGGTAGAGACGACCGTTGACAATCATCTTCTTGCCCTCTGCTTTGGGGTTAGCAACGATTTGCTCTAAGCCGGCCAACTCAATGATTTCGCAAGCACCCTTCTCAATCTCGATGGTCGAAACACTATCCTTGGAAAAATAATGTTTAAGGTTACCTGTTATCTGAACCTTGGAACCAAGCGTAGCGGCCTGAGCGATAATAGCACGATAAGCTTGGAAATTATAGGTAGGAGCGGCCATATCGTCGCACATGTAGAACGACATATTGCTGTATTCAGCATTGAATTCAGAAACGATGCTGTCCACATAACCGGTTACGATATAAACGTCGGTGGAAACGAAACCGGCTTTCAAAGCCAAACCGGCTGTGGTAGCCTCAGCTACGGTAGCCTCTATGGTATCAATCTCAACGGGAGCGGCCTTACCCACAATCCACATATTACCAAGAATCTCGATGGTCGTACCATACTTTTTGAGACGACCAATCACTTTGATGGTATCACCAATAGCTGCCCAAACGGTGGTATCCGGATCCATGACGGTGCAGTTGTATACTTGGAACAACTTGCTATTGTCAGCGCACTCCATATAGAGGGATTGGTTATGATATTTCTCGTTGACGCTAATCAAACTGGCCACCGTACCGGTTACATCAAAATAGTCCGTTGTATTGTCACCATCGTTCAGAGCTTCACCTTCCTCAATGGCCTCACATATGGTAGCTTGAATGGTATCAAACTTGACTACAACACGTTCCAAAATGGTCACATCACCATTCTTCATTTCATAGGTCGTACCATAGCGCATTAGGAAGCCTTTAATGGTCACTTTATCCCCCACGTTCAATGCCTTTTGAGCAGTGACATCTTCAGCAGGAAGATTGCACCAATAACCTTCGAAGGTTTTGGTGGTACCCTTGTTATCGTCCATCCAGAAAGTTTGTTGTCCTTGACTGATAGTACCATTCGTGTTGGTCACATAACCCGTAACGGCAACAGAGTCCGTACCCGGTTTTTTGTCATCCAACAACGCAGCAGCTGCTGCAGCCTCAGCGCAAGTCATCTCCGTAATAGCGGCACTCATGTTCATGGCAGCCATCACAGCTGCACAAAGAAATAAAACTTTTTTCATTTTGTTTTTTTGTTTTTAGTTAATAAATTTATCTAGTGGTTCTAGAATATCTAGAGAAGCTAGTTGTTCGTTTATTCTTCCTCGCCGTCCACTTCCAGTTCGTGCACGAGCAGGTTTTGGATTTCCCACGTAGCCGCAGCGGTAGCGCTACTGGTGTACTTAAAGGCAATGCGAATGGTTTGTTCGTTATATTCCTCCAACGACATATTGCCACTGGATTGGAAGGTCCAACTCGAGCCGTCCGGAACAATGGCGTTGCCCAGTGAATCCACATTCCATGCCAATTGTTTCCATTCGGTGGTCGTCACATCCCCCGTAAACGCATTGGAAACCATCACAAAGCACTCATCCACAAACGAGGCGGCATACTTGCTGGCCTGATCAAAGATGAGCACGGGGTGTTTGGATTTTTTCAGACGAATGGCCGGAGAAATCAGCCAAGCCTCCGAAGGATTGTACGTCGTGTAATAAGCGGAAGCCTTCATACCATACTGAGCCGAATAAGCCCAAACATAACTCAGGGAACCGGTCAGCAACACGTTTTGAATTTCAAAATCACCCTGACCATGACCGATAAACGGTTCATTGAGGTAGGTGGAGATATCGGCTTCCCAAGCTTTTTTCATGACAAAGGTCATCGTTTCATCCGTAAAACCGTCGTCCATGATAAAGTCGGTGCCATCATACGTAAACACATCGCCTGCCAAGGACGAACCCATATAAACGACCAAATACTCATCCTTCTCCAAGGCATACGGATACTTGCGTTTGAGATAGGTATTGATGGTCTTGGCCGGATCGGCAACCGACGTAGAGCGCAAGCCTTCATATACCTCCTGAGGAAGAATCTCTATGGCCAGATACTTATCGTTGGTATAGACAGACCATTCTCCATTTTTAAAGATATACGGAACACTCTTGGTGGTCGTATCCGGTTCTGCCACCAGACGACGCATTCCCTTACGAGCCGCAGCACCGGGTGCATTGGAAGTGTGGGAAATATAGACCGCCTCGTTGAAGGTCGGTTCCGTACCATCCAATGAGAGTTTACCTTTCAGCAGAATCGAATCACCGACTTGAATTCCTTTATCCTTCCATACCTTACCGCCATCCTCATCGGTCAGACCATAGATATAGAGCGAATCTTCTCCCTGCATGAGGTAGAAACGACCATAGATAGCCGACTTTACGGTGCCTACCACACCTCTCAACTGGTGTTCTACCGTTTCCTCTGCCTCCAACAACTGGGCAATGGTGCACTCGTAAGGCAGATCCGGATAGATGGTATCGGGTTCAGCATTCACATATTCATACGTGAGCAATATAATCTTGTTCTCCGTGGCAGTAGGAAATTTCGAAACCAAGAAAGCGGGAACACGCGGTTCGGAACCGGCCGTCAGGTACTGGGCTCCACGACCACCCCAAATCGCCTTGTAATCTTCTTTTACCAACGAATAAGCCGTTCCTGAATAGAACAGATCCGAAGCGACAGATTTACCTTCCCACAGCAGGTAAGTCACCTGACATTGGGCACCGGTGCTCAGTTGAGGGAACTTATTGGCCATAAACGCCGGCACATACATATCGGCCGAAGCATCCTCGGTGAAATACTTGTTTTTACCGATGGCCTGCAAGGCCTTGTAGGCCGTCGAATCTTCATCCAAACTGAGTGCCAATGCAATATTGGTGGTATTGGAAGATACTTTCAGATAATCGGAAGACTCCATCGTATAAGCAAACTGACGGGCGTCGGTGATGGACAGATCCGTGGTTTTTAACTCTTTCTCAATTTGCTGCATGGACCACTCATCGCAAGAGGCCAACAGGCAAAGAGTCAGGACTAAATAAATATATTTTTTCATACGTTTGATTCCTTTCATATGGTTACACTGCGATTGGGTTTAGAACGACACTTTGAAACGTAAGTTCCATGTTCTGCCATAGGAGAAGAACATGTAGATATTATCCATCGTCGCCTCGGTTACGGAGGAAGAAGTCACCGTAGAGGGGTTCCATGCTTTCTCGATATAGTACTGGTTCAGCAAATTGCTGACATTGCCGGCAATCGATGCGGTACATTTGCCAATCGGGAAGGAGTAGCTGGCGCGCATATCCATCTGACCACCCATCGGCAGACGAAGCGGTGCCATCACATTCACAGCCTTATTGATGCTCAGGTTGCTGCCCGAGAAGGAGTAGTACGAATACAGACGATCGTATAGGGTATATTCGGCACCGATGCGGAAGCCCTTAAATGGCTTGAACATCACACCCAAGTTGGCTGTCGTTTGGGCAGCACCACCCACTTTGATGCCCTTCATGTTGATCATGGCCCAAGCATGATCCTCGGCACCCACCGTGGTGATGGTACCGGTTTTGGATACCGGTGAACCCTGTTCATCGTAGTAATAACCCTTGACGCCATCCTTATCCCATTGCCAATCGCCTATGGATAACATCGCATTGATTTCCATCCACTTGGTTGGACGAGATTTGAGTTCAAACTCCAAACCCATATGGCGGGCATTGACGCCGGTCATATTCAGGTAACCCTGTTCCTGGTTATCCAGCGTGGCATAGGCCGTCATGGTCTTATCCATCCATTCGGTAAAGTATCCGTTGATGGCAATATTGACATACTTGTTGTGGAAACCATAACCTATTTCGGCACTGGCCACTTTCTCGTTGCGTGCCTCCTGGTTGGCCACATTGGAAGTGGAAGCATTCATGAACGCACCTTTGTCAAACTTCGGTGCACGAGAGATATAACCCACATTGACAAAGATGTTGTTAAATGCGTTGATGTTATAGTTGGCACCGGCCTTGATGGTTCCGCCCAAGAATGTCAGATTCTTGCTGCGTGCATGGGCCTCGTCGTAGTAATAACGGTCATATTTCCAATAGTGATTGAGGTTGAGCGCACCATTGATAAATGCCGACCAGGCATCCTTGCTCAACTCGGCCTGAACGAAGCCACCCTCTTGCACCACATAACCCGTATAGTCACGATAGCACACATCGCCTATACCCAGTTTCTCATACACCCAGTTAGGATCATTCTTGCGGGCATTGTTTTTGACATTGATACCATTGCCGCTACGGGTGGCATCGATATAATATTCGCCGCCCAACAAATCGCAAATGACCGCACTGTGAATTCCTTCGTAGTAACGCACGTCTATACCGGCGGAGAAATCGACCATCTCACTCATTTGGTTATTGTACGTGGAGGTCAGTCCTACCCAGTTGTGGTAGTTACGATTTTCACAGAGCACCAACTGGGAACCATATTGACTGGCCTGATTCTCTTCGACCACCTGATCGTAGGTAAACATACCGGTGGCATCGTCCCAGAAGATTTTTTTGAGTTTACCATAACTGGCCGCAGCGGTGAGGTCCGAATAACTGCGTGTGGAGTTGAGTCCGTTCTCTGCCGTGAGACCATAACCGCGACCGATACTGACATATGCACTCGTGCTCAAACTGGACTTATAGTCAATTTGCCAAACGTGGTTCAGCGATATCTGCGGTTTGTGATACACATTGTGGTTGGCATTAAACTTCTCCCCACGCAAATAGCCCACCATGGGGTTATAACGTGTCCAATGGGTACCATCGGTCATATAACGCTTGATGGAATTCCACTCCGACATGATCAAGCCGTTTTGATACGCACGCTGATTGTGCCACTGAGGAGCGCCAAAAGCAGTGAGGGATAATTGGTGACGATCATTGATTCGTTTGGAGATATTGGCAAAATAGCTGTATCCGCTGAAGTCCGTTCCCTGAATATATCCATTGCCCCAGGTCTTGGCACCCAGCACCGTAATGGCCCAACCGTTATCCATCAGGCCGGTGGAAACCGTGAACATGATCTTGTTAAATCCATCGTTACCCAACGCATAAGAGATACTTCCGCCACGCTGCGAATCAATACCCTTGGTGATCACATTGATGGTACCACCCACCGACGGAGCACTCATCTTGGCAGCGCCCAAACCACGTTGGGTCTGCATGACCGAGGTCACATCACTCAGTCCCTGCCAATTGGACCAATATACCTTCATATCCTCCATACCGTTCATCGGCACACCATTGATAAGTACGGCGATATTGGTATTATCAAATCCACGCATGAAGATTTCGGAGTCACCCCATCCTCCTCCTTCACGGTTGTAGTGCACACCCGGGGTGGATTTGAGTACCTCCACAAATTCGGCATTACCCATCAGTTTCTCATCAATTTCGATACCGGACACCTGACTCACGGCCACCGGCGTTTTGCGTTGAACGGCCAACTGACCCACCACGGTCACGTCTTCCAATAGTTTGGATTCGGGTTGGAGTGCAATGACACCCATATTGCCGGCCTTGCGAGCCGTTTGAGAAAGATTGGTGTAACCGATGTAAGTGAACTCCAATTCGGCATTGGGCAATACATCGATTTCAAAATTACCGTCAAGATCCGAAACCACTCCGTGGGTGGTTCCCTTCACCGTGATACTGGCTCCAATCAGACCTTCGCCCGTTTGCGCGTCCAGCAACGTACCCGATACATGAATGGTTTGAGCCATCATCACAGCCGAAATGACCAAACCCATAAAAAGGGTAAATACCTGTTTCATTGTTTATTACTGATTCCTTATCTGTTATTAATCGTTTCGTTTTTCATTAAGCAGATACGCGCTACTTGGAAAGAAGTGGCGCGTATCATGGTTAATTAGAAGTATGGGACAAAATGGTGGGCGGGAGTTAACTGATAATCCACTCCGGTATCATCCAGTGCTTGTTTGATATATACCTCTAATATATCCGCGTACGCGCGGAAGCCATAGTCGGTAAAGTGAATACCCTCCACGGTTCCATCCATATTGGGACCTGTGAGACCATCACAGGGTACGTAGTATAAACCCTTGGGATTCTCAGCCTTCAGGCGCTCATAGTTCTTACGCCAATTGGCATTCTTTTGCGGCAGATATTTCTTAAAGAACGCATCGTGACGCGCATAGGGATAGATAGGACCTTCCACCATGATAATAGGTACCTCAGGACGCAGATGACGCAGGATATTGACAAACTCGTACGTGAGCGTGTCGCACATGTCCGCTGTGCAGTTGGGTATCGGATCGAGCACGTAGCAGATAGCCTCCGGAATGGTGGCCATCGCACGAGCCATATACATATCCATCTTGCCCTCACCACTGGTGGCCAGGTTGACGCATTCGAGGTTAAACTCGCGTTGAATCATCGAGGTGGAAACCATACCCGTACGACTGGCGCAACCGCCTTGCATGATGCTGGTACCGTAGCACACAATCTTGCCACGACGCGGGTTCTCTATTTGCGGATAGGAAATCACCGCACCGGAGTCTACACCGATTTGGAACCAGTTGATACCGTCGTATAGAGGAAGGTAGAACATAAACTCGTGCATTTCGCCATCGAGATTTTCTACATATATTTTCGATTGGATAGAATCTGCCACACCATTCTTCTCCTGAGGACGGGCGGTGTTAACATGCTCCCATATATTGCCTTCGGCATTCCAATAGTACAGGTCTGTACCTTTGATACCCGTCATGGCCATATGTTGCATATGAAAATTGTTGATCAGGTTATAGTGAGCACCAATGCGAACCGAATTGGTGGCAAAACGAATGGCGATACCAGAGGAGTGGTTGTATAACCACCATTGGTTCTTGCGAGTCGTGTCCTGCATGTATGCAGGCAAACGATTATAGGGGGTGGCAGTTTGGGCCCAACCCTTATTGATGATTCTAAACTGCGAGGCATCCACATACCTCAATTCGGACTTGTCCGCTGCACTGGCACTCAGCGCCATGAGCGTTAACAGGGCTACAACGATTTTCTTCATATAATGTGTCTTGTGTGATTGTACTTGGATAAAATGAAAAATAGGGCGTCGCCACCCGGCGACACCCTATCTTTCTTAGAGCGCTTTCTTCGCTTTCTCAGCAATCGCTTTGAACGCTTGCGGCTGGTTCATCGCCAGGTCAGCAAGGACCTTGCGGTTAATCACCACTCCGGCTTTCTTCAAGGCACCCATCAACTGACTGTAGCTCAAACCTTCGAGGCGAGCGGCAGCGTTGATACGCTGAATCCAAAGAGCACGGAAAGTGCGTTTTTTGTTTTTACGATCGCGATACGCGTACTGGAGACCTTTCTCCCAAGTGTTTTTGGCAACTGTCCAAACGTTGGCACGGCCACCAAAATTGCCTCGTGTGAGGCTCATAATCTTCTTGCGACGAGCGCGGGAAGCAACATGATTTACTGATCTTGGCATAGTTCTGTAAATTTTTGGTGGTTAATACTTAGCGGAGCAACAGCATTTCGCGGAGGCTACGCATGTTCGTTTGGTCGACCATAGCAACGTGGGTCAGATTACGTTTCTGCTTTTTGGTCTTCTTAGTCAGAATGTGACTCTTGTAAGCGTGTTTACGCTTAATTTTACCGGTTCCGGTAAGAGTAAATCTTTTTTTAGCACCGGAATTAGTTTTTACCTTTGGCATTTTGTTAATAATTTTAGTTTGTTATTTGTTTAAGGTCCCAGGCAGCCATCGGTGGCCTGCGGACCATATTATTGCTCGGACAAAGTCCTATTGCTGATTACTTTTTGGGAGCCAGCATGACAATCATGCGTTTGCCTTCCAGTTTCGGAACAGACTCCGGCCGACCGCAGTGCTCCAAATCCGTGCAAAAACGTGCCAGCAGCAATTCACCCTGTTCCTTAAACAAGATACTGCGGCCACGGAAGAACACATAAGACTTGACCTTATTGCCCTCCTTGAGAAACTCCTCCGCATGCTTGAGCTTGAACTGGTAGTCGTGCTCATCGGTCTGAGGTCCGAAACGAATCTCTTTCACCTCAATCTTCTTGGAGTTCTGCTTCTGCTCCTTCTCCTTCTTCTTTTTCTGATAGAGGAACTTCTGATAGTCAATTACACGGCACACCGGTGGCTCAGCATTGGGGCTGATCTCCACCAAATCCAGATTCTGCTCATCCGCAATACGGATAGCCTCTTCATAGGTGTACACACCTTGCTCCACATTGTCTCCAACGAGTCGCACTTCTCTCACACCACGAATCTTATCATTGATACGATTGGGCATTTCTTTCTCTACTCGGCCTCGGCGTTGTTGCGGGCCATTTTGGGGATTTGCTATAGTTTTGTCCTCCTAATTATGAAAAATCGTGCAAAGATAATATTTTTTTTGATTACCACCAAATATTTTGATAAAAAAAATAATTTTTTATGAATATGTTTGCGTATATGCGCAAGATTTCGTACCTTTGCAGCGTGAAATTATGCGCTATTGCGAAAAGTGATAATAATCATTTAAATACTATACTGTTATGAAGTTTACGAAATGTTTATCCATGTTGAGTATCGCCGTTATGGCACTCATGGCATGTGATGGTCCTACTCCCAGCGGTCCAAGCGGCCCAAGTGGTCCAAGCGAACCCAGTAAGGAAGATACCACCAAAACCGTTGTTGTGATTGATACCACCAAGGCTATTTCCTTTGCGCAGGCCATTGCAACTGCCGATTCCCAAACGGACATCGTGATTATCGGTTATGTTACCAAAGCATTCACCACCAGTCCTTCCAAGACCGGTGAGTTGCAGCAGACAGCCTGGTTGGCTGAACAGGCCAAATCGAGCGCCGGAACCATTGAGGCATACTATTGCAACATTACCGACTCGGTATCTAAGGGTGATCGCGTAGCCGTTCAGGGTAAAGTATCCAAGTTTGTCCAAACCGGAGGGGATACTATTTATGAGATTAAGAATGGATATATGCAGATACTCTCCAAATCCGCTCCCGCAGTGGTAACCGGAGAAGGTACTGCGGATAATCCGTTCACCGTGTCCGATGTCATCGCTTTGGCCAGCGCTCAGGAGGGTCCGTTCTATGTCAAAGGATATATTGTTGGTCAGGTAGACCCTAATGGTAAGAGCATCTCCGCCAGTGGCGAATATGCGGCTCCATTCACGGGCAATAACAGCAACCAGGGAACCAACCTGCTCATCGCTGATGCTGCCAACGAGACTCAGACAGGTGCCATGGCTCCCGTACAGTTGCCTTCCGGCTTCCGTGCATTCTCCTTGCCGGCCACTCCTGCCAACCTGGGTAAAGAGATTTTGATCTATGGTAAACTCATCAACTATTTTGGTCAGCCCGGTGTTAAGAATGGTACTTACTTTGTCGTAGACGGTACAGAATATGGCAGCAAGCCCACGGTGGTAACCGGTGACGAATTGCTCAACGAAGACTTACAATCGCAGGCCAGCTTTGATAAGTTCACCATCGTCAACGTAACGGGTACGCTCACATGGGTATATGACAGCAAATATCCTTGCGCCAAGATGTCGGGTTATGCCAGTGGATCCAACTCGGCTAACGAGGACTGGTTCATCTCGCCTGCCTTTGATGCTACGAATGCTCAAAAACTGACATTCGACCATGCTCGTGGACCAGTGGGTTCCATGTCTGTAGCCGTCAAAGACCACTATACCGTATGGATTAGCAACAATTTCCAGGATAGCATCGCCTCCACCACATGGACCGAACTTCCAGTTGCCAACCATGGTACTACCGCTTGGGCTTATGTCAACTCGGGTGAGATTGCCATTCCGGCTGCCAACAAGGCTCCCAACTGCCGCATCGCATGGAAATATGTGTGCGACGATAAGGAATCGGCCACTTGGGAAGTGAAGAACATTATTGTGAAATAAAAGAAAATAAACAAATTATACATTTATGGCAACATTACAAAAAATTCGTAATCATGGCGTCCTGCTTATTGTCATCGTAGGATTGGCTATGTTAGCATTTATCCTGGGTGACTTTTTGAATTCAGGTAGCAGTTTCTTTAACCGCAGTCGTGAATATGTCGGCGAGATAGCCGGTCATAAGGTTCACTACACCGAGTATGAGGCTGCCAAAGAACAGTTAAATGACGTATACAAGATTGAGACCGGTCGCTCGGACTTTGACGAGGATCTCGCTGCTCAACTGCGTAACCAGGTTTGGTCGATGATGTTACTCGACTGGACCCTGCGTGCCGAGTGCGAAAAGATTGGTATGGACGTAACCGCAGACGAACTGAGCGAACTGTGCATTGGTGAGAACCCTCACGCCATCGTTCGCCAACGTCGTCCTTTTATGGATGAGAATGGTCAGTTCTCACGCGAAGGTTTGATTCGTTTTCTCCACTCTATAGAGCAGGAAAGCGAAAACGCAGAAATGGCCGCCAATATTAAACAGGCCAAGAGTTATTGGCTGTATTGGGAAAATGCCGTTCGTTTGACCCACATGCAAGATAAGTATTCCAATCTGGTCAAGTGTTTGGTGAAGGGCAATCCCATTGATGCCAAATATGCTTTCATGGCCCGTCAAAACAGTGTGGATGTTGAGTATATTGCCCAGTCCTACTACGATATCGCTGATTCTTTGGTCAAGGTTAACGCCAGCGATATCAAACGCCTGTACAAGCAAAACATGCCTTTGTACAAACAGGAGCCTAACCGCGGCATTGAATACATTGCCTTTAATATTGTTCCCTCTGAGAACGATTACGCTGCTGCTGAGCAGGAAATGAAGGACGTGGAAGAGGAGTTCCGCAACTCCGAGGATATCGCTACTGTGGTGAATACCCACTCGGATATTATGTACTCCGGAGCCAATCTGCGCGAAGAACAGGTACCCGAAATGTACCGTGCATTTGCGTTTGCCAAGGGCGCCAAAAAGGATGACTTCAGCCCCATTCAGTTTGTAGACGGCACCTATTCCATGGCCCGTTTGGTAGATTGTGGTTATTCCATGCCGGACAGCGTTTGCCTAAAACTGATTGCAGTGGAAGAAGGACAGGAAGATACCGAATTAGGTTGGTATGAGGAGCGTGAGCTCAATCGTGAAATGGCAGAGAAAGCGTTTGCCTGCAAGCGAGGTGGTCGTTTCACCATGGCATCCGGTCTGAATGAACAGACCTTTGAGGTGCTTGATATCGCTAAAGCTACTCCCAAGGTGAAGCTGGCTATCATTGCCCGCAATGTAACCCCCAGCAGCAAGACCTATTCGGTGATTTACAACCAGGCCAAGCAGTTTATCGTAGCCAATAACAACGAGGAGGCTCTCCGCGCTGCTGCCAAAGAGAATAATATGACCCTCTATCCGGCATACAACCTCAACAAGAACACCGACAAGGTGGCTCAACTCAAGAATAGCCGTCCAATCGTTCGTTGGGCCTTTGAGGCCAAAGATGGTCAGGTGAGCGATGTGTTTGAGTGCGGTGACCAATTTATCGTAGCCATGCTCACCGAGGTTCATGATGGCGAATACCGTGATGTATCTGAAGTACGTGGCGAACTGACCGTCCGTGCTCTCAATGAGAAAAAGGCCGCTATGATGACCAAGAACCTCCAGGGCAGTCTGGAAGAGGCAGCCGCAGCTGCAGGCGTACAGATTCAGAAAGCCGAAGGCGTGAAGTTGGGCGATTATCGTTTTGGTATCATGGGTAACGAGCCTAAGGTCATTGGTACCGCCCTGGCAATGGGAGATAACCAAACCAGCAAGGTTATCGCCGGCAACGCAGGTGTATATGTCATCCGTACTGGCGTGCACCATGTGGCAGAAGGAGAATTCAACGTTAACGAGGAGATTGCCAATATCAACGCCCGTCACATGTACACCCTCCCCTATCAGGCCATTTCGTTGCTCAACGATAACGCCAAGGTGGTAGATAATCGCGCTAATTTCCAATAATAACCTTATAAAATCAAAAAAAACGGCATACTACCTATGTCGTTTTTTTTGTTTACTACCTATGAACAAGCCTCTATTATTACTCGCATCCCTATGCATCTGCAGCGCCCTCAACGCCTCTTGCATCATCAATATGGGTGGAACCAATGCCCGATTGGACACCCTCGTTTCCTATCAGGCAGGTCCTGGGGCCTACTATACTCAATATCGGGTCACCAAAGGCTCCAAAGTCAGAACCATCTATGTGATGGATATAGACCTGAATAACCCTTATAATACCATTGAGGTACGCACTGCCAAAGATAAATTGGGAGTCAGTGAAAACCTGGATGTCACCTACTCCCGTTTGGACGCCGCCTCTCACCGCATGATTAGCGGAATCAACTGCACTCCTTATATTATGTCCGTGCACGAGCAACAGATTCCTGATCAGTTTGACGGTTTGGCCGGTTATCCCGCCTATGGTGTGTGCGCCAATGGTTGGCCTGCTGTCAGTCATACCCAGTATGACCGTGGGTACGAAGATGCAGACGATCGCTACGAGAGCGGCTATATCGCTATTGATACATCCAAAACGGCTTTTGTTAACGATTTTTATTTTCATGGTACCCTCACCAAAGGAGATTTTACCATGAACATCAACGAACTCAATCGTAATCGTAAGGAGAATACCGAAAACCGCACCACGGTGTATAATTATCTCATCGGAACCACCATGCGTCGCGCATGTCGTGAAGTGGTCTTTGCCACCAGCGAGTGGAAAACCAACCGGCCCATGGAATGTACCGTTACTTCGGTCAATACGACCGGAGGCACCACCCTCACCGGAAACCAGGGAGCGCTGCAGGGAATCAACTCCGACGTGGCGCTGTTGGAAAACTTGAATGTAGGCGATACATTTACTATGACCCTATATATGGAGGCACGCGATGGTTCCACCACCACTCCCATTACCCAAATGGCCGGAGCTTATTCGCTCAATATGTTTCAGGGGGTACTTACCCCCCGCAACACCGACGAGGCATATAGTTCCAACGATTATGCCCGCCCCATGATGGCGGTGGACAGTACGGGCAAACATCTGTGGTTACTCATGATGCAGTCTCCGGGTATGTCTACCGCCGAGGGATGTTATATCCTGCGCCATTGGGGGGCATACAATGCCGCTGCATTTGATGGAGGAGGCAGTACCCAGATGATGCTCCACGGCGACTATGTGCTCTCGTCCACCGATGCCGGCGGCAAACGCGCCTTACCGGTGAGTCTGTGGTATATCAGCACAGCTCCCGACAGTGAGGATGCCGGTCGAATGGAGTTTATCGATCCACTTACTTCCATTCCTGCCTATGCCAGTTACACCCCCACTCTGCGTGCCTGGACAGCAGAAGGTGCTCTAATCAGTCATGACTATCAACGCCATACACTCCATTGCGAACCCGCTACCCTGGGAACCATCTCTGAAGATGGACACACATTTACGGCCAATCCTGTCAATGCCTCCGGACTGCTGGTAGCTACCTATGGTACCACCCGCGCCGAGACACCTATTGAGATTCGGGACGGCAAGGTGCAGATCATCCTGGACAGCATCGTGCTGGGTAATCGCGATTATGAGATTCAGACTCAGGCCATTGCTGGCAACATCATGCTGCCCCTGAGTCCCAAAGCGTTGAATTGGTCGGTATTGGAAGACGAGACGCCCCACTGCAGTGTCAGCGCAGATGGTGTGCTCCATGGTGAAAGCAATGGTCGAGCAATGGTTGTGGGGTCGTTGTCACAGTTCAGCGACACCCTCAGTGTCATCGTAGAACTCGCCTCCGCTCCTCAATTGAGCACAGCTAATTCTGCATTGTGCATGGTGCATTTTACTTTACCAATGGACACTACATTTGCCTTCTCCGCCACCCGCAACGCCAGTATCACACTGTCCACGCCCATGCGGATGTGGGGTAATCCGGATTCGGTGCTGGTGATTGTGAACACCACATCTCCTGTTCAATCATTGGAAATGGCCTATCGGGCGGCGAATGCGCAAAAAGCAATCACGCACAAACTATCCGGATTAACCGACTCTGGCATAGACTATACCTTCCGTTTTGCGGTGGACAAAGTGATAGATACCTCCAATCGTGCCATTTATCCGCTCACACTCGAGAGCCTTAAATTTGGAATGAAAGATCCGGTCAAAAACAAAGAGTACCAACTCACCCTCAAGGATATCATTTTGTGCTATCGCGATTGGTCCAAAGTCACCGATTTGGAGTCCCTCTCCGCCTTTTCCCCTTTCAGCCAGGACGGAGTCCGTTCCGCCCAAAAGATCATGGTCAACGGCCAACTCTATCTGCTGCTCAATGGCCATGTATATACTCCGAACGGGTCTCTTGTTCGATAAAAATAGATGATATACACACAAAAAACGACATACCTGACGGCATGTCGTTTTTTGGTATATGAGATGGTCAATCAGATGCTTAGAATTTATATCTTACACCCAAGGTGATGGCACCTGCGTACAGACCTCCGGAATAGAACCCGTACGAATAATCGGTAGAGCGGTTTTGAAGATTGGTATCGTGGTATGTATGCATGGCCAAACCCATACTTAATACGGGACGATAATCAATCGATAACTGTAGTGGGAACCAGAAATTATACTCTACTCCCAACCGAGCAGCCACACCGGCAAAACCCGAGGTATAGGTCTCTCGTATGCCATCCACCTTTTTCACGGATGGCCAACCGCCACCCAAGGCTCCACCGATACCGGCATACCAATTCCATTCGCCTTTCTCACTCCAAACAGAGGAAAAATCCAATCCACCGGGATTAATCCAATCATAAGTGCAAGCGGCTTCCAAACCATTGATACCAAACATACCCAAATCCAACGAAACCATATTGGTCTCAGAAGTCTGATGCTGATAGGAGGCTTCTACGCCATAACCCAAACGCAAACCAATGGCACGAGGTTGTGCCGAAACCCATGCATATGTGGCTACCAAAGCCACCAAAACGAAGATTTTTTTCATATTCATTACCTTTCTATTATGGGAAGAATACTTTTTTCCCATTTGATGTCGCAAAATTACAACAATTTATTGAATTATCCAAATTTTAAAGACAAAATCAACATTTATCGCTTTCTTTTATGGCGGAACACCACCCATTCATCCATTAGGAAATTGAATAACCCCGAAGCGCAAAGAGCCAGCAGATTACACCATACCACATCCCAATGACTCAGATACTGAATTAGTAGCAACAATACCATTTTCAGCCCAAACCCACCGGTCACGCTGCCCAAAAAACCACAATAATGGCGCATAATGCTGCGAATCGCACCCCACTGTGTGATGCGTTCCCGCCACACAAAGCAGTAAAACAGGGAGAAATTGAAGGTAGCAGCACATACAAACGACAAAATGGGGGAGAAGATATTCTCGCCCCAATAACTGCCGGCTAACCAATAATGGGAACACACCCATAGCACCAGTGTGTCCACCGCCGTGCCTATCGTACTAACCGCGAGGAAGCGGATCCATCTTGTTATACTCGTACAGGGCATAAATAAGGGTCACGGTGTAGATGATACCCAAAATCAGCAATATGCCTATTCCACAACAATCCATACTGGTCAACTCATGCCCATAAAGTTGAGTACGAAATGTCGACAGACTGGGAATATAGATATATAGGGTATTGATGATGATCATCAGCACACGAAACTCGGTAGGACCCAAGTGAAAATAGGTCAATCGAAATTCGCTCTTCAGATGGGCATTGATGCTCACATTCAGCGTCAAAGCCAGATACAGCACATACACGGCCATGGCCAATTCCATGTTCACCAAATGACTCAAGCCGATGCCCACAAACATGATTCCTTCAGTAATCACATCCAGCGTATGGTCCAGGTAATATCCGTAAATCGGACGCTGGGTGTTTCTCACCCGAGCAAGGGTGCCGTCCATCGAATCTCCAAACCAGTGAACCACAAAACCCAGGGTACTTAACCATAACCACTGCAGCGAACCGTCGGATAATATATACCCGGCAGCTATCAGAACAGCTCCTACCACCCCCACTCCCGACAGCATATCGGATGTCACCCATTTGGGCATACGCTCGGCCATATAGACCAATGCTCTTTTCTCTACCCCATTGAGCAGGGAAGTTTGAATTCGTTTCGCTTGTTTCATAATCCTTTTTCTCCATAAAAACGGTGCAAAAGTACATATTTTCACCGACATCACTGCGGTCTATTTTACCTTTATATTATCCTATTTTTCCAATAAAAGATATGCAGAACATCAAAAAAGTGATTTTTACCTTGCATCTATCCAAAAAAAATAGTAATTTTGCATCGTCAAACCACTAACCATTAACCATTAACCATTAACCATTACTATGGTCCGCACCTTCTCTGATATGATTCTCGCCGACAATGTGGACGAAATCAATGTATCGCTCGAGCAAGTGAGCGAATATTTGGTAATGCTTCACTGCGAAGCAGGTACTATGCAACTGACCATCAACGACTCCAACTACCTCGTGCAACAAGGCAATGTTCTTGTCTGTATGCCGCAGAGTCTGGTGGGACATTATATGCGTACGCCTGATTTTAAGGCTAAAGTACTGGTCGTAGGCAAGCACTTCTTTGATAATGTCATCAACGATTGTTTTGAAGTAGAACCCAATTGGTGGCAAAAAGCTATCTACATGCGAGAGAATCCCGTTTGGGAAATCAATGAGTTTCAGCAGCGGCTCCTGCACGCTTATTACCAACTGATCACCGTCTATACCGAGGATACCAATACTCCTTACCGCCAACGCATCATTCGCTCCATGGCTCAAGCCGCAGCATATGAGATTTTGGCAGTTTTGGACAAAATCATTGCTTCCTCAGCGCCCACATCCTCCGAGGGGACATCCGCATCCCAAACCACTGTCACCGGTGCCAAAGACCGGTTACTGCTTCAGTTTATGCAACTGCTCAACAGAACGGGCAACACCCAACGCGATGTACAGAGTTATGCCCACCAACTGCTCATTACACCCAAGTATCTGAGCGCGGTGTGCAAAGAAAAAACCAACCGGACGGCGTCTGATTGGATCAATCAGGTCATGGTGGGACATATCCGCCATTACCTGACCAAAACCAACCTCAGTATCAAGGAGATAGCTTATCAGTTGGACTTTCCCGATGTCAGTTTCTTCTGCAAGTACACCCGCAAACACCTCGGTCTCTCCCCTTACGACTACCGCAAATCCCAATCGCAATAGACACCTGTCGGGATAGCAGACACGAGCAGATGATGTGTAAAAGCGCATTTTAGGTGATTTTTTGCTTTAAAATTTGCGTATGTCGTAGATTGTTTGTACCTTTGCAGTAGATTTTAGCAAGGAAATCAATGACCGCAAACAGATACTGCAACAGTCAGTAAACTCAAAAAAGTAAATTTATGTCCATTACGCTTATTATAACTGCCATCCTCGCGTTGATTGCCGGCATCGGCATTTTTTTTAGTTGCCTGTCAGATGATGTCCTCTAACCTGGAGTCTGCCAGCAGCGAACGCCTCAAAGCTTTATTTGCCAAAGCAGGTAAAAGCCGCTGGTTAGGCGTAGGTATCGGTGCATTGGGTACGGCGGCTATCCAATCATCAGGAGCCACCACAGTGATGGTCATCGGTTTCGTCAACGTGGGCATTATGTCACTCGTTCAGGCTGCCACCATCATCTATGGTGCCAATATAGGAACGACCATCACCGCACAAATAGTAGCCTTGGGCCTAAGTAGTGGTAACGGTCTGAGCACTACGGCCATTTTTGCAGCCTTTGCGGGACTAGGTGCATTCATTTCCCTGTTTGCCAAACACGATCTTGGCAAAAAGATAGGTGGCATCTTAGCCGGATTCGGTATGTTGTTTGTCGGCCTGAGCATGATGTCAGGAGCGATGGAAGATTTTGCAGAATTGGATGCGGTAAAGATCTTTCTTGCTTCTATTAGCAATCCTCTTTTGTTGGTTTTAATCGGTGCTATTCTGACTGCCATTATCCAATCGTCATCGGTGATGACATCGGTTGCCATTACCATGGTGATGACAGGACTGATCTCTCTCAACCAAGGTATCTACCTGACCTTGGGATCCAATATCGGTTCGTGCGTGGTGGCCATTATCGCCGGTATAACCAGCGGACTCAATGCCAAACGAACCGCATTGATACACTTGTTGTTTAACTGTTTTGGTGTAGTGGTCTTTATGCTGGCTGCCGGAGGTATGGCTCTATTCAGTTCGAGCGAATTGAATTTTGGGACACTCTTTGAGCAACTCTTCCCCGGAGTGCCTCAATTGCAAATGGCCATGTTCCACACCATCTTTAATGTCACCACCGTGATTATCATCATGCCGCTGACCGATGGGTTGGTGAGACTGGTATGTAAGCTATTGCCTGAACCTATCGTAGCCGAATCACTGTCTAAGAAACCGCACTTCTTCTTTGTGGATGAGAAGATGCTGCGCACCCCTGTGGTAGCAGTTAGACAGGTCAAACTGGAAATCGAGCATATGGCACAGTTAGCCATGCGCAACTATGACCGTTCGCTTCATATGGCGACCCGACTGGATTTTGACGAAGAGAATGACTTTATCCAAGATGAGCAGGAGTTGGATTTTCTCAATCATGAGTTGGTGCAGTATATCGTTCGCCTAAATGGTCAATCCCTGCCAGAACCCGACCATTTCTACCTCACCCACGCCATCCGCAGTGTCAGCGATTTGGAACGAATAGGCGACTATGCCGAGAATATCACCGAATATGCCCACCTGCTCAAAGATGCCAAAGAGCATTTCTCCGAAGCAGCCATTGCGGAAATTGACCAAATGCGTGAGTTGGTTTTCTTGGTTTATCAGCACACCATGAAAGCCTACATGAACAACGATCGAGATGCCTATTGGACCGCCCATGAGTATGAGGATCAGGTAGATGACCTCAATGATCAGATGGAGCAGAACCATATTCAACGTTTGGCCAAAGGGCAATGCTCTGCATTGGTGGGTGCACAATATATCGAATTAGCGTCCAACAGCGAACGTATCTCCGACCACCTGATTAATGTGGGCAAAACCATAGGAGGTCTATATCCCAAGTCCTAATTGGCAGGAGTAATCCAAGGTACACCGGAGAGGATGATAATGAACTATCTATGGCCGATTTGGTGAATAAGTATTTTGCTTATCTGCAAGGCAAATAATGTAAATTACCAATATTTTGCCACAAGCGAATATGAAAAATGTAAAAAAATGCAGAAAAATGTCATTTTTTTGAGCAAAAATTTGCACATGTCAAAAAAAAGCAGTACTTTTGCACCCGCTTTCGAGAAACAAGCACTCGAAGGGCGTTTAGCTCAGCTGGTT
>DCIY01000012.1 GCA_002317295.1 Bacteroidales bacterium UBA1714
ATACTTTTCAGCGAGAATCAGCAAAGGCTATGATGAGAACACATGGATGCATCTGCAGGGAAAACCGATACATACGACTTGGTTTGGGTTGAGTTATGAACGCTTATGTTTTGCCCATGCTGCACAAATTCGCAAGGCATTACATTTGGATAGTATTGCCACCAAGACTTATTCACTTTTCACAGAGAAGGCTCAGATGGATATGGTGATTGAGCGGGCTGATGGTATTGTGAATCTGTGTGAGATGAAATACACCCAACAGCCGTATGCGCTAGATAAGATAGAGGCGGAGAAGATAAAGATTCGCAAGGACTCGTTAATGATGCTGAATCGTAAAAAACAGAACGTGCAATGTATATTAGTGACCAAGCAGGATGCAAAACACAATAGTTACTATAACTCAATGATTATCAGAAATATTACACTGAATGATTTGATGAAATAATGATGATTATTTTTGGCTATAACGATACAAAAATGTTTTGGTATAGCCCAAAAAAATGCACATAACCTATGCCGTTGTGATATAAATATCACCTTTTTTGCCTAAATATTTGCACATTCCAGATTTTTGTAGTACTTTTGCAGACTCAATTTGAAAACGATGAACGAATTTTTAGAAACAGAAGAGGAAGTCCTGCGGATGCTGAAGACGGTGTTTGATCCCGAAATACCCGTCAATGTGTACGACCTGGGACTGATATACAAGATCGATATAGAGGGATCTGTCTGCACCATAGACATGACCCTGACGGCACCCAATTGTCCGGCTGCGGACTTCCTGGTAGAGGATATTCGCCAAAAAGTGGGCAGCGTGGAGGGTATAGAAACGGTGGAGGTGAAAATCGTCTTTGAGCCCGAATGGACCAAAGACATGATGAGCGAAGAGGCAAAATTGGAATTAGGTTTCCTATAAAATTGCCAAAAACACACAAAAATACAAGAAAAATGCACTTTTTGTCCAAAAAATGCATTTTTTTTTGTCATAATGTTGCGTATATGAAAAAAAAGTTGTACTTTTGCAGTCGATTCGCACGCCTGTGCGCTGATTTAATTATGTACCCGTGCGAGCGCGAACACCTGAAAGAAATATCATTTACAGATGATTATATAACTTTATTATTAACTAAAACTTGTCTTATTATGAAACAAAAAAGACTTTTTTCTTTTTTCTTCAGCATGCTGATGGCAATGGTATTGGCCCTGCCGATGTATGCCAATGAAGTGACTGTTTCGGACGGATCGTCAACGACCAGTTATGTTCCGGTCTATGGCTTGTATTGCGATGACTTTATTCGCACGCAGATCATCTATCCGGCCGACTCGTTGGAGGGCTTGGAAAATGCCAGTATTTCCGGCATTAAGTTCTACTTGTCCAACGCGGCAACCGAAGCATGGACTTCGAGTTTCGAAGTTTGCCTGATGGAGGTGGCTGAAACGCAGATTTCGTCCGGTTTTGTGTCCGGAACCAGTACGGTTGTGTACTCGGGTACGTTGGATGCGACGGCCAGTCCCATGGTGATTACCTTTGACAATGCCTATTCGTACGATGGTGGCAATCTGTTGATCGAGATTCACTCGCTGACGAAAGGTAATTACAAGTCGGCCTCGTTCTTGGGTTCGCCCGTTAGCAATTGCGCTATTTATGGCAGCAACTCTAGCAGTGTAGCCGGCATTTCCGGCGGTAGCAGAGTGAGCGTATTGCCCAAGGCTACATTTGTGTACACACCCGGTGCCCCGGTATCTTGTGAAAAAGTAGGTGCCCTGGTTTTGGGTACTCCTGCAACGGACAATATGCTCATCTCTTGGCCCAAAGGGGGTACGGAGACTTCATGGTTGTTCTACCTCAATGGGGTAGAAGAAGTGGTGTCTGATACCTTCAAGGTACTCAACGGCTTAACCAGCAATACGGACTACAACGTGGCCGTTCGCGCGTTCTGCGGTGTAGGCGATACCGCCAAGGCCCGTTCGGCTAAGTTTACCACTCCTTGCGGAATTGAGGCTTTGCCTTTCGTTCAGGACTTTAACGCTCTGAGTTCCGGTATTCCTTCTTGCTGGGAAAATAGCGAAGGTACCACGACTTCTGCAACGTATAAATGGAGCTACAATGCCAATGGTTTGACGGGTGCCTGTGTTCGGTTTAACTCGTACAGCAATCCCGATGGTAAGACCAATTACCTGCAAACGCCTCAGATTGCACTGTCGGCAGATGCCCAATTGGAGTATGCCTGGAAAGACCAGGCGGGTGGCGATTTGGATATATATATTCAGAAAGTGGGCGAATCCACTCGTAAAAAACTGGTTAACCACCCAAGCACGGGTACGGATGACTGGACAGAGGAAGAGATTAACCTGAGCGCCTATACGGGTGATACGGTGATTTTCCTATTCATGGGTACCAGTAATAACGGATATAGCGGTGCCTATATCTACTTGGATAATATCAAGGTTCGCCCGCAACCCAACTGTAAGAAGGTAAGTGATATCCACGCAGAGAATCCTACGCTGACAGGTTTTGATATCGCTTGGACTGCCGGTGGTAGCGAAGAAGCTTGGGATGTGGTGATTGTCAATGGCAACGATACCCTCTTTAATGATCAAGTGACTGAGAATAAGGTAACCCTGTCTTCTCTCAACGCTTCTACCCGCTATACGCTGAAAGTCAGTGTGGTGGCTGATTGCGGTAGCGAGAAAGCGGATGCCAAGAATGCAACGGTTGTTTATGAGACCGAATGTGCGATTATATTGCCGGTGAACGACAGTATTGTATTAAATGCCGATGGTTTTGTTGCAGGTGCGCTGCCTGCATGCTACCAGACCAGTGAGTACGTTGGTACTTCTGCAACGTACAGATGGCAGATTTCTTCTTCGTACTGCCATTCCGGTAGTCGTTGTTTCCAATCGCCTACGACCTATGTCGATGCGTCTACGGTAGTGTTGACATTGCCGATGATGGAGATTCCGGAGAATTCCGAAATCAGTCTTTGGGCTCGTGAAGGATACAACACCAAGGCCAGTGATTCGCTGGTGATCTATATCAACGATTCCGCATCTATCACGGATGCCGTTTGCGTAGGTGTAGTTAAGGGCCTGACCACTACGCATCAGTTCTTCCGTTTCCCGTTGAGCGAGATTCGTGGTAACAAATATGTGATGATAGAGCACCATGGTTCCTATGCCATGTATGTGGACGATATTATGATTTCGCCCGCTCCCAACTGCTTCCCTGTTACCCATATTGCACTGGGTGAGATTTTGTCCAGCACGGTAGGTCTGTCCTGGCAAGCCGGTGACGAAGAGGAAGCCTGGTTGTATTCGTACTCGTTTATGGCCGACGACAGCACGGTGGTGGTTGCCGAAGACCAGGAGGCTACCGAGAACAGTGTGGTGATGGAAGGTTTCAGTCCTTCGAAGCACTATAAGGGAAGTGTATCCGTGATGGCTTTGTGCGAGAGTTCGGAGTCTGAATGGACTGAGGAAGAGTTTGAGTTCACGATGATGTGTGAGCCTCTCGCTCTGACCGGAGAACCCGAGGATACGGTGATTGTGTATGGTTTTGACGATTGGAGTTATGGCCAAACCGAGTATCCGTGCTGGAGTATCGAAGGTGACGGAACCTCTTCCTCTTATCTGCAAGTTTGGAATGCCAATGGTTCTGCAAGACGCAGTGGTAATTTTGGCTTACAGATGGTTGGTAAATCCTCTGTCATGAAGTCTTCCTGGCTCGTTTTGCCGGTGATGTCGATTGATCAGGCGGATGAGTTTGAACTCAGTTTCTGGGCTTCATGTCTGAGCAATTCCAGCGACAATGACAGTATATCCGTCTATGTGAGCAATAGTGAAGAGGTGGACAGTGCTCGTTTTGTAGCCAAGTTCACAGGTCTGACCACTGCTTTCCAGAACTTCAAGGTACTGTTGCCTGCCGGTGAATATGTGTATGTGATGATTAAGGGGTGTGATGCTTACGAAAGTTATTCTTCCTCTGCTTCCAATGGTATCAATCTGGACGATATTGCCATTCGTCGTTTGCCGGTTTGCCGCACGGTCAAGGACCTGAAGGTAAGCAATCTGGGTACCAACTTTGGTGAGGTATCCTGGGTGGCCGGTAACGAGGAAACGGAGTGGAATGTACGCGTGATTCACAATAGTGACACCGTGATGCACAATGGTCTGACGGAGCCTAAACTTCGTTTTGATTCGTTGCAAGCCAATCTGGAGTACAGTTATACCGTACGTGTAGTTGCTGTTTGCTCGGGAGTTGAGGCTGCTGAGATGGTAGAAAAGACGCTGACCTTCCGCACACTGTGTGTGGCAGAAACCGAGTTCCCAATCTTCTATGGATTTGAGGAATCTGAAGGCTTTACCTATGGTTCTGCTTCGACTACCAACACCATGCCTGCCTGCTGGGGCAATGAACTATATAAAAATGTAGGTGGTTCCAATGCGGCCAATTTGTGGTATGTGAACAATTCCAGCAGCAATGCGCATACCGGTTCTCAATGCCTCTGCCTGCCGGATAAGGCTCTTGGTAACCGTACCTTGTTGACCTTGCCGTCGATGGTGATGGATGAAACCAAGGAGTATGAAATCAGTTTGTGGATCAACCGTACAGGAAAGGACGATGTAGCGGAAGGTTTCCGTGTATATGCATCCCATTCGGCTATTTTCGGTGCACCGGATACCGTAGATTTGGGTCTGGTAACCCGTATGTGTAATATCAAGACCGCGGTTTGCGATTCGTTAGCTGACAAAGGTTGGGATCATGTGATTATTCCGATTCCGATGACCGGTGACGTGACCCTGTTCTTCATGGGTGAGAGTTACTATAAGTTGTCCACGTATGTAGATGATATTACCATTCGTGAAAAACCGCTTTGCGACGGTGCTACCGGTTTGGCCATCGTTGATTCGCTCATCACCCTTAATTCGGCTACCTTCGTTTGGGAAGGTAATTCGGATGCCGGTTATGATGTACAATTCATCTTCGCCGGTGGTGACACGATTAACAAACATGTGGCAGATACCTTCTGTGTACTGGATAATCTGCAGAACTCCAAGAACTACAACGTAGTGGTGAAGGTTACCGCTCAATGCGTAGCCGGAGCGGCTGTCGATGTGATGGAGCGTAAGTTCTCGTTCGCTACCGAATGTGTGGAGATTGCTGCTGTTCCATGGTCTTGCGACTTTGAGGGCGTAAGCGCAAATACCATGCCGACTTGCTGGAGTGCCATCAAGTCCGGCAATTATCCTTATGTTTATTCTCCATCGGCTACCTATATATATCAGGGTGATCAGATCTTGTACTTCTATGGAGGAGCTACGAGCAGTCAGCAATATGCCATTCTGCCTAAGTTCGCTTCGAGTTTTGATTGGTCCAATGCCCGTATCAAGTTTATGTACAGGAATAATTATGCTTCGGCTTCTTATGCTTTCTTGACCTTGGGTTATATGACGGATCCGGCAGACGCTGCTACCTTTGTGGCTTTGGATACTTTGGACAATGTGGCTTCGTTTGTATCGTATGAATACTATCTCAATGAGGTACCTGCCGAAACTCCATACTTGGCTATTCGCCTGGCCGGTGGAACGGCTCAATCCGTATATGTGGATGTAGTGGAATTGACCGAGATTCCTTCGTGCTTCCCGGGTTCCAATGTCCATGTTATCGATTCGACCATCACCAAGACTTCTGCTCAAATAGCATGGTCTCCGTTTGGTGAGGAAGAGTCTTGGCACCTGGTTCTCAAGCAGGGCAATGTGAACGTGGTGGATTCCATCGTAGCAGATACCTTGTTTACGCTGAATGGTCTGAATGCTTCGTCGGCTTATCAATTGGATGCCAAAGTGTATACCGTTTGTGGTGTTGGTCAGGAATCGACCGATCCTGCTCAGGCTACGCTGTCCTTCCAAACGGAATGTGATGTGATTGCTTCCTTCCCATGGTCAGAGAACTTTGACGGTTATGCTGCCGGTTCTACCTCGTTTGCCTGCATGCGCAACGTGCATATTGCCGGTACGGGTACCGACCTGTATAAGGCGGTTGTTCCGACCAGTGGTTCCAATACGTCCATGACGCTCCAGTTGCCGGATCAGAAATCGACGAACGTTATTCTGTTGGCATTGCCGCAAATGAATATTCCTGAGGCCAATGCTTACGAGTTCAGTCTGGATATCTATCGTAATGCCACCGCTTCGTCCTATATGACCGAAGGTGTGGATATCTATGTCAGCGCCACGGATACGTTGGATGCTACTGCCCAGAAATTAGGCTTCCTGCCGCGTAACCACACGGTAGCCAATGAGGTAGTAACTGCAGAAGCTGCTGCGGGTTGGTACACCTATCGTATGGCTATTCCGATGCAGGGTACGTGCTATATCATCATTCGCAGCCAGAGCCAATATGGCAGTTCTACCTATATGGATAACGCCCAGGTGGCTGCCATGCCTAATTGCCGCAAGGTGAGTGGTATTGCGCTCGACTCCTTCACCAAATCGTCTGCTGTTATCAGTTGGACACCGGGTGCCAAGGAGAGTGAATGGGAGGTAGTGATTAAGTCGGGTAAGGATACCCTGGCTCACGACTCTGTATTCGAGTTGCCGAAGTATCAACTGAACGGTTTGCAACCGGGTACGGCTTATACCCTGAATGTAGAGGTGAAGTCTTGCGGTGAGTTCAGCGAAAAGAAGGAGGTTTCGTTCACGACCTTCTGCGAAGCCATGGAGGTGAGCGAACTGCCTTGGACGCAGGACTTCAATGCAGGTACCAAGGGTGCCAATGTGAACATGGTATGCTATCAGAATATCCATGTAGAAGGTACCGGTGCCAAGTTGTTTACCTATGATGAATATTTCGCTTCGGGTGACTCTACGATGATGCTGTCCCTGCCGGATCAAGCGATTGGTACGCTTACGCAACTGATATTGCCGAGCATCAACCTGCCTCAGGCTAATCGTTATGGTTTCTCCATCGATATCTATCGTGGCGTTTACGATAAGGATAAAGAAGGTGTTCGCGTATTGGCACAAAATGCTGATACCACCATCGATTTAGGATTTATGTATCGTCAATTCACCCGTACGGATAGCAATATCGTGGTAGCTGAATCGGCTGCGGGTATTTATCGTTACGAGTTCCCGATTCCATTGGCCGGTGAAGTACGTATCATCCTTCAGGGTGAGAGCCAATTTGGTAGTGCCACTTATCTGGATAATATGATGATTCGTGAGCTGCCGAGTTGCGTCAAACCGGCTAAGTTACACGTTGAGGCTATTGGTTTGGACAGTGCGATTATCGCATGGGAGAGCGACGCGGAGCAGTTCCGTCTGACGCTGAATAGAGGTGAACAGGTGGATACGATCCTTGTAGCAGATACATGCTATGTATTGCGTGGACTGAATCACTCGTCTTCCTACAGCATTCCTGCATCGGTTCAGGCACTCTGCGGTGAGAGTGAAGTCAGTGAGGTATTGGCTACCACGCTGAAATTCCAAACCGAGTGCGCAAAGATCAGTGCGCTGCCTTGGAGCAACGATTTTGAATCGGAAGTACTCAATGAAATGCCGATTTGCTGGTCTGGTGTTCCTTATGAGTCGTATGGTTCTGTTTATCCATGCACCAAATCCAATTCTGGTGTAAGTTCGTCGAACTGCCTGTACTTCAACGGAGGTACTTCTTCTTCGCCTCAGGTGATTGCATTGCCGGAGTTTGACGCATCGGTAGATTTGTCCACGGCTCGCATCAAATTTGACCACAGGGCTTATATGTCGAGCTCTTCGTATGCGGCATTGGAGTTTGGTTATATGCTCGATAGTGAGCAGGATTCGACCTTTGTAGTATTGGCTACTTTGGGCAAACCGTCCTCATTTACGGCGGTTGAGATATTGCTGGACAGCGTTCCCGCCGAGGCACACTTCCTGGCCTTCCGCTTACACAATAGTTCGTCCTTCCAGTACTGCTATGTGGATAATATTGAGGTATCGAGACAACCGAGCTGCAAGAAGGTATCGGATATCCAACTGTTGGCTGTATCAGCAGGTGATGCCACCTTTACCTGGACAGCCGGTGAGGCTGAACCTCAGTGGCTGGTGGTTTGCAACTACAACGATGAGGTGAAGACAGATACTGTTCAGACCAATTCGTTTGTTCTGCGTAACCTCAAGGGCATGACGCAGTACGCTTGCACGCTGCAAGTGAAGGCGTTGTGCAGCGCAGAGGAGGTTTCGGATGTTGTTTCGGCTGTGTTCAACTTCAAGACGGAGATGCCGGCTGAGTATATTCAGAACCTTGAACTCAATGAGACCTTCATTGCCAACTTCGATGACGATGATGAGGCCGAGAAGTGGTTCCAGGATGCAACGGGTACCAATAAGTTTATGATTGGTGATGCCGCCGCCGCATTGGCCGGAAGCACGCTGACCAAGGCTTTGTATGTATCCAACAACAATGCTGATTGGGCTTATACGGACAATGCTACATCGTATGCCGTGATTGCTCGTCGCTTCCATGTGGCAGGTGACTCGAGTCTGTTGGCTGTTCACTATGAGTGGCAGGCCTATGGTGAGAGAACGGGTACGTCTTCGTACTACGACTATGGTCGTGCCTTGATGGTACCGGCTGGTTCTCAGATTACGACCTCCACTTCCGGTGCTACGATTGGTGGTACTCAGGTAACGGGTAGTCCCGGTAGCACAAAGGTTCCGACCGGAGGCTTTGATTTGGGCAATGGTCCGTTAGCATTAGTTACGGCCTTCCAAACGGTGAACGATACGATTCAGCTCGTGACTCGTGGTAACTACGATTTGGTCTTTGTTTGGGGTAATGATAATTCGGGTGGTGCACAGAATCCGTTGGCTATCCGTGACGTTCAGCTCAAGGTCATCTCCGGTGGCGCCGGTACGGGTGTTGAGAATAGAAACGGTAAGGAAGACGACCAGGCGGTTAAGATTATTCGTGACGGCAAGGTATTTATCCTCCGTGGCGGTGAGATCTACACCGTTTTGGGTATCCCGGTAGAATTCTAATTACAGATTCTCATTTTCATAAGGAAAGCGGCTCACGGGCCGCTTTCTTTGTGTATATATATGATAATATAAGGTGTATATTGCATTTTTTTTGTGTAAAAATTTGCGTATATGATATATTTGTAGTAACTTTGCACGATTTTTCGGCTATAGTCTCTGGCGATTAAGGGTAGAGTGCCCATGCTTTGAGTTTGGACTCAGAGGTTATAGAGACTCGAATAGTAGTGTATACTGTAGCCGAGGTAACCATTAAACATCATTATACAATGGATTTGATGAAGATTGCCGAAGAGGCATTTGCCGGTGAGAAGAAAGAGTTCCCGGCGTTCGCAGCAGGTGACCAGATTACCGTTGCTTATCGTATTAAAGAGGGTAACAAGGAACGTGTACAGGAGTTCCGCGGTGACGTGATTGCTATTCACGGAAGCGGTGACAAGAAGCGTTTCACGGTTCGCAAAATGTCCGGCAACGTCGGCGTGGAGCGTATCTTCCCCATGGACAGTCCGTTTATTGATGGTATCACCATTAATAAGTACGGTAAAGTTCGTCGCGCTAAGTTGTACTACTTGCGTGATTTGACCGGCAAGAAGGCTCGTATCCCAGAGAGACGAGTTAAGTAACACAGAAGCGCTCTGCCGTGAGGTGGAGCGCTTTTGCAAGTGATGTTCAAAGAAAAGGTATTGTATGGGTTATCATCATACTTCGGATACAGCTTCTCGAGCCTATAAGCGTCGCAGACGCCGCAAGGTGTTGATTATCATTGCCTCGGTGGTGGTGATAGGACTGTTGCTGCGCAATGTGATTGCGTATTCGGTGCATCAGGCGCAATCCAAGTTGGATGAGATCTATGGGATACCGGAATTGGAATATATCTCCCAACAGGAAAAAGAAGATTTGATCGGTTCTATAACGGAAGACAGTGTGCATACCCTCAACCTGGTGCGTGTGGGCAAAGAGAATGTCAATATCACCCTGGATGAAGAACCGCCATGGTGGTTGACGAAGGAGGAGGTGGCCGCTTATTTTAAGGCGGTCAAAGACCTCATTTATCGGCCTGAGGGCGATAAATGAATGATGCGGCCTGAAGGTCTATTGATGATTGATGAATGATGAATGATGGATTGATGAATGATATCCGATTAACCAATCTTAGTCAGGTGATTTCTGCCCGGTGGTTAGGCCAAGCGCTTGACCCGGTTGTGGAATACCTGTTGACTGATTCCCGTCAGCATACAGCGCAGGCATCTGCTACGCTGTTTATTGGTTTGCGTACTGCTCTCAATGACGGGGCACGTTTTGCTGCGCAAGCCTATCAACAGGGCATACGTATGTTCCTGGTTAATGAAGGCAGTGAAGCGTACCTGAGTGACTATGAGGATGTGGCCGTGTTGGTGGTGGAAGATACCCTGGTGGCGTTGCAACAAATGGCTGCGTACAAACGCAGTCTGTATTCGGGTCCGGTGATTGGTATTACCGGCTCCAATGGTAAGACGGTGGTGAAAGAGTGGTTGTATCAGTTGCTCAAGGATGATTATGTCATCACCCGTTCTCCCAAGAGTTATAATTCGCAGATTGGTGTACCTTTGTCCGTGTGGCAGTTGAGTGATCAAACGACCCTGGCTATCTTTGAGGCAGGAATCAGCCAACCGGGGGAGATGGCCAAATTGGAGGCGGTGATTCGTCCCACCATGGGCGTGATTACCTATATCGGTGCCGAGCATGGGGAGAACTTTGAATCTCTGGAGCAAAAACGGGCCGAAAAAATGCGTTTGTTTGCTCATTGTGATACGGTGATAGAGGACCCCATGCACCAGAATGCCCGTACATGTGCCATGGTGATGCGGGCCCTGGGATATGATGAAGAAACGATTACCCACCGCATTTTGCATCAAACGCACGAGACGGTACTGCAGGTCAATCTGTCCGCGTTGGTGGATAATGTACGCTATTTTCGCAGTCTGCTTCGCCCCGAGACGCGTTTGACATGTATGGTCAAGGCGTTTGCGTATGGTGCAGGCAGTGTGGATGTGAGTCTGGCGTTGCAGCGTTGCGGGTTGGTGGATTATCTGGCCGTTGCGGTGGCCGACGAAGGAGTGGAGTTGCGCAAGGCGGGTATCACGATGCCGATTATCATCATGGATCCGGAAGTGAGCGCCATGGATTTGATTTTGGAAAACAACCTCGAACCGAATATCTATTCGTTTGAGTCCCTGAATATGGTGCTGCAAGCCACCCGCGATAAGGGTTTGGAGCATTATCCGATTCATATCAAGATTGATTCAGGCATGCATCGTTTGGGTTTCTACCACGAGCAGATGCCCCGGCTGATCGCCCAATTGAGCGAACCGCACAACGCCTGCGTACGTGTTTGTTCCGTATTTTCCCATTTGGCAGGAAGTGACGAAGCGCAGTTTGATGATTTTACCTTAGGTCAGATTCGTTATTTTGATTCCTGTGCCGAGCAACTGAAAGCGGGTTTGGGGTATGATATGATGAAGCATATACTCAATTCGGCCGGCATCGAGCGGTTTACACCGTATCAGTTTGATATGTGCCGTTTGGGCATTGGTCTGTACGGATTTTCGTTTAACAACGTCACGTTGCGCAACGTGTGCACGCTGAAGACCACCATTCTCAGCATCAAGACGGTGAAACAAGGCGAGACCATTGGTTATGGCCGTCATACCACCCTGAGTGAAGACCGGCAGATTGCCGTCATTCCTATCGGTTATGCCGATGGTTTTGATCGTCGCTTCTCCAATTACGGCAACGAGGTGTTGGTTCGTGGCAAGCGTTGTCCGGTGGTGGGCAATGTATGTATGGACCAGGCGATGATTGATATCACGGGCACCGATGCCCAGATAGGCGATTATGTGGAGATTTTTGGAGATCATTTGCCGTTGATGGAATTGTCGGATAAGTTGCAAACCATTCCGTACGAAGTATTAACTTCCGTTAGTCGTCGTGTGACCCGGCAATATTTCTATGAATAGTTCTTTGCCCACTGTTCGTTGTCAGGACTTGAGTATTGGTTATGGGATGCGAATCATTCAGCAGCACCTGAGTTTGTCCCTGATGCCGGGAGAGATGGTGTGTCTGTTGGGACCTAACGGTTGTGGCAAATCGACCTTATTACGCACCCTCGCGGGATTGCAGCCGGCGTTGAGCGGACAGATGCATCTCAGTCCACCGGCCATTGTACTGACGGAGCGGTTGAGTCTGGACCATACGAGTGTGTATCAGGTGGTGGCGTTGGGCCGTTATCCCTATACCTCTATGTTGGGAACGCTGACCAAGGAAGATAAAAGCATTATTCAACAGGTGCTGGCGCAGATGCAGTTGACTGACTATGCCGATACACCCTATAATGCCCTCAGTGATGGCGAGAAACAGCGCGTGCTGATTGCCAAGGCGCTGGCGCAATGCACGGATATCATTCTGCTGGACGAACCGACGGCGCATTTGGATTTGCCCAATCGTATCCGGATGATGCATCTTTTGCGCGATTTGGCACACGAGCAAAAGAAGACCATTCTGATTTCGACCCACGAATTGGAATTGGCGTTGCGCACCTGCGATCGTGTGTGTCTGATGAGCAAGCAGGGGGTGGAATTGGATACTGCTGCCGCCTTGCGTGAGCGTGATGCGTTTACACAGGCCTTTAATATGGATATTTTTAACAACAATTAGGTTGCCGGGCATTTGTTCGCCCTTCGACCATAAACATTTGTAGGTTTATTATATGATTAAAATGATGTTTCCGGACGGTAGTGTCCGTGAGTATGAAAGCGGCGTAACGCCGTTGCAGGTAGCTGAGTCCATCAGCACTCGTTTAGCGCAAGATATTCTTGTTGCCAGTATTAAGGTCAAAGATGAGTTTGTGATTACCGAACTCAATACGCCTCTCACCGAGGATTGTGCCATCAAACTCCACAAATGGGAGGATGAAGAAGCCAAGCATGCTTTTTGGCATACCTCTTCTCACCTGATGGCCGAAGCCCTTCAGGAGTTGTATCCGGGCATTCAGTTTGGTATAGGACCGGCCATTGAAAACGGATTCTATTATGATGTTTATCCGGCAGAAGGTCAGGCTATCTCGGAGAAAGATTTCCCGATGATTGAGGCCAAGATGATGGAGTTGCATGCCAAAAAAGAGGTGCTGGTCAAGCAGTCTATTTCCAAGGAAGATGCTTTGAAACAATTTGGGGCCAAAGGTCAGACATACAAGTGTGAACTCATTTCCGAACTGGAAGATGGTCATATTACCACTTATACTCAGGGAGCGTTTACCGATTTGTGCCGCGGTCCGCATATTCTGACGACCGAACCCATCAAGGCAGTGAAGGTGCTCAGTTGTGCCGCTGCCTACTGGCGTGGCGATGAGAAACGTCCCATGATGACCCGTATCTATGCCATCACATTCCCCAAGAAGGCGATGCTTGACGAGTATCTGGCATTGTTGGAAGAAGCCAAGAAACGCGACCACCGTAAGATTGGTAAAGAACTGGATTTGTTCATGTTCTCGGATATGGTGGGCAAAGGACTGCCTATCTGGTTACCCAAAGGCACGGCACTGCGTTTGCGTCTGGAGGATTTTCTCAAGAAGATACAGAAACGTTATGGTTATCAGCAGGTGATTACTCCGCATATTGGTTCCAAGAACCTGTATATCACTTCGGGTCACTGGGATCACTATGGTAAGGACTCTTTCCAACCGATTACCACTCCCGAAGAGGGCGAGGTGTATCTGCTCAAACCGATGAACTGCCCTCACCACTGCGCCATCTTTAAGAACAGTCCCCGTTCGTACAAGGATCTGCCATTCCGTTGTGCGGAGTTTGGTACGGTATATCGTTATGAGCAATCGGGCGAGTTACATGGTTTGACCCGCGTTCGTTCGTTTACGCAGGATGATGCCCATATCTTCTGCCGTCAGGATCAGGTGAAGCAGGAGTTTATTCGCGTGATGGAGATTATCAATATCATCTTCAAATCGTTGAACTTTGACAATTACGAGGCCCAAATCTCGTTGCGTGACCCCAATAACCACGAGAAGTATGTGGGTTCGGACGAAGTGTGGGAGCAGGCCGAAAATGCCATTCGTGAGGCGTGCAGGGAAATGAACCTTCCGGCTCGTGAAGAAACCGGTGAGGCCGCATTCTATGGTCCCAAACTCGACTTTATGGTTAAGGATGCCATCGGTCGTCGTTGGCAATTGGGTACTATTCAGGTAGACTATAACCTGCCGGAGCGCTTTGAACTCGAATATGTGGGCGAGGATAACCAGAAACATCGTCCGGTGATGATTCACCGTGCACCGTTTGGTTCGATGGAGCGTTTTGTCGCCGTGCTCATTGAGCATACTGCCGGTAAGTTCCCATTGTGGTTGACGCCGGATCAGGCCGTTGTATTGCCGATTTCGGAAAAGAGCAACGAGTATGCCTGGAAGGTGAAAGAGATGCTCGAGCAACAGGATGTTCGTGTCATTGTGGATGACCGTAACGAGAAACTGGGTCGTAAGATTCGTGACAACGAACTCAAACGCATTCCGTATATGCTGATTGTCGGTGAGAAAGAAGCCGAAGAAGGTATGGTGAGCGTTCGTCAGCAGGGTGCTGAAGAAAAGGGACAAATGAGCATTCAGGAGTTTGCTGATTTTGTCAATCGCACCGTCGACGAGCAAATGAATGCCTATAATGGTTAATGGTTAATGGTTAATGGTTAACGATTAATGGTTAACGATTAGTGAGTCATGCT
Organism: Bacteroidales bacterium UBA1714; assembly: GCA_002317295.1. Taxonomy (GTDB): domain Bacteria; phylum Bacteroidota; class Bacteroidia; order Bacteroidales; family Paludibacteraceae; genus Colicola. Next base: position 14,779 of record DCIY01000012.1, read on the forward strand.
CAAACCGTATTGCATCGCCAATGTGGTAGAAGCTGGCTGCGATGAAGCAGGCCGCGGACCACTCGCTGGGAGTGTGTTCGCGGCGGCTGTTATTTTAGATGCGTCGCAATTGGGTGTAGAGTTGACTTCGCTGCTGAACGATTCCAAACAACTTACCGAACGCCAGCGCTATCAGTTGCGTCCGCTGATTGAGTCACAGGCCACTGCCTGGGCCGTGGCCGAAGTGACGGCGCAGGAGATTGACCAAATCAATATCCTCAATGCGTCCATCCTGGGCATGCAGCGTGCGCTGGCACAACTGCGTGTTCGGCCCGAACATATTCTGGTGGACGGCAATAAATGGAAACCCTATGTGCCGGAAGGTGAATTATTGGAAATACCGGCGCGCACCGTTGTTCATGGCGATGCTACCTATATGAGCATTGCTGCGGCCAGTGTTTTGGCCAAAACGTATCGGGATGATTATATGCTTCGTTTGCACGAAGAATATCCCATGTACCATTGGGATGAGAATAAGGGTTATCCGACCGCTGCCCATTATGCAGCATTACGCGAGTTTGGTCCCAGTCCGTACCATCGCAAGACATTTCGCTTATCCTGAGACTTATAAATAAAAGTCTTTCGTTAACTGACTGTATTCCTCGCTGCGAGGCGCATTTTCCGCTTCCACATTCAGATGCGTTTCGATCATTTGGGGTAACCGATCATCGGATAAGGTAAACGATAATAATACCCGTTTGGGTTCCAATCCGGGTCGGGTGTGTACCCAGGTTAAGCGTCTTAATGATAGTCCGTAATGAACGGCGGAGGTAACGATAACTTCTTTTTGCTGAGCAGGCAGAATCAGGGCCAAAGTGCCTTCTTTTTTCAACATTTTGGCCGCACAAAACAGGAGTTCTTCACTGCTCAATTCGTCCGTATGACGCGCCATCTGCCGCTGTGCATCGGGATTCTTCAGACTGTTTTGAAAATAGGGTGGATTGCTCACAATCAAATCGTAGGTGTGGGCTTCGTGCGCCTGCGCAAAAGTTTGTACCGACTGGTGAATCACCTGCATGCGGTGTGCCCACGGACTATGCAAGCAGTTTTCCTGCGCTTGTAGGGCCGCCTGTTCGTCGATTTCCACTCCGTCTATTTGTGCACCTTCCCATCGTTGCGCCATCATGAGTGCCACGACACCGCTTCCGGTTCCGATATCCAGTATCCGGGCATGAGGCATCGAGGAATCTACCTCGCACCATGCGCCCAACAGTACCGCATCGGTGCCTACTTTCATGGCACAACGATCATGCCACACTTCAAACTGACGAAAACGAAAACTCGGACTACTCATGCGTTACCACACATTCGGTACAGTGATGATGTTCGCCATGATTTTCCCCCAGCAGATGGATTCCCAAATAGAGGCCATACCCTAAAAATAAGATCGCGCACGCGAGGCGAAAACCGTGTTCAAATCGGTGTAGTTTTTTGGTGAGCGATTCCATGGATATGGCGGAATAGGAAATGAGCCAAGCGATGATGATGATGGGAAGGCCGGTTCCCAAACCAAAGACCAAGGGACATAAGTGGGAAATCAAACCGTTGATATCGGAGGAAATGGCCAAATCAATCATGGTAAAGAAATATACCAGACGATGGGGACAAAAGGCGATGGCAAAAAAGATACCCAACATAAAGGCCCATAACCAACTGGAACGGTCATCCACCGTTTGCAGCCATTTGCTCATACCATGATCATGATCGTGATGATGATGCCCGGCAAACAACAGTAAGATACCGCACAGCAGCATAAAAACACATAACAACGGTTCGCCCCATGCGTTCATAAAATGGTGAATACCATTGGTTTGCGCTCCCATCAAAAAAGGAATGGACAAGAGCATATAGGTGCTCAGTTTGCCCAACACAAACATCATACCCGTCACCAGCACACGACGGCGATTTTGCATCTCCCGATCGATATATCCAATGGCCGCTACACTGGTAAACAGGGTACACGGATCCAGTATCATCAAAAATCCTAACAGCAGGGAAGTAATGAGTGTCAGCATAGTATGTTCAGTTCTTGATGGGACGTCTTAATTCGCTCAAGACCACCGCAGTAGCAATGGCTACATTGAGACTCTCCGATGTATCACTTCCCTGAGGGTAGGAAGGAATGCGAATGGGGTGGGTAATCATGGGGCGAATGGCTTGCGAAATGCCGTTTCCCTCGTTTCCCATCAACAAAATGGCCTTTCCGTCTCGCTGCGCGGGCAAGGTATGATACATATTTTTACCTTCCAACAATGTGCCGTATATGGGGCATGTCTGTTGGGCTAACCATGTGGGAAGGTCACCATAGTATACCTGCACCCGAGAGAGTGCGCCCATGGTGGCTTGCACGACTTTGGAATTATAACAATCGGCCGTGAGCGAGGAGCATACGATATGACGAACGCCAAACCAGTCTGCTGTACGTATGATGGTACCCAGGTTGCCCGGGTCCTGGACATCGTCCAAACAGAGTACTAATTCGTTGAATACCCATGAATCAATGCTTCTGTTTTTGGGCATTTTAAACACACCGATACTGCCTTGCGGCGTGCGCAACGAGGACATTTGACTCACTTGTTGTTCATCGGCCTGATAACACAAAGAAGCATCGATTTCCGGAGCGAAAAAATTGATGAGACAGACCGGCTCAAAAGCATGAATCAGTTCTGAGATACATTTGTCTCCTTCGGCAACGAATAATCCCATTTCGTCCCGAAATTTTTTCATTTGCAAACTGCGAATCGTTTTAATCTGCGCTTTTGAAATTATGGCCATGTGTCCTGATGTATAGCGTCTTATGTTAAAAAAAGCATGCAAAAGTACGAAAAAAAGCCGAATACTGCAAATAATTTTGCATAAATCGATAAATTTTTGTAATTTTGCAGGCTATATTACGTTAGCATAATCATGCGCGCGCGCCGCACACAACATATGGTATGGGGAATAGGACTGATTCTGATGGTAATCGGAGTCTTTCCTTCGTGTAATGTGTGCAAGTTTGTTCCCGAGGACAAGCAATTGCTGTATAAGACAAAAATTGAGGTGGTGGACAACGATCAGATTCAGGCCTCCAATCTCAAGTCCTATCTGCGCCAAACCCAAAATGCGGAGATATTGGGTTTTTGGAAACTGCAATTGCATGTATACAATACCGCTCCGGCGGATACAACCAAAAAGTCCAAGGCCAAATTGGCCCGGAATGCCATGCGTATCGGAGAAGCCCCAGAGATTTATCGGGATGATTGGACGCAGGCCAGCATGAAACAGTTGCAGAAAGCGATGCGCAACAAAGGTTACTTTGATGCGCAGGTGGATACGTCCAAGGTGGTGAAGGATCAAAAAATGTATCTGACTTACCAAATCACGGCCAATCAACCTTATACCCTGCGCAATTGCAGTTATATGCTCCCGCAACAGGATCTGAAGAGGCAGGCCACCTCTGATCGTACGCTGCTGCATGAGGGTATGTTGTTTGATTCGGACGAACTGGATGCAGAGCGTCAACGAATCAGTTCGGCCATGCGCCAAAATGGCTATTTCTATTTTGACAAGGATATGTTGTGCTACATCGCCGACAGTACCCATTTGTCTCGCCAAATCGATGTGCAACTGAAACTCAAAGAGTCCATTGAACAGTTACCCGATTCACAATTCAAGAAAATATTTACCCAATATACCATTCGTCAAACGAAGTTTGTCGTGGATTCCGGTCTCCAACTGCGGCCCAAAATGTTGGAACGCATCAGCTTGTTGGTGTCCGGTACGTTGTACAACGAGCAGGATGTATCCCGTACGTATGACCACCTGTACCAATTGGGGGCAGTCAAGTATGTGGACATCAGTTTTGTACCGGTTGGGGAAAATGAACTGGACTGCGTCATCACGCTGGCGCGCAATAAACTGAATACCGTTTCGGCGGAAATAGAAGGCACCTATTCGGCAGGCGATTGGGGCATAGGCGGTGGTGTAGGGTATATCAACAAGAATATCTTCCATGGTGCCGAAGAGTTGTCCTTAAATGCCAAAGCTGGTTATGAGTGGCGCCAAAACGGAGGTCGTGGTGTCGAAGCCAAAGCATCCGCAGGGCTGCGTTTTCCCAATGCGTTTAATGTCAACCTCAATTATCATTATCAGGACAGGCCGGAGGAGTATATCCGAACGATTGCCAACCTGGAACTGACATACACGTACCGCCGTTACCAGAGTCACTGGTTGCATGCGTTCCGATTCTTTGACCTCAGTTATGTCTACCTGCCATGGATCAGTGATGAGTTCCGTGCGCAGTTCCTACAACCGACCAATATCCTGAAATATTCGTACGAAAATCACTTTATTGATGCCATTGCGTACCGTATTAACTACACTTCCTATCGGGAGAAAAATCCGTACCGCTCGTACGGCAGTTTTTACCTTCAGTTGGAGACAGCCGGTAATGCGATGTATGGTTTGGCCAAACTGTGCAACTTCAAGCAGGATAAAGATGGTCACTATCTGGTAGGTACCGTAGGATTTGCGCAGTACGCCAAGGTGGACTTTAATTTTACGGGCCATGCCATTGCCAATGAGCACCATCGTGTCGTCTTTCATGGTGCTGTCGGTGTAGCCATTCCCTATGGCAATGCGGATGCTATCCCGTTTGAAAAACGCTACTTTGTAGGAGGTGCCAACAGTATTCGCGGTTGGATATCGCGTGCATTGGGTCCGGGTGGTTATTGTGGAACGGGTGACCGCATAGACTATAATAACCAGGCCGGTGATATCAAACTCGAAATGAATGCCGAGTATCGTTGGCTGGTATGGAACTTTATAGAACTGGCGGCCTTTGTGGATGCCGGCAATATATGGACGATACGGGAATATGAGAGTCAACCGCATGGTTTGTTCGAGTGGTCGGAGTTTTACAAACAACTGGCCGTGGCGTATGGTGCAGGATTGCGACTGAACCTCAATTTTCTGGTGCTGCGTCTTGATTTTGGATTTAAACTCTACGATCCGTCGCACCTGTATACCGATCAGCGTCAGTGGCGTACGGTGGGCAATGGGTTGAGTTGGAAAAACGATGCCGCCGTGCATTTTGCCATCGGCTATCCGTTCTAGTTTTGAATATTCATTTTTTAAGTCTTATAGTTATGATTTTTTTTCATCGTGAAGTAAATGAGAACCAACCGCGTTATCAGCGTCATGGTTGCTTGCGTTCCTGTTTGATTACCTTTATGGTTTATCTGCTTATTTGCGGATTGTGTGGGTGGTTGTTTGAAGATATGTTTGAAAATCCTACCACCACACTGGAACCCAACAGCATCTACCGTCTTCGCCTCGAAGGCACGCTTCAGGAGCAGGCTCCCGAAGATAATCCATTTTTGGATATGATGTCCGAGATTCCGGGGTATGAGCAACAGACCATACTGGGGTTGACCGATATCATTGACAATATCCGTCTGGCCAAAACGAATGACAATATCAAGGGCATTTATTTGGACGGTGGTCAGTTGATGATGGGGACCGCTTCGGCCAAAGCCATTCGGGACGCGCTCATCGATTTTAAGACATCCGGCAAATGGGTTATTGCTTATGCCCAGCAATATGGCCAGGCCAACTATTACCTTGCCAGTGTGGCCGATCAGTTGTATGTCAATCCTGTAGGCTCTATTTCATGGCATGGCCTTTCGGCTCAAAAGATGTACTACACCCGTCTGCTTGAAAAGATTGGTGTGGAAATGCAGATTGTCAAAGTGGGTTCTTTCAAATCCGCGGTCGAACCCTTCTTTATGACCCATATGTCGGATGCCGACCGTCAACAAACCGAAAAGTATGTATCGGGTTTGTGGTCGGAACTGCGTCGTGGTGTGAGTGAATCTCGCCACATTAGTGAGGCGGATTTGGACGCCTTGGCTGACCGGTATATGGACCTTCAACCGCAAGAGGAATATATCCAGTCCCACATGGCCGATGGTTTGGTGTACACCGAAGATATGGACAGCATTTTCCGCGCATGGACGGGTACCAAGGACTTCCATATGGTTTCGCATACCGATATGGTGAATGTGCCTCGAACCAAAGCGGGTGTGAAGGATGAAGTAGCGGTAATCATCGCCGAAGGCAATATAACCGACACCCAAGGCGAGGGCATTGTCGGTAAAAAAATGGTGAAACTGATTGGTAAGATTCGCAAAAACGAGCATGTCAAAGCGGTGGTTCTCCGTGTCAACAGTGGCGGTGGCAGTGCGGACGCCAGTGAACAGATATGGCATGCCATGACCACCTTGCAACAACAGGGTATCCCGGTGGTTGTTTCCATGGGTGATTATGCTGCCAGTGGTGGATACTATATCAGTTGCGAAGCCGATTATATCTTTGCTCAACCCAATACCCTCACGGGTTCCATTGGCATCTTTGGAACGATACCCAATTTCAGCAAGATTCGTGACAAAGCCGGCATTGATGTGGATGCCGTTTCTACGCATGAGCATTCCGGTTTGGAGGCGAATATGATTTATCGTGGCATGAATCCGTCGGAGCGTGCACTGATGCAGACCATGGTAGAACGGGGTTATGACCTGTTCACCTCGCGTTGCGCTCAAGGCCGCCATATGACGCAGCAGGAAATCAAACGCATCGGCGAAGGTCGTGTGTGGTTAGGCACGGATGCTGTGGCATTGGGCCTGGTGGACTGCCTGGGTAATATGGACGATGCCATCGTTAAGGCCGCTGATTTGGCTGGCATTGAATCCTATACGATTCAAACTTATCCGGAGAAAAAGTCCTTCCTGGACGAGATGATACAGGCTTTGGACGATAGTACGGAGGAAGAAAAAATCATTGCCCGCATTCGTACATTTGTTTCTCGCCCTCGTATCATGGCTCAAATGCCTGAAGTGACGATTGAGTAATCGCTATGGACTATGAATCATAAAGCACTACGAAAGATGCTCTTGCCGCTGAGTTGGATTTATTCTGCGGCGGTTTGGATTCGGAATATGTTGTACGATGAACATATTCTGGTTTCTCATTCGGTGTCTGTTCCTACCATCGTAGTAGGTAATCTGGCCGTGGGAGGAACGGGCAAAACGCCCTTTGTGGAGCACTTGATTCGTCTGCTCGGTGAACAATACCATGTGGCTGTTCTGTCTCGTGGGTATGGCCGCAAATCGCATGGATTTGTGTTGGCCAATGAATCGTGTGATGCGCTTGCTTTGGGCGATGAACCCTGGCAGATACATCATAAGTTCCCGCACATACCCCTGGCGGTGTGTGCCGATCGTATCCATGGCATCAAACGCCTCATGCAACTATGTCCGGAGATTGATGTCATCCTGCTGGACGATGCCCTGCAATATCGTCGGTTACAATCCGGCATGAACATTCTGTTAACCGGTTATGATAACCTCTACATCCGCGATTGCTATTTGCCGGCCGGCAGTCTGAGAGATCATGTTTCCCAGGCGCTCCGTGCCAACCTGATTGTGGTAACGCATTGCCCGCCAAAAATGCAACCCATAGATAAACGGGTAGTGAATTCTGAACTACATTTGTATACCTGGCAACATTTATACTTCAGCCGTGTACAGTATCCTCAAATTCCCCGTGCACATCATGCCTTATTGCTTACCGGCATCGCATCTTCCACTTATTTGGAACAATATGTGCGCTCCTGTGTGGAAAACCTGCAAGTGCTGCGCTATCAGGATCATCATTGGTATACCCATAAGGATATACAGGTATTGGAGAAAAAAGCGGCCGAGGTGGATTATATCTTTACAACCGAAAAAGATATGGCACGATTGACTGTCCATACGCTCAGTGAGGATCTGAAAGCCAAACTGTATCCGATACCCATCTGCCTGAGTCTTGATGAACAATCGGACATGCTGAAAGCATTGCAATTATACATTAACGAACGAATCAGAAAATAATAATTATGGATTTTTACCGCATTATCCATCGATTCATACCCCCATACAGAGGACAATTGACACTCAATATCCTCTTTAACTTTTTGGCCACTCTTCTTTCCCTGTGCTCTTTTGCAGCCATTATACCGATTCTCAAAATCCTGTTTGGCATCAGCGAAGAAGTGCTGGTGTATACCCCTTTGACTTCGTCCATGAGTCTGGATGCCTGGTTGGGAGCTCTCAAATCCAATCTGTATTACCTAATTCATGAACAGATTGTTGCCTATGGAGCAGGACGGGTATTATTGGCATTGGGTGCATTTCTGGTCGTCACGACGGGACTCAAATGCGGATGTTCGTTTTTGGCATCCTTTTACATGGTACCGATTCGCACCGGCGTGCTGCGCGATGTGCGCAAGCAGCTCTACGACAAAGTGGTCAGCCTCAATATCGGTTATTTCACCGAGGAACGCAAAGGGGATGTGATGTCACGAATGACCAACGATGTCAGTGAGGTGGAAAACAGTATTATGGCCGCCCTGGACATGCTGTTCAGAGACCCCATCATGATCATCATCTATCTGGTAACACTGCTGTACATATCGTGGCAGTTGACCTTGTTTGTGTTGCTATTGCTACCCATCGCCGGTGGTGTGATTGGGCGCATCGGACGCAGTCTGAAACGTACCTCTACCAAGGGACAGGAGCAAAATGCCGATATCCTGACCCAAATCGAAGAGACTCTTGGTGGATTGCGGGTGGTAAAGGCATTCAATGCCGAACCCAAACTGCGTGACCGTTTTGATAGGCTCAACGAGGCCACACGAATGACATTTAATCGCATACATCGTCGCTATGCCCTCGCACACCCCGTTTCGGAATTCCTGGGAACCATGCTCATCGCAATCCTGCTATGGTATGGAGGAACCCTCATCCTGAGTGAGCGCAGCATGATTGATGCCGCCACGTTCATTTACTATCTGGTCATCTTTTACAGCATCATCAATCCAGCCAAAGATGTGAGCAAGGCTTCTTACAGCATTCGCCGTGGCGTGGCGTCGTTGGAGAGAATAGACAAGATTCTGCAGGCACAATCGCAGATTCAGTCTGCACCTGATGCCCAATCTGTTACCGAGTTCACACAGGCCATATGCTACAACCATGTGTCTTTCCACTATCAGGATAATCTGCCGGTTTTGCAGGATATCTCGCTCACATTACCCAAGGGAAAAATGGTGGCTTTGGTAGGACAGTCGGGCAGTGGTAAAACGACCATGGCCGATTTGCTGCCGCGTTTCTACGATGTGAGTGAAGGAAGCATCACCATTGATGGGGTGGATATTCGCCATATCAAGGTGCATGATTTGCGGGAAATGATGGGAATTGTCAATCAGGATGCTATCTTGTTTAACGATACCTTCTACAACAATATCACCTTTGGTGTGGATACCTCTCTGCCCGCACCCAATGGAGGAACTTGGGAAGAAGCGGTTATAGCTGCGGCCAAGATTGCCAATGCGCACGATTTTATTACCGCCACACCGGACGGCTATCAAACCATTGTAGGAGACCGCGGTTCCCGCTTGAGTGGCGGACAACGCCAACGCATTTCCATCGCTCGTGCTGTGTTGAAAAACCCACCTATTCTGATTTTGGACGAAGCAACTTCCGCCCTGGATACCGAATCGGAAAAACTGGTACAGGAGGCTTTGGACCATCTCAAACAGGATCGTACGCTCTTGGTGGTTGCCCATCGTTTATCGACCATTCGCAATGCAGACGCCATCTGTGTGTTGCACGAGGGACAGATTGTGGAACAGGGAAAGCACGAGCAACTCATGGCCCTTAACGGCTACTATCGTAAACTCATTGAGATGCAAAACACCAAGTGAGAAAGATAACATACATATGGTTACTGCTGCTATGGTGCGTTTTGCCTCTTTCGGCGCGTACCACCCGCGTGTATGGGTATGTAGTCGATGCCAATAATGTGGGTATCGATTTGGCAAACGTCTATCTCGATGATGGGATAACGGGCACTGCAACCAACCATAACGGATACTATACCCTCTCTTTGGAGATTACTGATACGGTGTATCTTTCTTATTCCATGGTAGGGTACAAAACGATCCGCCAACAACTCTATACCCAGCAGGATGTGATCAATGTCAATGTGGTCCTTCCCACCGAAGAACAGTGGTTGCAAGAGGTGGAGGTACGTAGTATACGCAAACAAACTTCCATGATGGAATCTGCCACTACCGATGTGGTTCGCCTGATGCCTGATGCTACCGGAGGTTCCATCGAGAGTCTGCTGATTACTTTTGCCGGAGTGAGTCAAAATAACGAATTATCTACGCAGTACAATGTGCGAGGCGGATCGTTTGATGAGAACTCCGTGTATGTCAACGGCATCGAAGTTCATCGCCCGTTGCTCATTCGCAGTGGACAACAGGAAGGATTGAGTTTTGTCAATCCCAGCATGGTGGAAAATGTTAACTTCTCTGCTGGTGGGTATGAGGCCAAGTTTGGCGACAAGATGTCTTCTGTGTTGGATATTACCTACAAACGTCCCACGCGTTTTGAATCATCCGTTTCTGTCAGTCTGCTGGGTGCCAGTGCGTATGTGGGGGTAGGAGACAGTACCTATAGCCAGATGCATGGTATACGATACAAAACCAGCAAATATATGTTGGGAGCGTTACCCGCCACAGGCAATTATCAACCCAATTTTGTGGATTATCAAACCCAAATGACGTGGAGATTAGGAGGTAGACGGTTGCCCAACGGGGGAAATCCACGGAAGGGGCCTTGGGAATTATCCGTTCTCGGTAACTTCTCCCTCAACGATTATCGCTTTTTGCCCGAAAGCGAAAGTGAGAGTTTTGGAGGCACCACTCATATGGTCAACAAAACTATTTACTACGACGGACAGGAACGCGATCGGTTTATCACCGGATTTTTGGCTGTGGGAGCACAGGGTAAGGTGAACGACGAAATAACCCTCGGTTTTACCCTCAACGCCTTTTATACCCACGAACAGGAAACCTACGATATACGTAGTGAGTATGTGCTCAGTGAGCAACCGGAAAATGCCGTTTCCACCACCCAACCGTCCAGTCAAACGATATCGGGTCAAATAGATAACTCCGGTGTACTCGGAACGGGTGTGTACCATGAGCATGCGCGCAACACCCTTCAGGCTACTGTGGCCACTTTGTCCCATCGTGGAGAATGGCATCGACAAGCCAATCGGTTATTATGGGGATTGCAGGTGCAGGGCGAGTGGATATCCGACTATATCAGCGAATGGGAATGGCGAGACTCCATGGGGTACTCAATGCCCAATACGCCTTCGTCCATGGAACTGTTTTATACCATGAAAGGTTCCCATACCATGAATAGTGTTCGAGGCGAAGCGTATGTGCAGGATTCGTATCGTTGGAATACCGACAACGGCAGTGTCATTCTCACGGGTGGCGCACGTCTGAGTGCCTGGTCCTACACGGGCGAAGTGTTCTGCTCCCCTCGTGCCAGCGTGGTTTGGATGCCGGGCTGGAAACGCGATTTTACCTTCCGTTTTGCCACCGGTTTGTACTATCAGGCTCCGTTCTACAAGGAGTTGCGCGATACCGTAACCCAAATGGGTGTGACGCGAATTGTGCTGAACGATAAACTCAGGGCGCAACGCTCGGTGCATGCAGTCATTGGTGCAGATTACTATTTCCGTGCATGGGGCAGACCGTTTAAACTCACGGCAGAACTCTATGGCAAGTATATCGACCGAATGGTCAGCTACACGGTGGATAATGTACGGGTACGCTATTCAGGTAAGAACGATAGTGAAGGATATACTACCGGTCTGGATCTCAAACTCTATGGAGAACTGGTTCCGGGAGCAGATTCGTGGATTAGTTTCTCTACCATGTATAGCCGTATGCATTTTATCGACGATACATACAACTTGGGTTGGATTCCCATGCCGCAGGAGCAACGCTATGCGCTGACGGTGTTCTTTCAGGACTATATACCACGATTACCTCAATATAAACTGCATCTCAAATTGGTGTTTCAAGACGGTCTTCCGTTTGGCTACCCACGCAATGAGAGCATGCGCTACTTAGGCCACATGCCCATGTACAAGCGTATTGATATCGGTGCCAGCCGTACGTTTTGTGCCCAAACGGATAAGTTTATGCGCAAACCCTCGGCACAACATATTGCCGCATGGAGCATCTATTTTGAGGTGTTCAATCTCGTCGATTGGAAGAATGTCAATTCCTATTATTGGGTGACTGCGGCCGATGGTACCCAATGGGCAAGTCCCAATTATTTGACGGGACGAATGTTTAACTTACGATTTACGGTCGATATTAAATAAGCATACTATGGCTAAGCAAGATCCGAATGAAACTCCCATGATGCGACAATTCCGCGAAATCAAACAGCAGTATCCGGATGCGATGTTGTTGTTTCGCTGTGGAGATTTTTACGAAACCTATTGTGAAGATGCCGTACGGGCTTCGTCATTGCTTCAAATCACCCTCACCCATCGCTCCAACGGTGGTGTAGGGAGCGGAATGATTGAAATGGCCGGATTTCCGTTTCATGCCCTCGATACGTATCTGCCCAAACTGGTTCGGTTGGGAATAAGAGTAGCCATATGTGACCAATTGGAGGATCCCAAGCTGACCAAAAAACTGGTAAAACGAGGAGTAACCGAATTGGTCACTCCCGGAGTCAGTTATTCGGATACAACACTCAACCAAAAAGAAAATAATTATGTTGCCTGTGTCCAGTTCTCCAAAACCAACCCCATAGGGGTTTCTTTCCTGGACATCTCCACGGGTGAGTTTTTGGTAGCCGAAGGAAGTGTTGACTATGTGGACAAACTGCTCACGAACTTTGCACCCAAAGAGGTTCTGTTCCTGCGTGGAAAGAAAGAATGGTTCGAATCCTCGTTTGGCAATAAGTACTTCACCTTCGAACTGGACGATTGGATTTGTACTACTCAGGCTGCACAGGACAGACTCAACAAGCAATTTGGCACCCAAAACCTCAAAGGATTTGGTATCACCCAAATGCCCAATGCCATTATTGCTGCCGGCGCCATTCTCCAATACTTGGACATGACCCAGCACCTGATGACGGGACATATACAGCACCTGAGCCGTTTGGAGGAGGATAAGTATGTGTGGCTTGATCGGTTTACGGTGCATAATCTGGAAATATACCAAACGCAGCACGAAGAAGGTCGTACCCTCTTGGACGTGATTGATGCCACATGCTGCCCTATGGGTTCGCGCATGCTTCGTCGCTGGGTATCGCTGCCACTCAAGCAACTGCAACCCATTCACAATCGTCAGGAAGTGGTCACTTTCTTTCTGCGCCATACGCCTATACGCGAACAATTGCGCGAACAATTGTCGCATGTGCAGGACATAGAACGCATTGTCGGCAAGATTGCCACGGGACGTATCTCGCCCCGCGAAATGATAGCCTTGGCCAGCGCTTTGGACATCATGCAAACCATTCGTTCATGGTGCACACAAGCCGATGTGCCCTATGTGCGTACGTTGGGGGAACAGATCGATGTGTGTGAGCAGGTACGTTCCCGCATTCTCCAAACCATCGTTCCCGAACCACCTGCCGTGGTGGGAAAACCCGGAGCTATCGCCCGCGGAGTCAATGCCGAACTGGACGAATTGCGCGATATACAAACCAATGGTCGTCAGTATCTGCTGTCTTTGCAACAACGTGAGATAGAACAAACCGGTATCCAAAGTCTCAAGATAGGTTTCAACAATGTCTTTGGTTACTTCCTTGAAGTGAGAAACACCTACAAGGATATGGTGCCACCCGAGTGGATTCGCAAGCAGACTCTTGTCAATGCCGAACGCTATATCACGCAGGAACTCAAAGACTATGAACAGAAGATTCTGTCAGCGGAGGAAAAGATAGCCGTTTTGGAAAACGCCATCTATCAGGAACTCATCTTGATGATGTCTTCGTATGTATCCGCCCTGCAAATTGACGCCAATATTCTCGCGCAACTCGATTGCCTGAGTTGCTTTGCTCATATTGCCAACGCCAATCGCTATGTTTGCCCGCAGGTGAATGACAGTCTCATGATTGATATCCACCAGGGTCGTCATCCGGTCATCGAGCAACAACTGCCTATGGGACAGGAGTATGTCGCCAACGATGTGATGTTGGATAATCGGACGCAACAAATCATGATTATCACCGGGCCTAATATGGCCGGTAAATCTGCGTTGCTGCGCCAAACGGCCCTCATTGTACTCATGGCCCAAATAGGTTGCTTTGTGCCTGCCGAAAGTGCCTCTATTGGTTTGGTGGACAAGATTTTCACCCGTGTGGGAGCCAGCGACAATATCTCCGTGGGAGAAAGTACATTTATGGTCGAGATGAACGAGGCTGCCAGTATCCTTAATAACCTCAGTGAACGCTCGCTTGTGCTCTTTGACGAATTAGGTCGGGGAACATCTACTTATGACGGTATTTCCATAGCATGGGCCATTGTGGAGTATATCCATGAGAATAAAGGACATGCCAAGACGCTGTTTGCCACCCACTACCACGAATTGAACGAAATGGAATCGCTCTTCGCGCGCATACGTAATTATAATGTGTCCGTGCGCGAGGCGGGAGATAAAGTTATTTTCCTGCGCAAACTGGTGCGTGGCGGCTCGGAACACAGTTTTGGTATCCATGTAGCCCAAATGGCCGGCATGCCGCAGTCCATCGTGGCCCGCGCCAACGAAGTGTTGCACGATTTGGAACACCAATCTGCGTCTTCGTTATCGTCTTCGTCATTGGCCAAAGGCCAAGTGCAGTACCCCGAAGGCTATCAACTCAGCTTCTTCCAACTCGATGATCCGGTCTTGGAACAAATCAAAGACCAAATAAATGACCTGGACATCAATAACCTCACGCCTCTGGAAGCGTTAAATAAGCTTAGCGAAATCAAGCACCTCGTTGGAGGCTAATCCTTTCGCAATAATTGTTAACGAAAGCGTATGATGGCTGAAAAACAGAAATTAAATGTTGCCGCCATTGCGGTGATGTACTTTCTCTATTTTTTGTTTGCCTTTGTGACCAATTTTGCCGGTTCCATGGGCGTCATTACCAAAAGCCAATTCGGAGCAACCAACGCTATGGCGCAATTGGGCACCCTGGCTTCATTTATTGCCTATGCCATATTGGGCATTCCGGCAGGGATGATCTTGCGCCGAAAGGGTTACAAATTCACCGGCCTGCTGGCTATATCCGTCGGCATTATCGGTGTAGGCATTCAGTGGTACAGTGGCACCGCAGGCAGTTTCGGCGTGTATGTACTTGGAGCCTTTGTGGCAGGTTGCTGTTTATGTCTTCTGGACATGGTGGTCAATCCAATGCTCAACACCCTGGGTGGTGGAGGTAAACGAGGTAACCAACTGATTCAATTTGGTGACGTGTGCAACTCGATTGGCGGTATGCTGACGCCTATTATGATAGGTTTTTTGATCGGTGGCAATATTGACACCGCCAGTGTGAGTGATGCCGCTCCTGCCATGATTGCTGCGATGGCGATGTTTGCCTTGGCATTTGTACTTGTTTTGGTTTGCCATATCCCTGAACCCCATATTGAGACCAAAGAACAACGTGCAGTCCGTTTGGCAGACAAAGATCCCATTGGACCCCTATCGTTCCGTCACTTTGTATTGGGTGCTATCGCCGTCTTTTTTTATGCAGGTGTGGAGGTAGGTGTTCCCAATACGGCTAATTTGTATATGAGCAACAACCCCATGGTTGGTCCGGCCGTAGCGGGTACGATGGTCGGTGTGTTTTGGATATGTATGATGTGTGGGGGAGTGATTGGTGGCATAATAGGTGGTCGTGTCCCCAGTAGAGTGATGTTGGCTACCGTCAGTTCCATCAGTATTATCATGCTATTGTGCATTATGTTCTTCCCTGAGACATGGACGATTTCTGTGGCAGGTGCGGCGCTTCCGGTCAGCATGGTGATTATGTCCCTTTGCGGATTGATGACCAGCGTGATGTGGGGAACGATTTTCAACCTCAGTGCCGAAGGTTTGGGCAAATATACCCCAGCAGCCACCGGTATCTATATGGTCTTCGTTTGCGGTGGCGGAATTATGCCATTCTTACAGAACCTGTTGGCGGACTATACCAACTATTTGGTTAGTTTCATTGTGCCTATCCTCGGTTTGGCATATGTCCTTTTCTACGCCCTCGTGGGCAGCAAACCTATAATGCCGCAGAAATAAGAGTAGGCCTCTTCGCCGGCCCTTTACAAAACTCTCCTTCAACGGGACATGCGTATAGGATGCGTATAGGATGAACATACAAAAGATACGTTACTGCGAGCGCAATAACGTATCTTTATTTTGGGAGTAATCACCTTGTGGAAAATTACTTCTTAAAATAGCGGTTGAATAAGCCTTCGAAGCCTTTACCATGACGAGCCTCGTCCTTGGCCATTTCATGAACGGTATCATGGATAGCGTCCAGATTCAACTCTTTGGCACGTTTGGCAATGCGCAGTTTGTCTTCGCAAGCACCTGCCTCAGCCATCATACGCTTCTCCAGATTGGTCTTGGTGTCCCAAACTACCTCACCGAGTAATTCAGCAAACTTAGCGCAGTGTTCAGCCTCTTCGAATGCATAACGCTTGAAGGCCTCTGCTACTTCCGGATAACCTTCGCGGTCAGCCTGACGTGACATGGCTAAGTACATACCTACCTCAGTAGCCTCACCCATAAAGTGGGCATTGAGGTCCTTCTTCATTTGTTCATCGGTATCTTTGGCTACACCGATAACATGCTCACATGCAAAGGCGATTCCTGCATTTTCATCCACTTCTTTCCACTTTACAATCTGTTTACACTGAGGGCAACGCTCAGGAGCCTCTGCTCCTTCGAATACAAAGCCACAAATGGGGCAAATAAATTTCTTTTTCATTGTTTGTTTTGTTTTAATAAGGTTATTATAATATTACTGTCTGTGTGTTGCATCAGGCAACATATCAGTAATTTCTTTCTCCAAATATACGACTGCCAATTCTTACCATTGTGCTACCATCTTCAATGGCCAATGCATAATCGTCCGACATACCCATGGATAGAATAGGGTGCACTATCGAAGAGTGCTGAGCCAAGTCTCTTAGCTGCCGAAAACAGCGATGAATCTCCTCTTCGTCTTCCGTGTTGGTGGCCATGGTCATAAATCCGCATACGCGGATATGCGGATACGCCTCCCAATTTGTGGGTAATTCCCCTATCCCAAATCCCGATTTGCTTTCCTCTTTGGCCACATGTACTTCCAGCAATACATCGATGATGCGGTCGATTTTAGCCGCCTCTTTCTCAATTGCCTCCATCAGACGCACACTGTCCACACTATGAATCAGATGCACAAACGGTACAATCAGTTTGAGTTTGTTGGTTTGTATATGGCCAATCATGTGCCAACGGATGTCCTTGGGTAAGGCTTCGTGCTTGGCTACCAACTCCTGAATATGACTTTCGCCAAAATCTCGTTCCCCCGCGGCATAAGCCTGCTCAATGGCCTCCAAAGGCTGATACTTGCTCACGCATATGAGTTGAACACCCTCAGGTAATGTGGCGCGAATGGCAGCAATATGTTGTTGTATATCAGTCAACGGCACGGAATACGTCTATAATCCTGGTCTTGGTCACGGTGATAATCTCTGCGTCCAGAGAGGACAAATAGCCTTCCAACGATTTGAGCGCCTGATGAATAGTCGGGGCCTGAATCAATATGTTCACGGCCTTACGAGTCTCTTTGCCATCATCTTCCACGGTAATCATCTCTACACGGCCCTTATACCAATAGTCACCTTCGGCAGGGCGAATGTCATAATATTGCACTTTCTTGCAACTTTGCACCTCGCAGTCGCCAAAAATAAACGGTTTGATTTTTTCCATCAGTCGCGTCTCTACATCTGTGCAATTGAATCCCTCTAACAGATAGGTCTCTTTCACACTGCCGGGATTATCCTCACCGGTTTGACGCTCGTATTTCAATTTGAGTTCGTACAGTAACATAGATTATTATAAATTAAGTAATTGATTGATATCGGTTGCTTGGAGATTCCCTTGCGGAAAGGTATAATGGTTCCCACTCCAGAATAGCAAAGGCACTTGGACAGGGGTATCAAACAGGGGTAAAGGCTGGTTGTCTTTGTTGTTGCACAATTGCCATCCTGGTTGCAGCGTAAAAACTACATCCCCCGCACTGCGTTTGTTGACAGAATGGCGCATATCTTCATTCAGGTAGGCTTCATGGGCGGGACAAGCCAGTTTGACCCCCTCAAATTCCATCAAAAACAGACTTACCTGACGCTGAATCTGCTCCAAGGACATGCGTTTTTGCTCAATCAATGTGCGGTTGAGATAGATAGCCTGCCCCCAACCCCC
This sequence comes from Bacteroidales bacterium UBA1714, assembly GCA_002317295.1. GTDB lineage: Bacteria > Bacteroidota > Bacteroidia > Bacteroidales > Paludibacteraceae > Colicola. The sequence continues at coordinate 33,173 of DCIY01000012.1, forward strand.
GTCAACCCAACGCTCATGACCATAGATGGCCATCAGGTAAGTGGATGTGAGCGCGGCTGCCTGATCCACATTAAACTGCTTCACCTCCATATGCGTTTGCTCCTGAACTTGAGTGCTGTGACCCAAAGCAGGCAGACCTACCACGAGAATCTGATAGTGGTCCTGACCAATGCGCCGATTGAGTTGCTCAATCAAGTACCCCAAATCCTGGTTCAACCACAAATACATATCTTCCTGTTCTGCCGATTCGATGCGATCACACGTTGCCGTAGGCGATACGCAGGTTAACTCCAACAACAGCAGATCAGGAGTGGCATCCTGACCCAACTGCTGAGTCTGCTGCAACTGTAGCGCCAAATCAATGACTGCCGTATTGGCTACGGGCGAAGTGAGTATATGCCCACTGCCGCTATAACTGAACGGATGCTTTTTCTCTTTCTCGGTCGGATGCATGTACATGCCTATCTCCATTCTTGGCGTCCAAGCCTGCTGTTCGTATGCAGCCATCTTGCCATTCACATTCATCTGATCCGCTGCCGAAGGCAATCCGTCGCGATAAAACGAAGTTGTACTCCAACGCAATGGTTCCGTCTGTAACCAGCAACAGGCATTGGCACTGTGACCAGCCAATACGATGGTGGTAGTGGAATGAATGCCTACGGCATAAATTTTGGCTTGAGCACCGGCATGCATGCGTAACCGATCACTGATGGTAGGCCCCAACAGAGCACGTGGCGATAAACTGACATCACAACCGATGCCTGACTCCTGTTTGTCTTCGAGTATAGGGTGGGCTATCCGGTCGCTGCGTGAAAAATACGCGTCACTGCTGATTCCATGGTTATTGGGATAACAACCCGTCATCAGCGTAGCTACTGCTTCACTGCCTCCGTATATCCATTGGTCAAAACCAATGGTGGTTTGATACGCTTCTTCGCTGAGTGTGCGAAGGCCTCCCATTTGCCAATAATTACGCAATGCATTGAGGTTGGTCTGTTCCAACCCGTTAACTGCCACAACCACGGACAAAGGAGGCGTCTGCGCCTGGAGAACAAGCGCCCAGGCTGTAAGTACTATCGTAACCAATAAATGAGTCTTATGCATAAATAAATAAATGGTATAACCAATAATCTCCAACTGAATCCTACCAAGGGGTGAATCGAAAAGAAACGCAAAAAAACAATCAGTCCAATCAGCATCATATACACACTGCCTAAGGCCAGATCTACTCCCCAACTCATTTTCTGCCGCTTTCGGTCAAATACATTGACACCAATAAACAATCCAATAACCAACGCTATGCCAACATACCAGGTCCCATACCATGGAACCTTGGCGATGGTAAATGGCGCTATATGATTGGCCCCAACCAATGAACGGCCGTCTTTTAACTTCACCTGTTGTATATAATCCATCAGTTCTTCCGGTAGAAACAGACGAGCCTCATTATCCATTACCTGGTCAGCACGTTTGCCAAAGATGAGGTTGATTCCAAAATCCGCCCAACCCCCTTTGCCGGTATAGTGGTGAATAAACTGTCGGTACGTTTGGCCCTTCCATCCCTCGTATTCGGAAGCACATTCGTCGTCCAACGCTTTTTGCAGTAATCGATACGGACGGGTGGCACAGTTGTCAAACACAAAATTGTACAGATATGTGCGGTTCTCGGGTTGATAATTCGTCCACAACGCTTGCAACAACTGTTGCGTTTGATCTTCACTCAGATTCAACCGCTGCTCGTACACCTTACGACCTTCTTGCTGATATTCTTTCAGAAAATAGTAAGTGTCTTCTGCCCCCAATTGATAATATGTCTCACCCCGAACAAACTTCCAATAGAAATGATCGGTTTCGAAACTGAATATGCCATAATTGAATACTACATCCATTCCCCGCTCCGTATCCTGTACACGAATCGCCGTATGCCCATAACGGGAATACAACGGCTGCCCCGGAGTGCAGGTGAGCAGTGATATGTAAATCATCAGCAACTTAAACATGATATCCAAACCATACGGGTATAAATGTGGCCATCGTTCCTAATAAATAACCGCACACCACTTGTAATGGAGTGTGTGCGTCCAGATAGAGTCTGGCATACATGAGTAGCAGACTGACCCCAAGCAATATACTCATCAACCCTATCGGCCATTGACCATAAACCAGACAATAGGCGCATACACCTCCAAATAAGCCGCCCATTCCCGTGAGATGCGCCGATATCTTCCACCAATGATTAATCACAGCCACCAACCCAATGGCCAGGGTGGCTCCAATGGCAATCCAGAATAAAAAACGCATCATTGGAAAAAGGGTGTATAACATATACGCCCAACATCCGTATCCGCCTATTGTGTAGATATAGGGCCATAACCGTTCCTGGGCATCGTTCATATACACATCTTTGGCTTTGCCGGTGTGGATACGACTGACAACCATCATAAACGGCAAAAGACCCGTAAAAATAAATGTCCCCAAACATGTAATCAGCCAGAACTTCCCCGTGTCGACAGGCATGTCGCGCGTAAAATCGGCGCAAAACAACAGCATTCCGTATGTGGGAATGAGCAGCGGATAGAGTAGGGCACTCACCACCTGACTGATGATATGGAGCACTTTATACTTCACGACGTAAACGGGCCACCGGTATATTTAACTGATCCCTGTATTTGGCTATGGTGCGGCGAGCAATCGCATAACCGTTTCCCTTCATTCTGTCCACCAATTGTTCATCCGTCAATGGTGACTTCTTGTCTTCCGAATTAATCAGTTCCAAGAGTCCCTTCTTGATTTCACGCGTAGAGATATCTTCCCCTTCTATGTTTTTCATTCCTTCGGAAAAAAAGAATTTCAAAGGGTATATGCCATATTCCGTCTGCACATACTTGCTGTTGCTCACGCGCGAAATAGTGCTGATATCATAACCGGTTTTTTGGGCGATATCCGACAAAATCATCGGCTTGAGATTGGTCTCATCGCCTTCTTCAAAAAATGCTTTCTGTTCCTGCGTGATGGCCTGCATGGTGCGCATCAGCGTCTCGTTGCGCTGACGAATAGCATCAATGAACCAACGGGCCGAATCAATTTTGGACTTGACAAACCGAATGGCTTCTTTCTTTTGCGTCGTCTGGTTGGCAGGATTCTGACTGTAGTCCTGCAACATCTGATTGTACTGTTCACTCACCCGCAACTGAGGAATGTCCCCATTGTTGAGCGAAATGACCAATTCGCCATTATGATGCTCTACGATAAAATCAGGAATGACACTGGTTTGGTGACGATCATACACGGTTCCAGACCAAGCACTGCCCGGTTTGGGATTGAGTCGGGTAATCTCGTTCACCGCCTGATGCATTTGCTCCTCACTGATGGACATCTGTTGGCATATCTTGGAGAAATGACGCTTGGAAAAATCATCAAAATAATGTTCCAATATGCGTTGGGCCAAGCGAACGGATTCGCTGTTCGGTTTTTGAGACAACTGAATAAGCAGGCACTCCTGCAGATTGCGTGCACCCACTCCGGGCGGATCAAACCGCTTAATCTGATCCAGAATCAGCTCCATCTCATCCTCGCTGATAATGATTCCTTCCCGAAAACTCAAGTCATCCACCAGTTCCTCCACACTGCGTCTCATGTATCCGTCCTCGTCAATATTGCCCACAATAAACTTGGCAATATGCCGCTGGGGTTTGTCCATCTTTGTCAGATAAATCTGACTCTTGAGATACTCGCCAAAACTGATGCCCACGGAGAACGGAATATCGCGATTATCCTCACTGACACCCGAATAAGAAGGGGTATAATCGGGCGTCTCATCGTCCTGAATATAATCGTCGTAGTTGAAATCGTCGTTCTGCAGCGGATTGGTATATTCGTCCTCATAACGGTTGTCTTCCTCCGAGGACAAATCGTTATCCGTTTCGTTGACAGACTCACTCAATGTACCCGGGCTCTCTTCCAGCGCAGGGTTGTCTTGCAACTCCTCATTGATGCGTTGCCCCAGTTCACACGAGGGCAATTCCAACATCTTCACCACCTGAATCTGTGCAGGGGATAGTTTTTGTTGTAGTTTCTGTTGTTGTATCAGACTAAGCGAGGACATGCTCTATGATATATTGCAGTTGTTCATCATCCAATTCCGTGTGCATGGGCAAAGACAATACGCATTGAGCCAACCGTTCTGCTACTGGAAAATCGCCTTCCTGATAGCGAGGATCCTGATAGGCTTTCTGCATGTGCAATGGCACCGGATAATAGACCATGGCAGGAATACCTGCCTGTAGAAGTTGCTCTTTGAGTGCATCACGATCACGACCTACTACCCGCAGAGTATACTGGTGGAAGACATGGGTAGAATGAGCATCACGACCCGGAAGTATCAACCGTTCATCGCCACCCAACGCTTCGTCATAACGTGCTGCGGCGTGCTGACGACTGAGAATATATTCGTGCAAATGAGGCAACTTGGCATCCAATACAGCGGCCTGAATGGCATCTAAACGGGAATTAACCCCTATATAGTCGTGGTGATACCTCACCACCATACCATGGTTAGCAATGGCTCGCATGCGTTCTGCCAAAGCATCATCCTGCGTATAAATAGCGCCTCCGTCTCCGTAACATCCCAGGTTCTTGCTGGGGAAAAAACTCGTGCAACCGATATGGCCCATCGTTCCGGCTTGACGGGTGGTACCATCACTAAAGGTATATTGAGCACCAATGGCCTGGCAGGCATCCTCAATCACATACAGATGATGTTCCTTTGCAATGTCCATAATGGCTTCCATATTGGCACATTGACCAAACAAATGAACGGGGACAATCGCTTTGGTGCGAGGTGTGATGGCACGACGTATGGCCTCCACGCTGATATTCATGGTGTCCCATTCTACATCCACTACCACCGGCGTGAGACCCAATAAGGCCACCACTTCGGCTGTGGCAATAAATGTGAAGGTCGGGGTAATCACCTCATCCCCACGCTGTAGGCCCAAACTCATCAGGGCTATCTGCAAGGCATCGGTGCCGTTGCCTACAGGGATAATATGCCTGCTGCCTGTCCAGGTTTGCAAATGCTCCTGAAACTGGGACACTTTGGGACCCTTGACAAATTCGGTTGAATCAATAACTTCCCGGATACCGGTGTCAATCTCGGATTTGATGCGTTGATATTGCGTTTGCAAATCAACCATTTGAATGGTTTTCATCTTATTTTTCTATTAAGTATTCTACAGCCCCAGGAACCACTCGCATCTGTTGTACATGCTCGTTTTTGGTCATGGGGATGAGAGGTAATTTATCATTTAACTGAGTGGGATACTTGCAGTAAATATGCAAATCATGTTGGTCCAAATGGGGAAAATAATCAATACCCACCCGGACAATAATCTCCGCTTTGGAAGGAAACAGACGAATACGGCCGCCATTGGGAACACCCAATACCTCAATGGGTAAGGTAAATCGTTTTTCGGTATATTGCTCACTATAACACCTTACCTGCACCTGCGATTCGCTGAAGCGTATTCCATCCATCGGTTGCAACTCCACGCATTGGCAAACAGAATCCTGTACCTGCTCCCAGTTCAGCGCCTGAGTCTGAACATATGCAATTGCCTGGACATCCTCTTTCTTGCCATAAACGGTAATCGACTCGGGCAGAATCTGTATGTCGCCTCGCAACTGGTATTGATCCGCAGGAGTAATCGTTCCAACCCATTGAACGGGAACCACCTTCTTGTGCTGGTGATAATACTCGATATCCAAATGGTTGGGGTGAATGCGCATGACCGACATTGTGCCGGGGAGCAAATCGCATACTCGCTCGTGAATCGTTTCCGACGGAATGGTGAAAAAACCGGCATCTTTGCTTAAATGACTGGCCAAATTAATCACCAGTTCGGGCTTCTCATGGTTCACCTGTCGAATGCGTTGACCGGAATCGTGCACTTCTACCATCAGATGGTCAGGCAACACTGTCACAAATGATACGTCGTCGCCCACGCCCGCGTAGCGCACGCTTATGTAAATAACAGCATCGCGCGATGTGTTAATCGCGCGTACCCACCACAGAACGGTTGCCACCAGTACAAAACTTACGAATACCGGCAGGTCTCGACTAATGATTTTCCGCCAGTTGTTTCGCATGACGATTTACTTTTTTGCTTCGCCTTCCTTTGGAGCCTGCTGAGCGTCTTCAGCACTTGCAAATACGCTGCCTTTGTCCACTTTGATGGTGATGTCTTTGGCTATGGTCACAATAAAGGCATTATCCTGTACCTCCTTGATTTCTCCATAGATACCCCCGGCGGTAACGACTTTGTCGCCTTTCTTCATGGCTTCACGTTGAGCCTGCAACTCTTTCTGTTTCTTTTGTTGCGGGCGAATCATAAAGAAGTAAAAAACGACGAAGATCAAAATCATCATCACCCAGAAAGTCCAACCTCCCTGTTGACCTGCAGCCCCCATCGGCGCCGCTTCCTGTAATAACATAAAATCTAACATAACTCTAAACTATTTAATCGTCATTGCTTTCAGCAATGTGTGTTTATCCTTCATCTCATGCAGTATCTCGTTGAGTATACCATTGATGAATATATGACTCTTGTCTGAAGAGTATTCTTTGGCCAACTCCAGATACTCGTTTAGCGTCACTTCCAGAGCAATCTCATCAAAGGTCATAATCTCGGCGAGAGCCACTTGCAAAATCACCCGATCCATACTGGCGATACGATCGGCATCCCAACCCTTGAGGTGCGCGTTGACCATTTGTTCATATTCGTCACGATGGTCTATGCTGGCCTGCAGCAACCGCGTACCAAACTGCAACTCCTCTTCGTTATCAAACATCTGCAACAGTTCTTGATCGTTGCCGGCCGATTGCTCAAACCCCTTGATGGTCTTGACGACATAACTGAGCACTACATTCACATCCGTGGTCCAGTTGCTTTCGTCCAGGGCAATTTCCATATCATCCAATGCGGATAACAGCGCCTCATTGTTCACAAGCAGGTCCTCGTAGATCTTTCTCCACAACCGCTTATCCTCCGCATAACTGTGTTCATTGGCGGCCATGTATTCCTGATAATAGGGCTTTTCAACGAGCTGCCTGTATATCACTGCCACGGCATCCAAACCGGCATCCCAACTCAGGTGCTGCTCATTCAGAAAATGGCGCAGCATGCGGTTGTTGAACAATTGTTGGGCAAATTGGTTATCCACAAATGCACGATTGGGCTCGTATGGCATATGGGTCACTTTGGCGCGCTGCACGGAAGCACTGATCTGATCGTCAGCATAACGTCTCAGCTCCTGACACAAATCCAGCATCACCATATACAGATTATATGTGGAACTGAAACTCTTGAGCAACTGCTTACGGGCAACATGTGGCGTGTTATCGGAGTCTTTATAGTATGCAAAAAGATTCTGTACTACCCGTGTACGAACCATGGTTCTGTTAATCATAACGACTTTTTACTAAAATATGCTGCAAAATTACAAAAAAATTTTGTCATCTGCAAAAAAAGTTGTAATTTTGCACTCGTAAAATAAAACTAATTTATATTTGAGATGGAAAATCGTAGATTTGAAGACAAAAAAGAGCCCGAAATTGTTTACTCTCGTTCGGTGAAGGCAGGTAAGCGTATCTATTACCTGGATGTGAAAAAGGCACGCAATGAGGATTTGTACCTGTGCATTACTGAGAGCAAAAAGAAGTCGGGTGCAGAGGAAGAGGTTCCGCAGTTTGAGAAACACAAAGTGTTCCTGTACAAGGAGGACTTTGCTCATTTTACCGAGGGGCTGAATGATGTAATTGCTTATGTGCAGTCACAGTTGGGAACCATTGAGGAACGTGAAGAGTGGATTCCTCAAGAGCAGGAGTCTCAAGAGGTGGAAGTGGAAGAACACAAGAAAAAAGGATTATTCGGACGACTGAAGAAAGATTAACGCTTCAGCATGTCTAAGATATGATCTGCAACTGCCTCCTTCGTTTGAAGGGGGTAGTTTTTTTTGCTCCCGTCACCACCCAGAATAACAATCTGGTTGGTATCAAACCCAAAACACGATTGAGCATTATTCAAAGAATTAAGCACAATCCAGTCCATATGCTTGCTTTCCATCTTATGACAAGCATTGGCTATCTCATGATCCGTTTCCAGCGCAAATCCGATAAGCGTCTGCCCCTCTTGCTTGCTTTGACCCAGCGCGGCAGCGATATCAGGCGTGGTACTTAACTCTAACATGATTTGCGTTTGCCCAGGAACTTTCTTGATTTTGTGCGCTGCGCACTCATGGGGAGCAAAATCAGCTACAGCGGCACTGAGTATGGCCGCGGTGGCGTTGGGCCAATGGGTAAGAGCTGCCTGATACATCTGCTCGGCAGAGGTGACGTCAATGGTTTGAATTCCGGTTTGAGGCACAAAGGTGAGTACCGAATCGGGTTTGGGCAAGGCTGTAGGACCGCTTATCAGCACCACTTCGGCACCACGGTTATACGCATGACGGGCAAGGGCATAACCCATTTTGCCTGTGGAATAGTTGCTGATATACCGCACCGGATCCAATTGTTCCTGGGTAGGACCTGCGGTAATCAAAATACGCTGACCTGCCAGATCCTTGGGCGTGAGCATATACTGTGCCGCCTGGACAATAGTCTGAGGTTCTTGCATGCGTCCCTTGCCGCATGTTCCACAGGCCAGTTCTCCTTCCGCCGCATCGAGTAAGAGAACAGCGTCGCGCTGAGCCAATCGGTGCATCGCTTCCTGAGTGGCATCGCCTAAGTACATGTTGGTGTTCATGGCAGGAGCCACAATAATAGGTTTGCGCATGGCCGCCAATGTGGTTGTTAATGCATCGTCAGCAATGCCAGCAGCCATTTTACCCAATACGTTGGCAGTGGCAGGAGCCACAATCATCAGGTCGGTCCAGTCGGGTAGGGAGATATGTTCGGTAGCGTGCTGGTTGATGGCTGCAAACACATCGCTATACACGGGATAACCGCTGACAGAGCGTAAAGTAAGTTCAGTGACAAACTCCAGGGCATGCCTGGTGGTTGTCACTTTCACTTCGGCTCCGGCTTTTTTGAGTTCTCGAATGAGTTCGGGTATCTTATAGGCGGCGATACCTCCGGATATACCGACAACAATATGTTTGCCTTGTAACAAGACTACTTGAGCTGATCGTCCTTATTGCCTACACGGTAAACGAGCTGATTATCGGCCAATTCCTGCGTGGCAATGAGGGTGGGTTTTGGCATGCACTCGTAACTGCGCGAAATCTCAATCTGCTCTTTGTTCTCATAAGCATCCTCCAGAGCGTCTTGAGGAATGGAAAAGTCCTGTAACTTGGCATCCAGTTCACGTTTGATGGCGGAGCTGATCTGGTTGGAACGCTTGGCAATAATTGCCACCGTTTCATACACATTTCCTACATTTTCCGTCAGTTGATTCATGTTGCGCGTAATGGTGTTCTTAGGCGCATTGATTTTCTTTAAATCCATATCTGTTCTTGTTTATCAATCATCAATCATCAATTAGGCCTTGAGACCGATTACTTATCAATGGTACTCAGTACCTTTTTGATTTCCTTCATCATTCGGTTGGCTTGATTCACATGCTTGGAGTTGGGATAGGCGACGGTGAAGTTGTAGCACTCATCTTCGGCATCGCGGGCTCGATCCTCTTTTTTTCCCTCTTCGGAATAAATCATCTGCTGATACAGCGCTTGGGTAATTACCCAATCAAAATCCTCCTTGTACTTGTTGCTCGGATATAGCTTCAACGCATTCTTGGCGGTAATCTCCGCACTGAGATAGTTGTTACCCAAATAGGTACCCAGATTGTAGTATAACTGGGCATTGAGCAACTCTTTATAGGCCAATTGGTCATACATCTCACCCATTTCCTGATAGGCTTGTTCGATATACGGACTCTCCGGATAGAGCTCTATAAATGTCTGAAAACTGGCTATCGCCTTGCGGGTGATATCCTGATCCAATCGGGCATCCGGAGCATCCAGGTAGTAGCAGTGTCCTACTTGAAAATGGGCTTCTGTACTATAGCGTCCCTTGGGATAATTGCGCAGATAGGCCTGGTAATATTCGGCCGCAGAGTTATAGGTTTTTTGACCCATATAACTGCGTGCCAGATAGGTCAGCACTTCCTGAGCGCGTTCGGTACCCTTGAAATAATTCATTACATCCTCCAATAGGGCCTGACTGCGTACATACTGACCATCGTTAAAATAATCCAATGCTTTGGTATACTTTAACTCCGGATCCTTGGATTTGAGCACCTGTTGATACTCTGAGCACCCTGAAAGGATGATCACCATACCCAACAATATGATAAGTCCCTTATAACGCATATTACGAAAAAGCCTGCAAAGATACAATAATTATCTGAAATACGCAAATTTTTTGGGATATTTTGTTATATTTTAACCATTTTGTCCCAATTGGAGGACTTCACTACATTCATAGAGTCCCCTTGAGCTACAATCAAATAACATGCCACATTCTCCATTGTTTCTACCATTTGGATACTTTCTTTCGCCCCCAGCACCATACAGGCAGTGGCTATGGCATCGGCCTTCATACAACTTTCTGCAACGACGGTGGCACTGAGCAGAGAATGGTTCACCGGATAACCGGTTCGAGGGTCAATGGTATGACTGCGTTTTTCGCCCCCTTCGTAATAGTAGCGGCGGTAGTTGCCGCTGGTGGCCATGGCCAAAGAATCAGAGACAATGACGGCTTGAATCTGTTGTTGAGTGCAAGTACTATCGTCCTCTGGGCGTGTGATACCGATGCGCCATGGTTGACCCTGCTGATTGTGTCCTTTGAGCACAATTTCTCCTCCGATATCCACCAGATAATTGGGACAACCGGCCTGTTCCAGCGCTTCAGCCACTTTGTCACAGGCAAACCCTTTGGCAATCGCGCTGGCATCTAGTTGGATTCGGCTGTCATCCTTTATCAGGTTCCTGTTTTCAAGTCGAAGATGCGTCATGCCGATAAACGAGAGGATGCTGTCCAGTTGATCATGGGAGAGAGCCTGTTGGCTATGGGTATAACCAAATCCCCATGCATTGACCAGTGGGGCCACGGTGATATCAAACGCTCCTTGGCTGCGCGCGTTTACCCACTCGCTCATACGGAACACGCGTACGACATCGTTATTGATACATACCTCCTCATTACGGTTGATGCGGCTGATGAGTGAGGACGGGTTAAACATGCTAAGCGCATCGTCCACGGCTTGCATTTGGGCCACAACAGCCTCGTTCAAATCTTCAGGTCCCTGGTAACGAATCGTATAATAAGTGCCAAAAACCTCGCCACGGTTGCAGTAGTAGGATAGGGGTTGAGGTCTGGATACCACCCATACCACAGCCCCAATGACTGCCGCCATCGCCACTCCTAAGATAATGTATCTTCTTTCAATCATCAATCATCAATCATCAATCATCATTAACTCTTAACCATTCATTATTACGGTTGCCCTACAGAGGAAACCCATGGAAGTGGCCTAGAACCAAATACCGAGTCCTATCGTTCCGTTGAGGGTTTGCGAGTACAATTTGTCGTCGCCGGCAGCGTGGACATACCAAGAGGTCGGATCGCGATGAATACCATCTGGATTGAGCATTCCCAGAGCAAACAAATCAAATTCGCATGGTCCTACTTCCCAGGTCTTGTCCAAACGCAAACTGAGATTGACCACGGTAAATGTCTCATTATGATACATGTAGTTTGCCCATGGCGATATACCGATGGCGCCCCCAATGCTGAAATCCTTGGGCAAAGCCTGTGTATATCCTATTTCCAAATAACTGGCATAGTCCTGCTTCAGATACTCATCCATGCTGGCCATAATGAAGGTATTCCACTGCACATACAGGGGGATGTTCAATAAATCTTCAAAGTAATAGCCGGCATTCACTTCCCATTGCCAAGAACCGAAATACTCATAAAACATGGTTCCCACTTCCAGACCAAAGGCTCTGAATTTGGCATAGAAATCTACTTCGGGCACAAAATGCGTATTGGGATTATATTCCTCTGTTTGAGGCAGTCCTGTTTGGAATTTCCAGTCGCTGGCACCGAAACTTCCCCACGCACCAACGGTGAGGGAGGTATGTTGCCCTTCATAGCCTATTTCTACCCCAGGTTGAAAACTCAATCCGCCATTGTAAATTCCGCGCCATAAAACGGCGCTGTTGATGTCTGCACCGGCGGTGTATGCAAACTCGACTTGCGCGCCAGCGCTTACGCTACACACAACAAAGGCAAGAAGCCACGCGAACTTCTTGCCATGTAACCATACTTTAAACATGGGTCATTGTTTTATAATCTGTTACGTTGTTCCCAAGCGATGCGGAGGGCTACCTCAAGAATACGAGGGTTGGCAAACTCCACAATACCGCCATCAGGACCCGGCTCAATGTGATACCCGATCTCTGCGGAACCATTACCATTAAAAAACGATCTTACATCGTCGGATGCAATGCCCAATTCTGCTGCAATTGCATCCATAGAACCGTGTGGGAGACTGTCCTTCACTTCACGAAGGTGATTAAATGTAGTACGTATCATAGTTGTTTAATTTTAATTCACGCTGCAAATTTACAACAAAAATCTGGAATGTGCAAATTTTAAGGCAAAAATGTGTATTTTTTCCTTTCCTCTTATTGCTTTGGCATCACAGGCTTGCTGCCCACGAGTGCGTAGAAAAGGATGTATGCCAAGCCGAGGATAGGCACAATGAAACTGACCAAATAGTTGGTATGGTCCGCCAGCAGGTTCTGGAAAAATGGCATGATACCACCACCGCAAACGAGGGTCATAAAGATACCGGTGGCTGCTGGGGTATATTTGCCCAAACCTTCGACACTGAGGTTGAAAATCGTTCCCCACATCACGCTGGTCATCAATCCGCACAGGGACATGATTGCCATACTGACGGGTACAGCAGCACCTGCCACAGCAATCGTCCATGTCTCAGGGAAGAACAAAATACACGATAGCATGATAATACTGATGGAACTGACGGTAGCCAGCATCACTCGACTGGGAATACGACCACCTACTGTGCCACCAATCAGTCGGCCGATCATCATGCACAGCCAAAACACACCGACCATCGTACCCGCTGCGGCTGGACCTACCATAGGGTTGTTGCTCATATACAAATTAGCCGTATTGGGAACGCCCAACTCGACACCGGCATAGCAGAAGGCGGCGATAGCGCCTAATACACAGTGACGGAACGACAGGGGTCCAATGGGATCTTTGTCTGCCAAACGGGCTGCACGTTGCTCTTTGGTTTCGATATGGGGTTCAGGGATATTGCAAATCAAAATAAGTACAAAAGCCAATGCCAACATGACTATTGCAGCAATCATGGCAGGAGCGATATCACTCACACAGGCGGTGTCTATATTGCCACCGATCAACAAACCCAGAATAATAGGCGTCAGCGTACCACCAATCGAATTGCACACGCCACCGAACTGAATCAGTTGGTTACCCCGTTTGCCTCCACCACCCAGGGTGTTGAGCATCGGATTGACCACCGTGTCCAGAAGACATAAACAGAAGCCAGCCACAAAAGCTCCAAGTACATACACGCCAAAACTGCCTGCTATACCACTGTACCACTGAATGCCTACACCGATAATGCCGACGGATATAGCCAACAGGCCGGTGAATTTGTATCCCTTTCGGCGCAAGATCATCCCTGCTGGGATACCCATTACTGCATAGGCAATAAAAGTTGCCAGGGTACCCAATTGCGCCATGGCATTGGATGCTCCGAACTGGTTGGTAGCAATGACGCCCATGGAACCGGCAAAATTGGTCACAAAGGCAATCACAAAGAAGAGTAGGTACATCACCCCGATGGCGGCAATGTTTAATTTCTGTTTTTCAGTCATAATAAGTTTCATTTAGTAGTTATTCTGCGTTCCGAATCTGAGTGCTGGAAATGTCGAACAAAGGCGCGTCGTGCAGATAAATAACATTCGTTGTTGTTGTCGTAGGGTGCTTTGAACCCGTGTCGTAGGCGCTGCTGCGCCGTGTCGTTAAGGCTTGGCCCGTCGTTATTCTCGGATAGACAAAGATACGGAAGTTTTCCAATATCCACTCCCATTCTCTCCACTGCTCACGGATGGCCCAATTGTCCTCGCCCATGATGAGTGTAAACGCATGCTCAGGGTAGGTGGATAAGAGTGCGCGCAGGGTGTTGGCGGTATAACTGGGGCGGGGCAGGGAAAACTCAAAATCGCTGGCCACGAGTCCAGGCATGCCGGTGATGGCTTGTTTCACTCCTTGCAGCCGTTCGGCCTCCGGTGCCAAATCGGTTTCCTTCTTGAGGGGATTATTGGGGCTGACCATCAACCACACCTCGTCGATGTCGGTGTGCTCGACAATCCACTGTGCTAATCCCGTGTGTCCAAAATGCACCGGATTGAAACTGCCGCCATATATACCTATCTTAGCCAATGAAATTGCGAACTTTGGTATCTAATTCCTCCCAAGCGCGCTGAAGGTTGTCGTTGATGATGACACAATCAAAATGGCAGGCGTCTTCCATTTCGATGGAGGCCTTGGCTATGCGCTTGGCTATCATTTCTTCGCTCGTATCACCCCGACCATGCAGTCGGCGGTTCAGTTCCTCGATGGAAGGAGGGGCAATAAAAATGCTTAAAGCGCGCGGTCCAAAGATGCGCTTGAGGTTGATTCCGCCTTTGACATCCACATCAAAGAGCACATGGTGTCCGGCATTCTCAATGCGCTCAATCTCTGAACGCAGGGTGCCGTAGTACAATCCCTCATACACCTGCTCGTGTTCCACAAACTGGTTATCGCGAATGCGTTGCTCAAATTCGGCCACGGGAATGAAATAATACTCTTTCCCATTGACTTCCTGACCGCGTGGCGCACGTGTGGTGGCACTGATGGACAACTCAAACGTGTCGGGAAAGGTCTGTAACAGGTGCTGGACCATGGTGGACTTGCCACTGCCGGAGGGGGCGGAAAAAATCAAAATCATAATACATTCAACACTTGTTCTTTGATTTGTTCAAGGATATCTTTCATCTTCACCACGATGATCTGCATCTCGCTTTGGTTGGATTTGGAACCGAGGGTGTTGATTTCGCGTCCCATTTCCTGGGCAATAAATCCTAACTTCTTGCCTACACCTTCGCCCGTTTGCGCCATCGTCTCACGGAAGTAACGGATATGGTTGGTCAAGCGTACTTTCTCCTCGGTGATATCCAGTTTCTCCAGGTAATAAATCAGTTCTGCCTCCAGACGGTTCTGGTCAATGGCCTGACGAGTTTCGGCGCTCAGTTTGTCCAACTGTTGCAACAGGTGTTGTTTAATCTTATCTACGCGCCCTTTCTCATACGGTTCCACTTCACAAAGCAAGGCAGCGATGCCATCGAGTTTCTCGGTAAACATCTTTTCCAAGGCTGCACCTTCTTGTTCGCGGAAAGCGCGGAATTGTTCCAATGCCTGACGGATAGCGTCTTTCAGCATGGTCCATTCCTCTTCACAGAGCGCCTGAACCTGAGTCTGCGCCTGCATCACACCCGGAATGCGCAGGATAGCGGCCGTGAGATTGGCCTCAGAACTTCCTAATTCCTTTTCGATAGATTGGAGTTCGCGATAGTAGTAAGCAAACAGTTCGTGGTTGATAGGCACCACGGCATCGGGTTGGATACCGCCTTCAGACTGCATATCCTGCGTATAAATGGCTACATCTACCTTGCCGCGTTCGAGCACACCGGTGAGCATGCTGCGAATATCGTTCTCTTTGTCGCGAAACAGATTACTCTCTTTGACAGTGAGATCCAACTGTTTGCTATTCAATGACCGTATCTCAACGATAGTCTTGTGATCGGAAAAAATATATTCGGCCTTTCCGTAGCCGGTCATACTCTGTATCATAATTCTTTAACCATTAACCATTAACCATTACCCATTACTTCCCTATACAGAACTTGGAAAAGATGTTTCCAAGCACTTCGTTATTGGTTATTTGTCCCGTTATTTCTCCCAGGGCCGTCAGGCAGTCTTGCAAATCCATGCTCAGCCATTCGCCGCTCAGACCTTGGGTCAAGCCTGTCTGCACGCGTTTGATGGCCTCTAAGGCACGCACCAGCGCTTCGTAATGGCGGGCGTTGCTGATGGTGGCGGATGAACTATGCAATTGAGGTACCTGTTTCAGCAGTTGGTCCTTTACCCAATCCACATTGCCGTTTTTGGCACTGATGCCCGTTTGTGAGGGTACCAGATCGACCTTATTGTAAACGGGTATGACACATTTGTCATCTCGTTGCAACACGGGTTCGGGTTGGGTCAAATCAATGACATGCAGCACAATCTGTGCCTGTTCGATGGCCCGTTGGCTGCGCTCGATGCCCAATTTTTCAATTGTATCTTCCGTGTCACGCAGTCCTGCGGTATCGATGATGCGAAACAGTACGCCGTTGAGAATCAGTCGTTCCTCAATGGTATCGCGTGTGGTTCCTTCGATGCTGCTGACGATGGCGCGTTCTTCGCCTATCAAAGCATTGAGCAGGGTCGATTTGCCGGCATTGGTTCGACCGATGATAGCGACCGGTATGCCTTTTTTGATGGCGTTACCGGTGGTAAACGATTGGGTCAGTTGTTCCAGATGCTGTGCAATCGTTTGTGCCAGATCCTGCAGTTCGCCTCGGTCGGCAAACTCCAGTTCTTCGTGATCCCCAAAGTCCAATTCCAATTCCAACAAGGATGTGAGGCGGAGCAATCGTTCTCTGAGTTCCTTCAACTCATTGGATATACCTCCGCGTAATTGGTTCAGCGCCAAGCGTTGTTCCGCTTGTGTCTCAGCCGCAATGATATCGGCCACGGCTTCTGCCTGGGTCAAATCCATTTTGCCGTTCAAAAATGCCCGTTGGGTAAATTCTCCCCCACGCGCCTGTCGGGCACCGAGGTCAATGAGTCGGCGCACAATCTCCTGTTGGATATACAGACTGCCATGGCAGGAAATCTCCACCACATCCTCGCCTGTAAACGAGTGCGGGTGGGCAAAGGTGGTGACGACCACATCGTCCAGTTCGGGAATCGAACAGTAGTGCACTCGGGCGGTGAGCTCGCGGCCAAGAAAGATCGTTGCGATGCTTTTTGCCTGAGGTCCGCTCATGCGAATCACCGCGATGCCTCCCATGCCGTAGGGAGTCGCGATGGCTACTATGGTATCGGTCAGTGTTGACATATCATCATTCTCCATTCGCCTCGTTCCAAGATTTGTATCACATGCATTCCGTGCGTCTCCACCGATTGGCGAAGGGCAGGTATATCGGATTCATAAAATCCGCTTATCCACAGTTCGCCTCCGGCATTCAAACAGTGCGCATAGGTGTCCATTTGCCGGAGCAGGATATTGGTGTGGATATTGCTAAGGATGAGATCATATGCACCCTGAAGGGGATGATCCTGACATACAATCGTATATTGATGGGACCGGATACCATTTTGTTGCATGTTCTCCTCCGTATTGCGAGTGCTGTTTTCGTCGATATCAATGGCACTCACATGTTCTGCACCTGCCACCACAGCCACAATGCCCAAGATGCCTGTTCCGCATCCGTTATCCATCACGCGCTTGCCACATAGCCATTCGCGCTTTGCCACCAATGTATCGACCATCATCGAGGTGGTCTCGTGGTATCCGGCTCCAAAAGCGCAATGGGGATGAATGCGTACCATCTGGGAACCTACGGCGTACTCAAACTCAGGATGTTCCTCTTCCCAAGCCTGATTCCAATTTTCGTCCGGACATGTCTCCCAACCGATGAGTTGGGCATGGGGATGGCATTGCATGACCTGATTGAGGGCGTCTTCGTGAAACAGACTCTCCTGAATATAAGACTTGGGACCATCAAAGGCCTCAAATCCTATATCCGCCAAGTCCTGCTCCAGCAACTGCTGTTCCCATTCCTGCAAGGACTCTTGTTTCCAATGGACAACGATGTAGCGCATAATCCTGCAAATTCGTCGCAAAAGTACACTTTTTTTTTGAGATATGCAAATTTTTGTGTACTTTTGCACTCAATTATGGAATATACCGATGCATTATCCTATTTGTACGCTGCCTGCCCTGCGTTCAGCGTGGTCGGTAATTCGGCTTTTCAACCGGGTTTTGAGCGTGTGGAGCCGTTATTGGCATTGATGGACAACCCGCACCTGAAATGGCCGGCAGTTCATGTGGCAGGAACCAATGGCAAGGGGTCCACCTGTCATTTGATAGCCGCTTCGTTGCAGAGTGCAGGGCTGAAAGTGGGGCTGTTTACATCCCCACATCTGGTGGATTTTCGGGAACGCATCCGAGTGAATGGTCAAATGATTCCCCAACAGGAACTCATCACTTTTGTCGAAACCTATCGCTCGGATATAGAGCGTATACAGCCCTCGTTTTTTGAGGTTACCATGGCTTTGGCCTTCTTGTATTTCGCTCAATCTCAGGTAGATATAGCAGTTATCGAGGTAGGCCTCGGTGGCCGCCTCGACTCCACCAATATCCTTCCACCCAACCATTCAGCAATCAGCAATAGCCCAACGGGCGAGCAATCAGCAATATACGGCGTACTCCTCTCCGTTATCACCAATATCGGCATGGACCACATGGCCTTATTGGGCAACACCCTGTCTGAGATTGCGACGGAGAAAGCGGGGATTATTCGACCCGATGTACCCTGCGTGATTGGTGAAACGCATGAACAGACCGCTCCTATATTTATAGAGCGTGCGCGTGCGTGTCGCCTGTGGGGTCATGGATTGGAAACGAGCGATTGTCGTATATGGTTTGCGGATCAGTGCGGGTATTTGCAACGCTGTCGATTGCGGGATGTTCCCCAGTGTGAGTTACACGGCAATTATCAGGAAAAGAACATGCAAACAGCCTATGTGGCCCTGCGTGCGCTGATGGCCTCGGGTCAGGTGCCAAAATTAACCATAGCGGCCATTCGTCAGGGGTTTGCTTCCGTTTGTACCTTAACGGGGCTGCAAGGCAGATGGCAGGTGCTGCGTGAGCGACCGTTAACCATTTGTGACACAGGTCATAATTCTCATGGTTTGCGGTATGTGAGTGAGCAGTTAGCCCAATTGAAGTATGAGCGTTTGCACATGGTTTTTGGTATGGTCAGTGACAAGGATGTGGAGTCAGTATTGCCGCTCTTGCCTAAAGATGCTATATACTATTTCACCCAGGCGGATTCGCCTCGTGCCATAGCTGCGGCCGATTTTGCCGCTATGGCATCCGGTTTTGGGTTGCATGGCACAGCCTATCCCTCCATAGAGGATGCTGTACAGGCGGCGCAAAGAGCTGCCGCAGAGGATGATGTCCTATTTATTGGCGGCAGCAATTATATCGTGGGTGTGGCATTGACCTGTTCGATGTAGGAGACGATTTCATTTCCTCCCAATCCTTTTTCTGCGCTGGAGACAAAGATAGGTGGCAGTTCCACCCACGACTCAAGCATTTTGCGTTTGTAGGCATCGATATTGGCTGCCAGAGCGCCTTTTCCCAGTTTGTCGGCTTTGGTAAAAATAATGGCAAAGGGGATTTCGTTTTCACCCAACCATTCCATAAATTGCAGATCAATGGGTTGTGCCTCAATGCGACAATCAATGAGCACAAACAGGCTCATAAGCGGTTCGCGCAGCAGGCAATAACGCTCAATCATGAGTTTGAGTTTCTCCCGTTGTTTGAGTCCGGCCTGAGCAAATCCGTAACCAGGCAGATCGACCAGATGCCAGGCATGAGGTTGGTTGCCATTAATGAGAAAATGGTTAATCAGCAAGGTCTTACCTGGTTTTTGACTCGTTTTGGCCAGTTTGGGATTGTGGCAAAGCATATTGATAAGACTGGATTTGCCTACATTGCTTCGTCCGATGAAGGCATATTCGGGCAGAGAAGACTTGGGGCATGAAGCTACATCCGGGCTGGAGATTACAAATTGTGCTGAAGTGATTGGCATATGTCTTGAATACTTAATTTTCCATCGTTATGAATAATGATATCGGCACGTTGAGCGCGTTGTTCGTCGCTCATTTGTTGTGCGATGCGGGCCAATACCTGTTCTTGAGTAGCCCCGTCTCGCGCCATGGTTCGCGACACGCGTATGTCCATAGGAGCCACCACGGCTATGGTTTTGTCGCATAGTTGGTCCAATCCACTCTCATACAGAATGGCACATTCGACCAACAGCCGATGATTGTCCATCGCCTGTAACTCGCGCGCTACTACAGGATGAACGAGCGCATTGAGGCGGGATAATAAGTGGGCGTCACCAAATACTCGCGAAGCCACATAGGCGGTGTTGTACACCTCACCCTGGTACGCTTCCTCCCCCAACAATTCGGTAACAGACTGACGCAGGTCGGGGTCTGAGACAATCAACTGTTTGGCCAAAGCGTCGGTGTCCACGACTGTCCAACCATACGCTGTCATACCTTGCGCAATGGTACTCTTGCCACTTCCTATGCCTCCTGTGATGCCGACCATGATGAATGATGAATTGATGAATTAGAATTGGAAGTAAATAAAGGGTTGCATTTCGGCGGTGATGAACTGGTAGGAAACAAAAATCACCAGCACGACTGTTAGCAGCATTAGCCACCAGGGCAGGGAGGCAAAGGTGAGCCGATACCAGCGTTTAAACTTGGTCGGTAACCAATGAATGGCCATTCCGACGAAAAACAGCAACACGATATTGCCATATTGTAACAGGAAGAGTGGAATGATACTGCTATCCCATGCTCCCACAATCTGTCCCATCATTTGGCGCGCCGTCAGCCATGCCTGAGAGTTGGCTGTGGCCGGATCAAGGTTGGAACTCGAACGGAAAAATAAGCGGGTGAAGGTGACAAACGTAAAAGTGAGTAATACGCATAGGACATGATCCAGGCCACGAATGCATCGATGACGCTGAATAAACGTTTCGATTCCAAGGGTTTCTTTGAGACTATGCCAACATTTGGCCACAATCATACCGATGCCGTTGAGGCCTCCCCAAATGATAAAGTTCCAACTGGCTCCGTGCCATAATCCTCCAATAAGCATGGTGGCAAACGAGTTGACATTGCTGGCCAACAGACGGTTAGCGGGACGTCCAAACAAGGTGCGATTGCCTCCCAACGGAATGTAAACATACGACTTGAGCCAACGGCTCAGACTCTGATGCCACCGACGCCAAAACTCCTGAGGGTTGGCCGATTTGTAGGGCGAATCGAAGTTGCGGGGCAGGTAAAATCCCATGAGCATGGCCACGCCGATGGCGATATCCGTATATCCGGAAAAGTCTGCATAGACCTGAAGTGAATAGGCAAAAATGGCAAACAGGTTTTCAAATCCGGAGAACAGAAGCGGGTTATCAAAAACGCGGTCAATAAAATTGACAGCCAAATAATCGCTGAGGATAATCTTTTTGGCCAACCCGTTAATCATCCAAAATATGGCCAATCCGGCGGCTCGTCGGCTCAGGTGAAACGGTTTGTACAACTGAGGAATAAATTCCGATGCCCGTACGATAGGGCCGGCCACCAAACCGGGAAAAAAGGCGACATAGAAACCGAAATCCAGAAAATTGGCTACCGGAGCCACGCTGCGTCGGTAGACGTCCACGGTGTAGGAAATGACCTGGAATGTGTAGAACGATATACCTACCGGCAGGATGATTTGGTCCACAATGCTGTAGTGGGTGCCAAAGATGGAATTGAACACATCCACGCCAAAATAGGCATATTTGTAATAGCACAAAAACCCCAAATCGATGATGACGCTCAGTATCATCCACCCTTTGGCCAAGGTCGTCTGTGCACGCGTTTGCGCCTGCCGAATGGCAAACGCAATGGCCCAGTTGCTGAAGGTGAGAAAAATGAGAATGGCTAAAAACTCGCCGCTGGTTTTGTAATAAAAGAACCAACTGACCAGCATCAGAAACAGGTTGCGCCGATGTAAGGTATTGTGTGAGGGATGTTGGGCGTTCATAATGAGCGCAAACACCGCGTACACAATGGCAAAGAATACCCAAAAATAAAGTTGGGTAAACAGCAGGGGTGAATCGCTGTCAAAGGTAAATATGTGGCGTAAAAAATCCACGATTTATTCTTCTGCCGCCAATTGTTCCAAAATATATTGTGCCAGCATTTCGCCAGCCTGATCGGCTCCCTTGCGGGTAAAGTGAACGCCATCGCTGCCTGCCCAGCCTCGTTGTTGCCAACTGAGCATACCGCCGATGCCTCCCATGGCATCGAGCAGACTCCAATAACCGATATTTTCCTCTTGCGCCATCTTCTTGAGGGCGTGATCCATCACCGGCAAAATAGGGTAACTGGTTTTGTGTCCATCGATGGTGGTAAGCATATCGGACGGACCAATAAACAGGATACCGGCCTGAGGGGCACAATGTTGCAGGTATCTGACCTGGGCCCGAATTCGTTTGATGTATGCGTAAACGGAAGCAGTATCAGATGAATAGGGAATGACATTGCCCCCATACTGAAGGATAATCAGGCGGGTGGATGTGGCTGAAAAATAGTCCGTGAGTTGGGCAGAACGAATGCCGGTAAAAATCGTTCCGGCGCAACCGCGCATGGGGATATTATCCACCATGATACCGTGATCAGATTCGATGCCGATACCATACACTTCACCACGGCCTTGCAACTGAATGGTGCAACGCGTTGTGCTGTCAGGCAGGGCATAATAGCCTGAACTCAGAACTTGGGCGTGGTCGATGGATACATGTATGTCTCCGTCACACAAAACACGTATGCGGTTGAAGTAACGGGCTGGATATTTCTCATTGGTCATGGGCTCTATGCGCAAACTCATCTCTTCGCTTCCTGCACACAGACTGTCATTCATCATAGCCACCTGACCCATGACACCATAGATGGCATTCTCACGACGATTTTTTTTGGGTCCGTATGCCAAATACCGTTTGGGCCCTTCCCCGGTAGATTGTATCTTGCCATTCATGGTCAGCATCTGGTGGATCGTTCTCGACGAGATGGTCTGATGCAGGGGGATAAGGCCGGCTCCTGAACCGCCATAGCGGGTTTGTAACCGTCTGCGCAGGTTGGTGGTCATTCTATCTCCCTCCAATTGCGAATCGCCATAATGAACGATATGAATGGTTGTGGTGTCTGCTGAGCCTAACGCTTCGCGCAAAGGGGCTATCCAGGTATGAGGCGTTGCCTCAACGACAACGATACGGGACGAGTCGTCCCTACCATACGCGACAGCGGACTCTGTCCTGTCGCTACGATAACTGTTGGGAAGAGAGGCGGAAGGGGTAGAGATGGCGGAAGGGGCAGAGAGGGTGGAAGGGGTAGAGAGGATGGAAAGGGTGTCGAGGGCAGGGCTGGTGCAGTCGGGTCCTGGGTCCTGAGTGAGGACCTGTTGCAGCGAGGGCCAACGCAATTGAACATCGCCCAATACAATGCCTTGTGTGGGAAACAGCCAACTGATGACAGCCAGACAGGCGATAACAGCCACAATCCAAGCCAAAATATGTTTAGGTTTCATAGATTTACTTTTTCCAAAGCGCTTTGGTAAACAACAACAAAATGGTAAAAATCTCGAGACGGCCGATGAGCATCACAAAGGTCATCCACCATTTGGCCACCACCGGAAAGTCGACATACGAACCGCTGGGACCAAACTGGCCAATACTGACGCCCACGTTACCGATAGCAGATACTGCTGTTCCTATGGCTTCGTCAAAATTGACACCGCAACCGCAGAAAATGAGTACGGTCAGAATGAGGATGGCGATGTAAAAAATCATGAAGGCCATGACATTACTGATGGTCTCGTGGTTCAGGGGACGACCGTTGTACTTAATGGGTATGATGGCATTTGGGTGGATACGTCGTTGAATCTCCGCCAAACCGCTTTTGGTAAAAATCAGAATACGAATCCATTTGATACCTCCGGATGTACTGCCCGAAGAAGCTCCTGTGAACATGATAAAGAACACAAACACCCAGAACAGTTTGGGCCAACTCATATAGTCGGACGCGGCAAAACCGGTGGAGGTCATGGCGCTGGCTACCATAAAGAAACTTTTGCGGAAAGCCCGTTCCATTTGACACAGACCATCTTGCCAACAGGATAGGGTGGCTTGGAAATCAACGAAACTGTAATGGACAAACAGCCCAATCATCAGCAACAGGGTGCAGATAAGGATGGCGCTGAGATACCAGCGTGTCTCTTCATCCTGAATAAGTCGTTGGGATTTGCCGGTGAACAGGTAGATGATCATGGCAAAATTGATTCCGGACAGCACCATATAGATAGCGATGATATATTGAATGGCGGGGCTGAAGTCCATGATACTGTTGGTATGGGTGGAGAATCCGCCGGTGGCCACGGTGCTGAATGCATGGCAGAAAGAATCGAAATAATTCATGCCAAACAGATTGAGCAATAGCGCTTCGGACAGGGTAAACAGAATATATACTCCCCACAGGCGTTTGGCTGTATCTGCTATACGAGGGCTGGTTTTTTCATAATTGACACCGGTTACCTCTGCGGCATAGAGCTGCATGCCGCCCAAACCAAACATCGGAAGCAGAGCTACACACAGCACAATAATACCCAGACCTCCCAACCATTGGGTGAGCGATCGCCAAAAGAGTACGCCATGGCTCATGATATCCACATTGGGTAAGATGGTGGCACCTGTGGTGGTAAATCCGGACATGGTTTCAAACCACGCATTGGTGATATTGGGTATCTGTCCGCTCAGGTAATAGGGCAACATACCAAAAACAGAGAAGATGACCCAGACCAGGGCAACAACGACATATCCTTCCCGTTCTCCTACATGGTTGGATGCCTTGCGACCAAACAGAAATCCCCAAAAGGCTGAAAACAGGGTAATGAGCGTAGAGGCCAGAAAGGCTTGAGAATCGGATTCGCCATACCAATAACTGACACCGGTTGCCAAACCCATAAACAAGGACTCTATCAGCGTAAGTGCTCCGATGGTTCGAAAAATGATTCGCCAGTTAAATGCGCGTGTCATAGCGGAAGAGACAGATTATTGAAAGAACTTCTCCAGTTTTTTCAGGACATTACTTTTGCACAATACAACCACGCGGTCGGATGGCAAAATGACGGTATCACCATTGACCAGAATACCTTCTCCGGCACGTACAATGGCACCGATGGTAGCTTCTTTGGGCAGGGATGCGTCTTTGATTTTTCCCCGAGTGATACGACTGGATTCGGTGGCCAGAAACTCCACGATTTCGGCGTCAGCACTGGTGAGATTGCGTACATTGAGTACGCTGGCGTTGAGCAGCATCTGGTAGATATAACTGGCCGTAATGGTTTTCTTATTCAGTACGGCTCCGATGTCCAAACCTTCCGCCATGGGAATGTAGTCAATATTCTCCACTTCGGCTATCGTTTTGCGCACGCCCAAACGCTTGGCTGCCAGACAGGCAAAGATATTGGCCTCACTGCTTTCGGTCACGGCCACAAACGCATCCGCATCCTGGATACCTTCTTCTTTGAGAACCTCCATATCGCTGCCATCGGCATTGATAATCAAAGCATTGCTTATTTTTTCACTCAGTCGAATCGCTTCTTCACGATCGGCTTCCAATATCTTGATGGTATAGCCTTCGGGCAGGGACTGAACGGCTTTTTGGGCAATCTTGCTGCCTCCAAAGAAGAGCACATTATTGATTTCGCGTTTGGGTTTACCCAACTCCTCCCGCATAAAATCCATGTTTTCTCTGGTGCAAATGCAGTAAACCATATCACCTGTCATGAGGGCATCATCGCCGGTGGGAATGATGGTTTCATTGTCTCGCTTAATGGCCATGATGCGGTAACGACCATGGTTATAACATCCGCTGGAGAACTTCATTCCCAGCGTTTTGGCCGTTTCACGAACGCGTATGACGCATAGTTCCAGTGCGCCTTCACACAAACTGATGTGATAGCGCATCCAGTTGGTTTTGAGCGATTCGACAATCTCGTTGGCTGCCAGCACTTCGGGATAAATGAGGTGATGGAGACCCATTTGCTCAAAGAATTGTTTATTTTCGGGCAACAGGTATTCGAAGTTTTCAATGCGCGCCAGCGTGCGTTTGGCACCCAACTGTTTGGCAATCAGGCATGCGGTCATGTTTTCGGTTTCGGAGGTCGTGACAGCAATAAACAAATCGGCTTCCCGAATGCCAATATCCTGTAAGTCATGAATGCTGGTGGGACTTCCCACTCGCGTAATCATGTCATAGTTGGCCTCGAGGTCACCTAATCGTTCCTGGCGTTCGTCCATGAGACTGATGTCCATGTTTTCACGCGACAGCAACTTGGCTAAGTGCGTTCCCACTTCTCCCGCTCCTGCAATGATAATTTTCATAATGATTCCAATGCTTGTTGTATACCTTCAGCATCCAACCCCAGCATATGGTAGAGCTGTTGCGTACTGCCATGCTCCACAAACTGGTCATTGATGCCTAAACGTTTGACCGAACACGTATAATGGTGGTCAGCCATATATTCCAATACGGCACTTCCCAATCCGCCGCTGATGACGCCATCTTCGATGGTTACGATTTGGTGGAAATGGGTGCCGACATAGTCCAAAATTTCCGTATCCAGGGGTTTGAGCCAGCGCATGGACCAATGGGCAAAGGCCGATGCCGAATCTCCCATGTTGTTCAGCGCTTTTTCCACCGTGGCGCCGATGGCTCCCAAACTGAGAACAGCCACTCTGTTGCCCTCACGCAACAGCCTTCCTTTACCCAATAGCACGGGTTCATGCTCTGGTGCCGAGTACGAGCGACCGCGTGGGTACCGAATGGCAAACGGCCCCGGTGCCTCCAGCGCCAATGTCATCATGTCTCGCAGATCCTGGGCACTCATGGGAGCCGCTATTTGGATGTTCGGAACAGGACGCAAATACGCCAAATCCAATAACCCGTGGTGGGTCATGCCGTCATTGCCTACAATACCGGCTCGGTCAATGCATAAAATGACATGCAGTTTCTGAATGGCCACATCGTGAATGATATTGTCATAGGCGCGTTGCAGGAAGGACGAATAGATGTTACAAAACGGAATGAGCCCCTCTTTGGCCATTCCGGCGGAGAAAGTGACCGCATGTCCTTCTGCGATACCCACATCAAACACGCGATCGGGCAATTCGTGTTGCATAATGGTCATGGAGCATCCCGAAGGCATGGCAGGTGTGATACCCACCACCTTCTTATTGCGCTTAGCCAGATCCAATAAGGTCTGGCCAAACACCTCCTGCCACAGCGGTTCCGAAGCTTGGGACAGGTGTCGTTCGCCGTTGGTGACATTAAACTCCCCGGGAGCATGCCAAATCGTCTGGTCATTCTCCGCAGGCGCATATCCTTTGCCCTTCTTGGTAATGATATGCAGCACCTTGGGTCCTCGGTGGTTCTTGATTTCGCTTAGGATACGCACCAAATCCACCACATTGTGTCCGTCAGCCGGACCAAAGTAACGGATGTTGAGACTCTGAAATATATTATGCTCCTGTCGGGTGAGCAAAGTCTTGAGGTTGTTGTTGATGCGCAACAGGCGATCTTTTTTGCCAGAGCTCATCAGGTGGAGTCTGACCATGGCCCGGTACAGAGACCAACGGATTCGATTGTAGCGTTCACTGGTGGTAATATCCACCAAATATTGCGTAAAACCTCCTTTGATGGGGTCAATGGCCATGTGGTTGTCATTGAGCACAATCAGCAGATTGTTTTTGTCCATGGAGGTGTTGTTCAGTCCCTCAAAGGCCAGACCTCCTGTCATGGCTCCGTCGCCAATGACAGCCACCACATGACGATGAGGATGCCCCATAGGTTCCAATCGCTCATTGGCAATCTCCATACCCAACGCAGCAGAGATGCTGTTGGAGGCATGACCGGCTACAAAACTGTCATACTCGCTCTCCAACGGAGTGGGGAAGGGAGCCAGACCATGAAACTGGCGGTTGGTGGAGAATCGGTCCCGACGACCGGTCAAAATCTTGTGCGCATAGGCCTGATGACCCACATCCCAAACGAGACGATCATCCGGGGTGTCAAAGACATAATGCAAGGCCACCGTTAACTCAATCGTTCCCAAGGATGAAGCCAGATGTCCGGGGTTGTGGCTGAGCTCCTGAATGATAAAATCCCGCAACTCGTCGCACACCCGTGGCAACGCCTCCTTGGGCAAACTTTTTAAGTCACGGGGCGAATTGATATGTGATAAATATTGATATTCCATAGATTGATTAGTCCGGGAACTCCATCAGATATGCCTTGATGAAAGCATCGATATCGCCATCCATAACGGCATTGACATTATGGGTCTCGTAATTGGTTCGGTGATCCTTCACACGACGGTCATCAAACACATAACTGCGAATCTGCGAACCCCATTCGATTTTCTTCTTTCCCGCTTCCACTTTGGCTGCGGCCTGACGGCGTTTTTCCAGTTCCAGTTCATACAACTGACTCCGCAAGTGGCGCAATGCGTTTTCGCGGTTCTTGGGCTGGTCGCGGGTCTCCGTATTCTCAATGACTATCTCGTCCGGCTGACCGGTGAGGCAGTTGATGAACTTATAGTGCAAGCGCACACCCGATTCCACCTTGTTGACGTTTTGTCCTCCGGCTCCGGATGAGCGGAAAGTGTCCCAACTGATGCCGGCAGGATTGACTTCTATCTCGATACTGTCATCAATCAACGGCACGACAAACACACTGGCAAACGAGGTCATGCGTTTGCCTTGAGCGTTGTACGGACTCACGCGCACAAGGCGGTGAACACCATTCTCGCTTTTGAGATACCCATAGGCCATGTCGCCTTCGATATTGAAAGTAACGGTTTTGATACCGGCTTCATCGCCCTCCTGGAAGTTGGCGATGGTCACTTTGTAATCATGCTTCTCGCAATAGCGCTGGTACATACGCATCAGCTGCTCGGCCCAGTCCTGAGCCTCCGTACCTCCTGCGCCGGATACAATCTTGAGTACCGCGGGCATTTGGTCCTCCTCGTGGGACAGCATATTCTTCATTTCGAGGTCCTCCACTTGGGTAAGCGCGTGCGCGTACGCCAAATCAACCTCCTCCTCGCTAACGAGTTCATCCTTATAAAAATCAAAGGCCAGACTGAGTTCATTGGCAGCCGTGCGGACGCCTTCAAATCCATCGAGCCATCGCTTAATCCCTTTTACCTTACGCATTTGAGCCTCTGCAGCCTTGGCATCGTCCCAAAATCCGGGGGCCTGGGTATGGAGTTCTTCTTCTTCCAATTGAATACGCTTTTCATCGATTTGCAGATATTGTTTGAGCTTATCGGCGCGTATCTGGACATCTTTTAGTTGTTCGATTGTAATCATTTTTGCAAAATTTGGCGCAAAAGTACAAAAATATTTTGACATATGCAATTATTTTAGTAATTTTGCAAGCAAATTACATGTAAATGGTGAAATACGACGAATTGATAGGACAACTGAAGCGAGGTCAATGGGCTCCCGTATATGTGCTGTATGGTGAGGAACCATATTACATTGATCTGGTGTCAGACTATATCGAGCAGCATGCTTTGGATGCCATGGCGCGAGAGTTTGATCAGGTGGTCATTTATGGCAAAGACCTTCCTGGAGCGGATATTGCGCCCGCCATCTCCCAAGCGCGTGGATTTGCCATGATGGGAGGCAAAAAAGTGGTGATTGTCAAGGAGGCACAGACCATTAAAAAGTGGGATGCGCTGGCCTTATACATGGAGCATGTGGTGGAATCGTCGATATTGGTCATCTGTCATAAATACAGCAACCTGGACAAGCGCCTCAGTGTGTGGAAGAATCTGGAGAAACAGGGTGGGGTGATGATGCCAAGCGATCGTCTTAAGGACTATCAGATGACAGCATGGATCACATCGTATTTGCAGAGCCAAATAGCCGATCGTCACTTGTCTTGCACCATGGATCAACGGGTGCCTCAGATGCTGGCGGACTATTTGGGAACCGACCTGAGTGCCATTGTGGGGGCGGTGGAAAAATTGCTCTTGGGCATGCCTCAAGACTGCCGCAGTATCGATATGAATCTGGTGGAACGCAATGTGGGCATATCCAAGGATTATAATGTGTTCGAATTGCAGGAGGCACTCATCAAGGGCGATGTGCTCAAGGCCAATCGTATCACCCAGTATTTTGCTTCGTCCAAGGACCATCCGATGGTCAAAGAGCTGGGCATATTATACGGATTTTTTGCCAACTTAATGATTTATCATTACCTGCCGGCCAATGGTCGGGATGAACGGGCAGCGGCTTCGGCGCTGGGTGTGGCCCCGTTTGCAGTCAAAAACTATGCGGCTGCGGCCAAACGATTTTCGGCTGGCAAGACGTTTTTGATCATTGGCTATTTTCGCGCCATCGATGCGCGACTCAAGGGCATCAACAACCCCAGCGCCAAGGATGCAGATTTGTGGAAAGAATTGATTTATCTAATACTTCACTAATATGGCTTATACATTTCATTTCGCCTATATGGGCGGTTCTATTCGTGTAAAGATTGAACAGGGAGAGGATATTCGTCACCTCTCGGAGTTGGATGAGAAACTGTGGACCGTACAATCGTGTCCGGTTTCGGGTTTGGAAATGGATACACAAACCTTGCAATTGGTGGATCGTGATCATGACAACTGTCTGCATGTCAAGGATATCATTGCCACAGCCGATTGGTTGTGCGACCGACTCAATCCTGAATGCCTGATGAAGGGTACGGATGAGGTGGTGTTAACCGATATTATTGACGAAGGTTTATTGGCTGTGGCTCAGGAGATTGCAGGCGATAAGCAGGTTATTTGTTTAGCCGATGTGGATGCAGCAATGGCCGCTGTCCAGGTGCCTGTACTCCCCGTTCCTGAGGCTCCGTTCCCCGCCGATGTGATGGCTGCTTATGAGGCCAAACAGGCAGAGTATGCCACCTGGTTTGAAGACAAGAAACTCGAACAAATGGGTTTGGCTACGATTGCGGAAGACCGAGTGGCTCCCGGAATGAAAGAGAAGGATTTTGTGGCCATGGGTGAAGCCATTGCCGCATGGAAGGCACAGGTAGCGGCTATCGAACAGACCAATGCCGATGCCAAGGCGCAGGCGCTGGCTCCGTTTACACCGCTTCGCGAAATGGTGGTGTTGCATCGGGATTTCTATTGCCTGCTGCGCAACTTCATCAGTTTTGAAGATTTTTATAATGGTCAGGCGGCCATATTCCAGGCAGGTACCTTAGTCATTGACCAGCGTGCGTGTGCGTTGGCGCTTCGGGTGAACGATATGGCCAAACAGGATGCTCAGGCTCCTGCCAGCGGCATGTTTTTGGTGTACTGTGACTGCGTCAACAAGGCCGGTGCCACGATGAAGATTGTGGCCGCGGTAACCATGGGTGAAATACGCAATCTGACCGTGGGCAAGAATGCCCTTTTCTATGACCGTCAGGGCAATGACTGGAATGCGGTCATTACCAAGGTGGTGGATAATCCGATATCCATCAAGCAGGCCTTCTGGAGTCCGTATCGCAAGTTTGCTCAGTGGGTACAGTCATTAATCAACAAGTCCGCTTCGGAAAAGAACAATAAGGTCTTTGAACAAATGACTTCGGATGCTCAGGCAACCATCGACGATCCCAAGGCGGCTGCCGAAGCCAGAAAACAGCAGGCCTTTGATATTGCCAAGTTTGCCGGTATCTTTGCCGCCATTGGCATGGCTGTTGGCTATATAGGCAGTTTCCTGACCAGTCTGGCCAACGGAATCAATTCGTTGCCATGGTGGCAGTTGTTGATTTGGATAGCCGGCTTGTTGCTCGTCATTTCCGGTCCGGCCATGGTGATGGCAGGTATCAAGTTGCGCAGCCGTAATCTGGCACCTATTCTCAACGCCAATGGTTGGGCCATCAATGCCGATGTGATCGTGAGCGTCATCTTTGGAGCCACTCTCACCAAGCAGGCGCAGTTCCCGCTAATCAAGTTCCCAAAGAAAGGAAAGAAATAAGAGGAAGACCACTTTGTTCCACGCTTAGTTTCTCGAGACCTAACGCTGCGTGGAACATGTGCGATTCGAATCACGATGCAAAAGTACTGCTTTTTTCTCAAGTACGCAAGACTTGTCCCGAAGGTTGTTCGGATTTGTCCTGTGTGTTATTTATTAGTGACTATAAAATCGGACTGAACGGTTACAGGTTACAGTTACAGTCCGATTTTTGAAAGGGTACCACTTTTCTTTTCTCTTTATTATTATCTATATATCTATCTAATATTCAATATATTATATATAGAATATAGGGTGAATTGGCGGACCATACCCCTTCGTTTTTTGGATTGTAACCACTGTAACTGTAACCAGTTTCACGCATTATCTATTTGATTATCAACCTACTAACTATTTATTCAAAACCTATTATGACTACTCCTCGTTACAATTTGCTATGTGAAAATGCTCCGGAATTGCCGGAAAGTTTGCCTAAAATACTCAATTTGGCCACTCAAAATGTGCCGAAAATCAAAAAACCGGTCATTTTAAATTCGCAGTTTCTCGCTTTGAAATGCGTTACACCACCATCAATTGTTCCTGATGATTCGCATAAAACAAAGGTTGACCCGTTTGGATCAACCTTTTGTTTTATGGTTTACGTTAGAACTTTTTCCGTCGTAGCGCTTTCAGCGCGCTTCGTATTACGCCATTCTGAGGGCATATTGTCTTATCTAAGGTAACCTTGTAACCAACGATTAAAAAATGGGTCTTCTATGGAAAAGCCATCCTCTTTGATAAGCAGACCTGATTTGAGCATTCGTTTCATCGAACTATAGGTTGTGCTGGAGGGATCAAGGCGAGATGTCATGGGATTCCGACTGAAGCATAATTGGCGTAACACTCCTCTATCTGTTCGATTAAGTGAATTCCACAACCGTTCATAATCCAAGTCATGTTCTCGAACCTGCTGTTGAATAGCAATCTCTACTACATCCTCTGAAATACGAGGATAGGTCATCAGTTCCCACACAGCCGAACTGAGTTGCTGGGTATAATATGGATGACATTTGGTAAAAGCAAATATACTATCCACTATAGGAGAGTTGTCCACATAATTAGGCAACCGATCAACCACATAGCTACGAAAATCATTTTCGGGTATGCGATTGAGGTGCATCAACTGACCAAAATGGTAGAAAGGACTTTTTTTCTTCTCAAAGATATCCGTCATCATGGATTCCTGACTCCCCAAGAAAATATAGTTGAGCCCTTTTTGCTTTTGCATGATAGCTCGTAACTGTTTATCCAACCCCTTTTGTATTTGTACCACTTCTTGAAATTCATCAAAGACGACAATTAGTCGTTTTTCCGGTGTTGAGACATTAGACAAGAGATTCATCGCATCTTCTAAGGCAACATCTTCCTTAATATTTGGCTGAAAGGTAACATCTATTGTGCCCAATAACATATTTGTCGAAATAGTGGGGAGAATACGGAAAGATGATAACAGATGTTTTATTTTCTCACTCGGATACAATGCGCATACTTCTCTAACAATCAATTCAGCTAACTCCCTAACATGAAGAACTTGTTGTAGGTTGATGGTTATGTGCGGACGTTGAATTTGCGTCAAAACTTTTTGCACCAAACTGCTTTTACCAAAACGTCGTGGACTAATCAGAACAATATGGTTCTCACTATCCAATCGCTGTTTGAGTAGTTGCAATTCTTCCGTTCTGTCGGTAAAAAACTCATTCTCAACAATAGAGCCAAAACAAAAAGGATTCATATTATTTATTGATTTTCAAATTGTTAATATTGCGATTTTTTTCGTTGCGATTTTTTTCGCATGCAATTTCGGGTGCAAAGGTACTGCTTTTTTTTGACATGTGCAAATATAGTGCAAAAAAAAGGAGAGACACATTGGTTTTGCGCTCTCCTTTATTCTTAATGTTAGTCCTTATTATTGCTTAGGTAAAAACCGCCACTTCCACGCAGGGATCTACAGTAAAGGCGCCATATATAGTGGCAGATAAACCAATCCCTCGCAAGTTTTGAAATCTCCACTATGCACTATATAGGGTGTAGCAGCAAAGTTGTGATATTTGGTCATAAACCGCGTAAGTGACGAGAGGGAGTATTTTTGTGTGGACTTGACTTCAATGGGTGAAATGTTGTGTTTATTAGTAATTTGTGGTTTACGAATAAGAAAATCTATTTCCATTGTGTTCTCACTATTGTTGGGGTCGTTGGTGGCAAAGAAGAAAAGTCGTTTGCTTGTGGCACGCAGCATCTGTGCCACAAGATTTTCTACCAACATTCCTTTGTTTAGCTCCAATTTGCCTAACATGAGTTTCTTATACAGCTCGTTCATGCTGCGCGAGTCTTCACTAAATGCATGCGATAGAAGCAATCCTGTATCATTTAAATAGATTTTATAGCGCATATCGTCTTCATTTAGGCCAAGTCCCACGCTGGGTTCAGTAGCTGCAACGCAGAAATTGACAATTTGCGCTTCTCTTAGCCAAAACAACGCACCTTCAAAGTCACGTGTACGCGCACCTCTCTTCACCTTGCCTATTCGGAATCGTTTCTCTCTTTTCTGCAATTGACCTGGTATAGCGTCCCAGATTTTCACAGCTTTCTCGGCGTGTACACCTGCATATTGGTAGATATCATTGCGATACAGATTCAGCACCAGTCTCTTGGCTTTATCTACCGCATCAAAATCTTGTGTATCTTTCCAAGCTAATACGGCTTGCGGCATGCCCCCCACTATCATGTAGGTACGCAGATACAACATCATTTTGCAATGGAGGGAGGTTTGTAAAGGTTCCTGTTTGGTCATACAGTCAGCCACATACGGCATTAGTTCCTCCTCTCCAACAGCCCAAAGAAATTCTTCGAAATCCATCGGATACATAGGTACACTACGTTCCTCACTGGGAATAAGGATATTCCTCGTATTTCGACGAATACTAACCAAACTTCCTGTTTCGATATAATCGTACCGATGATCTTCCACAAGCATTTTTACGGCTTCGCGAGCTTTGGGGTATTTCTGCACTTCATCAAAGATGATAAGAGATTGACGGGGGTATAGTTTCACACCCCATTCTAAGGCTATTAAGCGAAAGAAAATATCCAAATCTTTCTTGTTGAGGTGCTTTTCAAATATATCTCGTTGCTCAAGAGATATTTTGCTAAAGTCTATCAAGATATAACTTTTATACTCTTGTTTGGCAAATTCCTCTACAATATAGCTCTTGCCAATACGTCGAGCACCTTCGATTAACAAGGCTTCGTGTGTTGAACGATGTTCTTTCCAATCGCGTAACTCGCTGTAAATCTTACGTTTCATAAATTACACTACACCAAATTAGACGTTATACAATTTCAAAATATACACCAAATTAGATATTATTATATATCAAATTCTACACCAAATGAACGATTTATCGCTGCAAAAGTACAAAAAAAATCTGATATGTGCAAGCGTTTGGGCAAAAAAGTTGTAACAATTTTAGGGAAAGGGCGATAAATAGGTTAATCTCCTAATAAAAATGGAATAACACCTATATATTGTACACCATCATAGTCCACCCACTTGGGTTGATTGCCGTCTAAAATAATCAGTTTTTGGAAACTATCA
>DCIY01000010.1 GCA_002317295.1 Bacteroidales bacterium UBA1714
GCGGAAAGAGAGGGATTCGAACCCCCGGATCCTCTCAGATCAACGGTTTTCAAGACCGCCGCGTTAGACCACTCCGCCATCTTTCCTCGAAAGCGGCTGCAAAAGTACTGCTTTTTTTAGAAATATGCAAATTTTTGATGTATTTTTTGTGAATATCAAAAAAAAATTGTAACTTTGCGGCCTAAAATGTGCATTATGGCAAATAAGCGGAAGATAATTAATGATCCAGTGTTTGGTTTTATCACATTACCAAATGATTTGGTGTTTGATGTCCTGCAACATCCGTATGTTCAACGACTGACTCGAATTCGTCAATTGGGTCTGAGTTACTATGTGTATCCCGGAGCCATGCATTCACGCCTGTTGCATTCCCTGGGGGCGATGCACCTGATGCAGGAGGGAATAGATAATCTGCGAGGAAAAGGAATCGCCATCTCCGATCAGGAGGCTACAGCCGCCCAAATTGCCATTTTGTTGCACGATATTGGTCATGGACCTTTTTCCCATGTGCTCGAGCATACGCTCGTAGACGGCATTACCCACGAGGAAATATCGCTGTTGATGATGGAGCAAATCAATCGGGATCTTCCAGGGGCATTGACGGATGCCATTGCCATATTCAAGAACGAGTATCCGCGTCATTTTCTGCATCAACTCATTTCCAGCCAATTGGATGTGGATCGCATGGATTACCTGTGTAGAGATTCTTTTTTCTGCGGTGTGCAGGAGGGTAGGGTGGCCAGTGAACGGTTGCTTAAGATGCTGAATGTGGTGGACGATCATCTGGTGGTGGAAATGAAAGGAATCTATTCGGTGGAGAAGTTTCTGGTGGCTCGCCGCTTGATGTACTGGCAGGTCTATCTGCACAAGACATCCGTAGCGGCTGAACAGTTGCTGATTGCCGTGCTTTCGCGTGCCAAAGAGTTGGCCAATCAAGGTGTGAAACTGTTTGCAAGCCCGGCGTTGCATTATTTCTTATACCATCATCTGAGTGCCGCCGATTTTTATGTAGGCAGCGAAGCGTTGACGCAATATGCCTTATTGGACGACAGTGATGTCCAGAGTGCCATCAAGGTTTGGATGTCTCACGATGATAAGGTGTTGCGGCTGTTAAGCGCTGCGTTCACCAACCGTAACCTGTATCGGGGAAAACTGCTGGAAAACCCGTTAACCGATTTCCAACGTGAGGAGTTGGACCAAACCTTTGCCCAAGCGTTGGATATCCAGCCACAGGATGCGCATTATTTCTATTCCCAACATGTGTCCACCAGCAATACCTATTCGGAAAAAGATGACTCCATTGATATCCTCTATTCCGATGGTACGGTCCACGATATCGCTACGGCCAGTGAGATATTGGATCTCAAGGCATTAACGCGTAAACCCAAGAAATTATATCTTTTTCAATACAGACTGTAATGGAATTCAGTGCTTCTCAAATCGCAGCTTTGCTTGGAGGCAAACTTCAAGGCAATGGGGAGAATAAAGTGCATAATATATCCGGTGTCGAAACGGCTCAAGAGGGTGATTTGTGTTTCGTTTGCGACAGCAAATACCTGCCCTATATCGCTACCACACAGGCTTCCGTGACGCTGGTGACAGCATCGCTGATAGAGGATATTGCCGCCCTTACCCACACCACGGCGCTGGTGTTGGTGGACAATGCTCGTGCCGCCATGGCACAAGTGCTGGCGCTGGTAGAAAAAGCCATGAGACCCAAGCATCAGGGACTGGAACAACCTTGCTACATTGCTCCGGATGTTCAGGTGCCGGAAGATGCCTATATTGGAGCCATGGCGTATGTCGCTCCTGGGGTCAAACTGGGAGCAGGAGTGCAGATTTATCCCAATGCCTACATCGGTGAGAATGTGACACTGGGTGATCATACCATCGTTTATGCAGGGGCCAAAATCTATTATAACTGTGTGATTGGTAACGATTGTATCATCCATGCGGGGGCAGTCATTGGAGCGGACGGTTTTGGTTTTGAACCCAATGAACAGGGTGTGTACCACAAGATTCCGCAGATAGGCACCGTGGTGATAGAGGATGATGTGGAAATAGGAGCCAATACGTGTATTGATCGGGCCATGATGGGACAAACCCGTATCTCCCGCAATACCAAAATCGATAATCTGGTACAGATTGGTCACAATGTAACGATTGGTCAGTCCTGCGTGCTGTGCAGTCAGGTGGGCGTGGCCGGTTCGACCAGAATCGGCAATCACTGCATGCTGACCGGTCAGGTGGGCGTGGCAGGACATCTGGAAATAGCAGACAACTGCATCTTTGGCGCTCAGAGTGGAGTGGCCAGTTCCGTTCGCAAACCGGGAACATATATGGGTTCACCTGCCATAGACGCGGCGGTTTGGCGTCGCGCTGTGGTGAGGTTTAAACAATCGGGACAACATTAACCATGAACCAACAAACGCTTCAACATTCGGTGACTCGCTGTGGCAAGGGACTGCATACGGGAGCCCAGGTGACGGTGACGTTATCTGGGGCGGATGAAAACAGTGGCATTCGTATCTGCAGAACCGATTTGCCGGACAGACCCGCCTTTGAGGCCTTGGCGCAATATGTGGGCAAAACCAATCGGGGAACGGTGCTGGTCAATGGCAAGTGGCGTGTGTCTACGGTAGAACACCTGCTCGCTGCCCTGTATGCCTTACAGATAACCAATTGCCTCATTGAGGTGGACGGTCCGGAGATACCTATTCTCAACGGCAGTGCCCAGCCTTGGGTGGAGGCCATCATGGAGGCGGGTGTTCAACCACAAACGGCGATGGCCAAAGAGTGGGTGATTACTCAGCCCATTCGATTGGCCAATGCGCAGGGCAGCAGTATCGTCCTCACCCCTGCTCCTAACTATGAGGTCAGCGTGATGGTGGACTATCCTTCCGTCATTGTCAAACGACAAAAAGCGGAACTCAATGACCTAAACGATTTTGCCACCCAGATAGCTCCGGCGCGTACGTTTTGCTTTTTGCGGGAAATAGTGCCTCTGCTCTGCGTGGGACTGATAAAAGGGGGCGATTTGGACAATGCAGTGGTCATCTATGATCGACATATACCCCAATGGTTGATGACCCTCATCTGTCGCCTGATTCATCGCCCACCGTTTAATGCCCATCATTTGGGATACCTGGTCGATTTGCATTATGCCAACGAACCTGCGCGGCACAAACTGTTAGATGTGATAGGCGACATGAGTCTGCTCGGTGTCCGTATCCGTGGTCACATTCAGGTGACCCGACCCGGACATGGATTCAATACGTTTGCATGCCAGCGCCTGTTGGAACAATATATGAACAATCCATAAATAAAATAGTACGATTATGATTTCACCCTTAGCCTATGTCCACCCGGATGCTCGTCTTGGTGAGAATGTGGAAGTGGCTCCCTTTGCCTGCATCGAGGCCAATGTCCAAATAGGAGATCATACTTCCATTGGCAGCAATGCCACTATTTGCTCCGGCACGCGTATCGGACGCAATTGTCGCGTGTTTCCAGGAGCTGTTATTGGCGCTATTCCTCAGGATCTGAAGTTCCAGGGCGAAGATACCCTGGCCATCATTGGAGATAATACCACCCTGCGTGAGTTTGTGACCGTTCACCGCGGCACAGCCTCCAAAGGCCAAACCGTCGTGGGCTCCAACTGCCTGATTATGGCCTACTGCCATGTGGCGCACGATGTCCTCATCAAAAACCATGTCATTATGTCCAATGCGACCCAGTTGGCCGGAGAGGTAGTGGTAGAAGATTGGGCCATCATAGGTGGCGGCACACTGGTGCACCAGTTTACCCACATCGGTGAACATGTAATGGTGCAGGGAGGAAGCAAAATCAATAAGGATATACCGCCGTATATCATTGCAGCCAGAGAACCTATTCAGTACTGTGGCATCAATTCCGTAGGACTCAATCGTCGAGCCTTTACCCCGGAACAGATTCACACCATTCAGCAGGTCTATCGGCTGTACTTCCAGTCCAACCTCAATATGACGCAGGCGACAGAACGCGTGCTGGCTGAGATAGCCCCCTGTGCAGAACGAGATGCAATTGTCGAATTTATTAAAAACTCACCGAGAGGTGTTGTCAAAGGTATATAATAACATATGGAAACAGAAGAGAAAAGTCTCAATTTTATTGAGCAAATCGTGGAAAAAGATTTAGCAGATGGTAAGAATAATGGGCGAATACAGACCCGTTTTCCGCCAGAACCCAATGGCTATCTGCATATAGGTCATGTCAAGGCCATTTGCATGGATTTTGGTATCGCACAGAGATATCACGGAGTGTGCAACCTCCGATTTGATGATACCAATCCTGTCAAAGAAGATGTGGAGTATGTGGACTCTATCCAGCAGGATATTCGTTGGCTCGGTTTCCAATGGGGACATGTATACTATGCCAGTGATTACTTTGAGAAACTGTATCACCTGGCCATTCGGTTTATTCAGGAAGGTAAGGCGTATGTGGATGAACAGACGGCCGAACAGATAGCCCAACAGAAAGGTACGCCTACCGAACCCGGACAGGCCTCTCCTTATCGTAATCGCTCGGTGGAAGAAAATCTCCGCTTGTTCCAGGCCATGCAAAACGGCGAAATAGAAGAGGGACGTATGGTGTTGCGTGCCAAGATCGATATGGCCAATCCCAATATGCATTTCCGGGATCCGATCATGTACCGCATCATCACCTCACACCCGCACCATCGTACCGGACGCCAGTGGAATGTGTACCCCATGTACGATTTTGCCCATGGACAATCGGATTATTTTGAAGGCGTCACACACTCCATCTGCACCTTGGAGTTTGTGGTGCATCGCCCACTATACGACTATTTTATTGATCAGTTCTGCGAAGGACCCTATCGTCCGCATCAGTACGAATTTAATCGTCTGAACATAACCTATACGGTGATGTCCAAACGCAAAATGCTGCAATTGGTTAAAGAAGGACTGGTAGCCGGTTGGGACGACCCCCGCATGCCGACCGTTTGCGGTTTGCGCCGCCGTGGTTATACGCCCGAAGCCATTCGTGAGTTTATCAATAAAATAGGTTATACCAAAGTCGAGGGCATGATCGACCTCGGACTGCTCGAACACACCATTCGGGAAAGTCTCAAAGAGACAGCCCCGCGCGTATGCGCTATCTTCGATCCCATCCAACTCGTCATTACCAATTATGACAAGACGGGCGAAACGATTCTGGCCGAGAATATAGACGGCCATCCCGAATTGGGCTCCCGCGAAATGCCGTTTGCCAACCAACTGTATATCGAACGGGGCGATTTCCAGGAAATAAGTGACAAAAACTTCTTCCGCCTCAGCCCCGGTGGACGCGAGGTGCGCCTCAAATCAGCCTACATCATTCAGGCAACTGGCTGCGATAAGGATGCCCAGGGAAATATTACCACCGTTTACGCTACCTATGACCCGGACAGCAAATCGGGCACCGAAGGAGGAAACCGTAAAACCAAAGCAACCATCAACTGGGTGGAATGCAACAGCGCGCTGGATGCCGAAGTACGCTTGTACGACCGACTCTTTGCCTGCGAGAACCCCAGTGCGGAAGAAGGCGATTTTCGCGATCTGCTCAATCCCAACAGCCTCAAGGTGGTCAACTGCAAGGTAGAACATTCGCTCATCAGCGAACAACACACGCCCCAAATGATAGAGGGCATTGCGCAAGTGGGGCATTACCAGTTCCTCAAACAGGGATATTTTGTCGTCGATCCGGATACCACGGATACGCATTTGGTATTCAATCGTACCGCATCACTCAAAGATAATTGGCAGAAGTAAATCAAATATTTTGTGCCTACCGGCGCAAATGGGTCAAACGTACACCGGAAGAGGAGGTTCGTCAGCAGTTTCTGACCTACCTGCTCTCCCAGTGCGCTTATCCCGCCTCCCGCATCGCCGTGGAAGTAGCCATCGAGGGTAAACGCGTGGATGCCATTGTCTATACCATGGATATGCAACCATGGATGCTGCTGGAGTTTAAGGCTCCCCATGTGACGATGGGTCAATCTACCCTCGATCAGATTGCGGTGTATAACCGGCAACTGCATGCCCCTTACCTCGTGCTCAGCAATGGCCA
The DNA here is from genome assembly GCA_002317295.1 of Bacteroidales bacterium UBA1714. Taxonomy (GTDB): domain Bacteria; phylum Bacteroidota; class Bacteroidia; order Bacteroidales; family Paludibacteraceae; genus Colicola. Next base: position 6,109 of record DCIY01000010.1, read on the forward strand.
GTCGACCCTTTGTGCCCGGGTGACAGATCAAGTAGTCACGTTTTTACCTTCCCTACCTTCGTTTCCCCTTTCCTGATATGGATGCTATTTTATACTTAAACGATGCCTTGGATACAGCTACGTTTTATGGCGTCAACAACCACAATATCCTTTGCCTGAAAAACCAACACCCGGATGTTCGTGTGCTCGCGCGCGGGTACTTGATTAAGGTGACCGGTTCCCAATCAGGTATAGATGCGTTTGAATCTTCCCTGCGCAAAGTGGAGCAGTTTTGTATCCAACACAATACGCTCAATGAAGAACAAATACTCGATCTGATCCATGGACAACAACCCCAAAATGTGCTGCAGGATAATCTGATTGTACATGGGGTCAATGGCAAAAGTATCCTGGCGCGAAGCGCCAACCAACAACGATTGGTCAAAGAGTATGACGAATCGGATTTGCTGTTTGCCATAGGACCCGCAGGATCCGGCAAAACATACACAGCCATCGCACTGGCGGTTCGCGCCCTCAAAAATCGTGAAGTGAAGAAAATCATTCTCTCCCGTCCCGCCGTGGAAGCCGGAGAAAAACTGGGATTCCTGCCCGGAGATATGAAGGACAAGATTGATCCTTACCTCCAACCGCTGTACGATGCCTTGCAGGATATGATTCCTACCGCCAAACTGCAGGAGTATATGGAACGGGGCGTCATTCAAATAGCCCCATTGGCTTTTATGCGCGGACGTACACTATCCGATGCCGTCGTCATCTTGGACGAAGCCCAAAATACGACCACCGCACAACTCAAAATGTTCCTGACACGATTGGGAATAAACGGCAAAATGATCGTCACCGGAGACCTCACCCAAATAGACCTGCCCGCCAGTCAACGCTCCGGACTCAGGGATGCGGTGGAACGGCTGCAGAATATACGCGGAATAAGCATCGTCCACTTTAACCAAAAAGATATCGTGCGCCATCCGCTCGTCAAACATATCGTGGATGCTTACGCTAACGCATCAGCACCTTCTGATGGCGCTGAATCGTAATGCCACGATAATCGGCACTGACTTTTTGTCCTAATAAATTATAATAGGGTTCTCCGGTCGTATCCACGGCTGGAGTGGTGATATCCGTATGCACGGACTGGTTGACCAACCACAGTTGCAGCGTATTCCACGACCAGTAAACAATGGCGTCCATCGTGCAGTTTCCCGTTGAAATACCCGTATTAAAGGCATCGATCACCGGTATACCCCTCATCTGATAATCATCGGTCACGGTCCCATTTTCCAGCCTCACATACCGACACACATCGCTCGAATCTACCTCCGTCACAACCTCCGGCAGACATGTCTGCTTCTGCGCCAATACTCCCCATGCCCGATCGGGCGAAAGTTCCGGAACACCAAAGTAATTCTGGTACCTGCCACGCACGCCGTGCAATACATGACCCTGTTCCAAACCCGAACCATAACGCCCGCCACTGCCGTCACCGTTATCAAAAATAAGCATACTCCCCGTGCTGTCGCGCACAAAAATGTACGTGTCGTACTTCTTGGTCACCACCACATCGTTCAGGTACACACTCGTGTAATCCACCATCGTCTTGACTTGGGCAATACTCATGGGCTTAATCACCTGCAACATCACTCCCACACGCGTCTCAATGCTGTCACTGCTCAAAATCAGCGTATCTGTGTATTTGCCCGCTTCGCGCGCCGTGTAATAGATGGTCAACTCATCTCCGTCACGGTCAATCACGCTGCGGCTCAGACCAAATACCGAGGCACTATCCACCAACCGGCACTGAATATCACTCGTCAGACGATTGGCCTGTACAGCAATAGTCTGCTCACCGGAAACGACACTGTCCTGCATCACTACATGACCAAACTGAACCATATCGGCCACGATGGCGGCACTGTCGCCTAAGGCCGGAACCTCACGGTACAGACAGACTGCTCCCTGACTGAGATTGGCGTAACATCCAAACAGGGTGGGGTGGTTGTGACTGTTGTACTGAATATACTTACCCAGACTGCGACCCAGATTCATAATGGTGGCCTCACCATCGGGGGCGATCTGGATATCCCAATATCCATAATCGCCATACGCTTTCTCGTCCCACAAATGGTTCCACAACGCCAACCGGTTTTTGGTTTGTCCTCCGCTGGCCACGAGATACGCCTCTTCGTACCGAATCTCATCCTGGATATACCAGGCCTCTGTACCCGTGGAGGTCTCGCCACGACGCAAGGTGTAAATGGCCTCATCGTTACGACCTACCTGCTGCCGGTTGTCCGAATACCTGCCTGCAATGGCATGGATATTGTTTTGACTGACCGTCTCATCAAAATACCCCATAATCTTTTGCGTCTGTGCATCCATGACACCGATGATAATCTGATCGCTGTCCTGCAATTCACTCACATCCCTCACCAACTGGAACGAGGAAGTGGTAAAGGGGGTTGAACCGCCCTCCTGGGCACGAATGGTGATGCTGTGGATATTGATGGCATTGGCCGTACAACGAACCCAAAAACGAATCTTACCGCTGGGCTGATTCACCAAACGAATCACCGAATCGCGCATATAAATACCCATGCCCTTTTCCGGCTTATGCACCACAATACTGTCCATCGTAGAGTCTCCTACCTGCACATAAATAGTGCCCCGTCCGTCACTGGCATTCTGGCAAAAATGAAACCCAATGCTGCGGATGTTCGTAAACGACTTCACCGAACGGGCTCCGGCTCCCGAACTGCCGGTTTTGACACTCACACCACAACTGTACAACCTACCCATAGCATCCGTGCGACCGGCATCATACGAACTGGCATTCAACTCACTGACCCAACCATCCGTTTTACCATCGCATTTTTGACTACCACACACACTGGCCCACGAGGTGGAGGTAAAAGTGTAAGTGGTCACTCCTGCCTGAAGCGAAACAAGGCACAGGGTAAGCATCCCTAGGATGACCATAGGCTTGAATAGACGTGTTATCTTCATAAACTGAATAAATATTCTAAACTTTCACGAATAAGTCCCTCTTCTGCCACCTGATTGATCTGCGGTTGCCCTACGGCGGACAATAAGGTAAAATGAATCGCCTCAGCACTTTGGTTCTTTTTGTCCTGACGCATCAGCGCCATGAGCGCATTTTCATCCTTGCAATACGAGCAGGGTACATGACCATAATACTGCACCATTACATGGCTCAGTTGACGCAATACCTCTCGATCCAACCCCAACAACACCACACTCAGATACGCTTCTGCTACCAACCCCTGCATCACGGCCCAACCATGCGCAATCGGAGCGTGCTGGCGCCAGGCCATTTGTTCCAGCGCATGACCCACGGTGTGACCCAGATTCAACTGCTTGCGCATCCCCTTCTCTTTCGGATCATGACGAACGATATCATCCTTGATGGCGCGTATGCGCTCTATCAACGCTTGCCCGATGGTTTCCGCTTCATAGCATTGCAAAGCATCCGCATAACACTGCTCATCCGCCAGCAAAGCCGTTTTCACCACTTCGGCCATCCCGCTTAACCAGTCTTCTCGCGATAGGGTATCCAGATAATGCGCATGCGTATGGTTCTTCTTGGGTGGGTAAATGGCCCCAATCACATTTTTGTACCCCTCATAATCAATGCCCGTCTTGCCACCGATTGAGGCATCCACCATACTCAACAGCGTCGTAGGCACCACTTCCCATTTCATTCCTCGTTTGTAGGTGGCCGCTGCAAAGCCGCCCAAATCGGATATGCTGCCGCCACCCACACAGATGAGCGTGTCCTGACGAGTCGCCTCGTGGGCGATTAACCACTTCCATATTCTCTGTACCTGCCTCAGGTTCTTGCACCCCTCGCCACCTCGAATAACCAGGGTCGGATAGGGGGAAGAATAAGGCGTTTTGCGATCACGAATAACAAACTTCATACACAAAAATTCAAATTTGCTTGCAAAGTTACAAAAATTTTTGTAATTTTGCAGCCTAATTGAAAAAAAAATGAAGAAATTTCTGTTTTTTACCCTCTTTTTGGCTTCTGTCGTTGCTTCTGCCCATGCTGAGGTAACCTATTTGACGACTTCGCAGTTTGTGGAGAATGTATTTAATTATCGTACGGATTCTGTATGGAACTATCGCGGTAAAAAACCCTGCGTCATCGATTTTTATACCACCTGGTGTGGCCCCTGTAAGCGATTGGCTCCCATCATGGAGGAACTGAGCGAAACCTACAAGGGCAAGGTCAATTTCTACAAGGTCGATACCGAACAGGAACGGGAATTGGCGTATATCTTCCAAATCAACAGCATCCCACAGGTGCTGTATATCCCCGTCAAAGGAGAACCTATTTTGTTAAAAGGATTGTATCCCAAGGAGAATATCGTCGAAATCATCGACGAGGCACTGTTGGGAAAAAAGAAAAAATAAACCATGCAAGTCGAATTTGTTCTGTTAGTTTTATCCCTCCTTTTCTTTGCCAGTATCTTTACCGACAAGATAGGGTATAAGTTTGGAGTCCCTGCATTGCTGCTGTTTTTGGCAGTCGGTATGTGCTTTGGTCCGGAAGGCATAGGCTCCTGGTTCGGTGCTCCCAGTATTGGTCGCATGATCAGTATAGGAGGCGCCCAAGCCATCGGCACCATCGCCCTGTGTGTCATCCTGTTCTCGGGTGGCATGGACACCAAGATAAGCGATATCCAACCGGTTTGGGCCCCGGGCCTGATGCTGGCTACCATTGGCGTATTAACCACGGCTGCTATTACCGGCGTGATTATCTATTTCATGTTTGGCTGGCTGCCCGCAGTCACCAGCCTGAGCATCGGTACCGCCTTGCTCATGGCGGCTACCATGTCCTCAACGGATAGCGCAAGCGTGTTCTCCATCCTCCGAACCAACGGGGTGCAACTCAAGCATAATCTGCGCCCGCTGCTCGAACTCGAATCCGGTGCCAATGACCCCATGGCTTATATTCTCACCGTCACACTCATCGGACTGGTCACCAGCACCAGCGCGCACGTATCCGCACTCGCTATCGTTCAGGATGTACTGATCCAACTGGTCATGGGGGGTGTCATGGGTTTTGCGTTTGGAAAAATCATCGTCTGGCTGCTGCGCAAAGTGCCACTGAGCAACGAGAGCCTCTATCCCATCATGGTCCTGACGGCCTGCATCTTTATCTTTGCAGCCACCTACTACCTCAAGGGCAATCCGTATCTGGCCGTCTATACCGGTGGTCTGATTATCGGTAACAGCAAGTTTACCAAAAAACGCCAGACCAAATCGTTCTTCGATGGTCTGACCTGGCTGAGCCAACTGATGATGTTCCTCATGCTGGGCTTGATGGTCGTTCCTTCTCACCTGCTGCAGTTGGGCGTTTGGCTGCCCTGCCTGATTATCAGTGTGGTCATGATCTTTATCTCTCGCCCTCTCAGCGTGTTCCTGTGCATGATCCCGTTTAAGCAATACAAACAGCGCGACAAACTGATGCTTTCCTGGGTGGGACTCAAAGGGGCTGTGCCCATTATCTTTGCCATCTTGTGCGAAGCCAATGGCGTCGAACATGCCGATATGATATTCAATGTGGTCTTTGCCTGCACACTCGTCAGCCTGTTGGCGCAAGGCACGACCTTGGGAACCGTGGCGGCCAAACTCAATCTGGCTACACCCGCGGAACAAAAAGCCCGCCTGCGCTACTTTGATATCGATCTGCCCGAAGAAGTGGAAGCGTCGGCTGAGGAAAAAGAGGTGACGGCACAAATGCTGGCCAATGGCAATATGCTCAAACAAATACCTGTTCCCTCACAAACCCTCGTCATCATGGTACGACGGGACGATACCTTCTTTGTTCCTACCGGAAACACCATCCTCCGCGAGGGAGATCAACTGCTCGTCATCTCTGACAATAATGCCGAAATAGTCGTGCAGGACAAAGAGGAAGAGGATGAAGAAATCCTGTCCAAGTGGAAACTGAATATGATGTACAATACCCGCGCATTCTTGCGGGAAAAATGGGACCAATTGGTCAAAAACAGCCGTTAACAACATGAAAAGAGTCTTTCTTACCGGAGCAACCGGCACCATGGGATGGGCCGGCATGCAGGAGATCCTGCGCTACCCGGATCGCTATAAACTGCGCATCTTGGCGCGACCCAGTCAGAAGAATAAAGCCAAACTCTCCCCATACCTCGATCGCATCGAAGTGGTGTGGGGGGATCTTACTCGCTACGAGGATGTGCTGCAGGGCGTAACCGGCAGCGATATCGTGCTCCATGTGGGCGGAATGGTTTCGCCCCAGGCGGACTATCGTCCTACCCTGACGCGCAAAACCAACCTCTCCGCAGCCACCTATATTCGCGATGCCGTTCTCGCTCAACCGCAGGACCATCAACCCAAAGTGGTGTACATCGGTAGCGTGGCCCAAATGGGTGACCGACGTGAACCCCTGCACTGGGGACGAACGGGAGACCCTATCTGCGTCAGCGCGTATGACCACTATGGCCTGACCAAAGCCATGGCCGAACGCATCATCACCAATTCGCCCATACGGCGTTGGGTCAGTCTTCGCCAATCGGGTATTCTCTATCCCGCTATCCTCAAAAACTACGACCCCATCATGTTCCATGTGCCCATTCGCGGCGTGTTGGAATGGGCTACCGTGGAGGACAGCGGCCGACTGCTCGAACGAGTGTGCCGGGACGAGGTGCCCGAACAGTTCTGGAATCGCTATTATAATATCGGTTCAGGAAACGATTACCGCATCTCCAACTACGAGTTCGAATGCCTGTTGCTCCACGCCATCGGCGTGCCGCGACCGGAAAAAATATTCGCCTCCCATTGGTTTACCACCCGCAATTTCCACGGCATGTGGTACCTGGATGGCGATGTGTTGGAAAACTACCTGCATTTCCGCGCCAATATCCCGGTGAAGGAATATTTCCGCCAAATGGCCCAATCGTCCACCTTACCTTCCGGACTGAAGTTCGCCATTCGCTCCCGCCTCGTCTACGCTTCCTACCTGGTACCGCATATCGTCAAACTCTCCATGTACTGTCTGGCCATGTCCAAAGAACATGGTACCCAATGGTGGATTCGTCATCACAAATCGCAGCGCATTCACGCCTACTACGGCAGCCTCGAAGCCTACCGGGCCATTCAGCCTTGGAGCAAAATGGATCTGAGTCATCCTTCTGCTACACCCGTCATCCTCAATCATGGTTACGACGAGACCAAACCCATGTCCGAGTTTACCATCGAGGATATGCAGCGTGCGGCCGCTTTCCGTGGAGGCAAATGCCTCAGTACCACCATGGTACAGGGCGATTGGGATACCCCCCTGCAGTGGGAATGTGCCCAGGGACATACATTTGAAGCATCGCCTCGACTCATCCTGCTGGGCGGACACTGGTGCCCCGACTGCTTCCCCTATCCCTACAAAGGGGAAAAGAATGAACGCCCGTGGAACTGGGACGAGGAAGCCAAACGCAATCCGTTCTTTGCCCAACTGTGGGCACCGCTCCACGAGGCATCCGAGCATAATGTGTATGGAAGTGAGGTTTTTGAAGGTTGGGAAAAATAATGCATTTTGACGAATTAGCACTTTCAGACGGCGTCTTGGACGCGCTGTGGGATATGCATTTTGATGAGTGCACCCCGGTTCAGGAAAAAGCCATACCGTATATATTAGAGGGAAAAGATGTCATCGCCTGCGCTCAAACGGGTACAGGCAAAACGGCTGCCTATATCCTGCCGCTGCTCACCAATCTCGAGTATGATGACCATGACCCCAATTTGCTCAATGCCATCATCATGGCACCCACACGCGAATTGGCACAACAGATTGACCAACAAATGGAAGGGTTTGGCTTTTATGTCCCCTTCTCATCCGTAGCCGTGTACGGAGGCAACGATTCCGGCGCATGGGGCACGCAGGTCAAAGGATTGCAAACAGGAGCCGATGTGGTCATTGCTACCCCCGGACGACTGCTGTCCCAAATGAATATCTACGACATCGATTTCTCCGGGGTCAAATATTTTATCCTCGATGAGGCCGACCGAATGCTCGATATGGGCTTCTATGACGATATCATGACCGTGTACAAGCACCTGCCTCAGGATTGTCAAAAGATCTTGTTCTCTGCTACCATGCCGCAGGATATTCGTAAGATGGCGCGCGCCATGATGCACCAGCCCGTGGAAGTGCAGATAGCCATTTCACGACCGCCGGAAACGATTCACCAAATGGCAGCCGACCTGTACGAGGCCCAAAAAATCGCCATGCTCCGCACACTCATACCTCAGGATATGAAGAAAGTCATCGTGTTTGTGGGCAAAAAACAGAAAGTCAAAGACCTGACACGCGAATTGCGCCGACAGGGACTCGATGCACGAGCCATGCACTCCGATTTGGAACAGAAAGAACGCGATGCCGTGATGCTGGATTTCAGAAATGGAAAAATCAACGTCCTGGTCGCTACCGACATCGTGGCACGTGGCATTGATGTGGACGATATACCGCTGGTCATCAACTACGATGTGCCCCGCGACGCAGAAGACTATGTCCACCGCATAGGACGAACAGCCCGTGCAGAGAACTTAGGCTCCGCAGTCACTTTCGTCAGCCAGGAAGACCAACGCTATTTTCAAAAGATAGAACGGTTCTTAAATCACGCCATAGAACGACTGACCATCCCAACAGAACTGGGACCTGCACCCCAACCACTGGCCATGACCACCACACGCAAACCTAAAGCTTGCGAATCCGCCACTCGTTCGGGTAAAGGTTGTTCAACCGGTTCCCGACGTTCTTGGCGAAACCGAGGCAAACACCCTCGTAAGTCAAAAGAATAGTACCCAAAGGAAGACTTCCCAAACTCAGCGCTTCACTGCGCAAATAACTCAACGCCTGCTCGCGCGTCAAAGCTACCTGAACAAAGGCCTCCTTTTTCATGGCCTTGGCCATCGCCAGACTGTGCTGAGGTGCCACGTTCTTACCACGAATCTCTCCAATACCAAATCCCGTACAGATGCAGGTCAGACAGGTGCTTAGGTAATCAATCAACTCCTTATACGCCATCGGATAGGCGGTCATAAACCGATCCGCCTGACGAATGGCCCAGTCTTCGGGCTTCATCAGCCACTTTTGCATCTCACTCAGAAATTCCACATTCTGATTCTTCAGGGTCACTTTCTTGACCTTAAATTCAGGCACATATTCCTCGCTCTTGCGCAATACCGCGATGTAAAATCCTTCGCCACGGGTCAGGTGAGGATAAAAATGATAACCTGCTTCGCTTTCATAGATGCCCCAGGATTCGTCATGATGCAAGGGCAATATCTCCGCTCCCAAACAGTCCGCTGCCCACTTGACATTCTCTTCATCCTCTTCGCGGTTAAAGGTACAGGTGGAGTAAATCAGTATACCACCCGGCTTCAGCGCCTCCCAAACATCCATCAATATGCTGCGCTGACGCTCGGCACACATTTGCACATTCTTCACACTCCACTGCTCCCTGGCCTCCTCGTCCTTGCGAAACATGCCCTCGCCCGAACAGGGGGCATCCACCAATATGCAATCAAACAAATTGCGGGTATGCATCGCAAAATCAGCCGGCTTATTGTGGGTGACAACCACATTGCCATTGCCCCATTTCTGGATGTTTTCACTCAGAATAAACACCCGCTGGCGGACCACTTCGTTACTGATCAACAACCCTCCATCTTTCAGATGCTGACTAATCAGCGTCGACTTGCCACCCGGAGCGGCACACAAGTCCAGCACCACGCTGTTGGGCTCCACATATTGGTCCAATGCCTGCTGAACAAACATCGAACTGGCCTCCTGCACATAGTAGCATCCGGCGTGAAAAAGAGGATCCAGCGTAAACTGGGGGCGCTCACTCATATAGTACCCATCTACATGCCATGGAACCTCGTCGATATCACATGGAAAAGACAGTACATCCAACTTGTCATTCAGTCGGATACTCGTCTGGGGTTCGGTCTCCAAAGCACGGAACAAACACTCCGCTTCTGGCCCCAATTGCTGACGCATACTATCTAAAAATTCTATGGGCAACATATTTCAGCGTGCAAAATTACACTTTTTTTTTGACATATCAAAATTTTTTAGTACTTTTGCACACAATTATGAATTATCTCGATCAACTTAATCCTTCTCAGCGGGATGCAGTCACCTATAATGACGGTCCGTCGCTGGTGATTGCGGGTGCCGGCAGTGGCAAAACCCGCGTGCTGACCTATAAGGTGGCTCACCTGTTGGAACAGGGCATTCCGGCACAGAATATTCTGGCCCTCACCTTCACCAATAAGGCGGCTCGGGAAATGAAAGAACGCATCATCCAACTGGTGGGCGAACCGACAGCCCGCTACCTGATGATGGGCACGTTCCACAGTATCTGCTCGCGCATCCTGCGCACAGAAGCACAGGCATTGGGATACACGCACGACTATACGGTGTATGATGCAGCGGATTCCAAATCGCTCATCAAAGCCCTCATCAAAGAACAGGCACTGGACGATAAGACCTACAAACCCAATGTGGTATTGGCACGCATCTCCGAGGCCAAAAACCATCTGGTATCCGATATCGACTATGCCCTCAACCGCGAATATACCCGTCGGGATGCACGCGAGTCCCTCTCCCGTATATCCGACCTCTATCACCTCTACCAGCTGCGCCTGGCTGCGGCCAATGCCATGGATTTTGACGATTTGCTCCTCAATATGTGCGTGCTCTTTCGTCGCTTCCCCGACCGACTGCGCTACTATCAGTCCCAGTTCCGCTACATCCTCGTAGACGAGTATCAGGACACCAACTATGTGCAGTTTATGCTGGTCAAACAACTCGCTGAACCGGATCATCATATCTGCGTCGTAGGAGATGATGCACAGTCCATCTACTCCTTCCGCGGAGCCGATATACGCAATATTCTCTCCTTCCAAAACACCTACGCCAATGCCCGATTGTTTAAACTCGAACGTAACTACCGTTCCACCCAAACCATCGTCAAAGCGGCCAATTCGCTGATTCATCATAACGAACAGCAGATATACAAAGAGGTGTATTCCGAAAAAGAACTCGGAGAGAAAATTCAACTCATTCCTTATGTCACCGACCGCGAAGAAGCATTGGGCGTGGCGCGCACCATTCAACGCTCCAAAACCCAAATCCATAATTGGGACGATGTGGCCGTGCTGTACCGAACCAATGCCCAATCGCGAGCGTTTGAGAATGAACTGCGCAAACTCAATATCCCCTACCGCATCTATGGCGGAACCAGTTTCTACCAGCGTAAGGAGGTCAAGGATGCCATCGCGTATTTCCGCCTGGTGGTCAACCCCCTGGATAATGAGGCCCTGCTGCGCGTCATCAACTTTCCCGCACGTGGCATCGGGGATACTACCCTCAAAAAAGTCAGCGAACTCGCCATTGTCCAATCCGTTTCCATGCTCGAAGTGGTGACGCACCCCCAGGAATATGCACTCAATGTCAATCGGGGAACGATGGAGCGTTTGCACGCCTTTGCCAGCATGATACAGGACTTCACATCCGACATCGAAACCAAGGATGCCTTTGCGTTTGCAGATGAGGTGCTTCATCGCTCCAATATCCTATCAGCAGCACTGGCGGATACCACACCCGAAGGGATAGAACGCAAACAAAACCTGGACGAACTGCTGTCCGGTATTCACGAGTTTGTGCAACAACGAACCGATGAGGGCATTGATTTTACACCCATTCAGGACTTCCTGGCCGAAGTGTCGCTGCTTACCGATCAGGATGAACACCTCGATGACCACACCTCCCGCGTCACTCTCATGACCATCCATGCGGCCAAAGGATTGGAATTTCCGCATGTCTATATCGTCGGACTGGAGGAAAACCTGTTTCCGTCCCAGTTCTGTACTTCGGACACCGAAATAGAGGAGGAACGACGCCTGCTCTATGTGGCCATGACGCGCGCCATGAACCTGTGTACCCTGACGTACGCGGGATGTCGTTTCCGCAATGGCAGCTCCAATATGGCATCGCCTTCGCGCTTTATCCGCGACATCGACCGCCAGTATATCCAATCCCAGCGCCAGCCCCTCGGCCTCTCCGCCTCTCAGCCTTTCCGCCAGGCCGAAGGCCGTTCCGCCTCTCAGCCTTTCCGCCCGGCCGAAGGCCGCTCCGCCTCTCAGCCTTTCCGCCCGGCCGAAGGCCGTTCCGCCTCTCAGCCTTTCGCCTCCGGCGACCGCGTCTACCACCGCGTCTTCGGCTTGGGTACGGTCCAACGGATGTATCATGACAATGGGAATGACAAAATCGACATCCACTTTGACACCGTGGGCCCCAAAACCCTCCTGCTCACCTTCGCCAAATTGGAAAAACGCTAACACTGACACTAACACTAACACTAACACTAACACTAACACTGACACTACCCCCCCAGGAGGGGGCTTAATTAAAACATTCAATGCGTATGAAAAAGTTAATGATTTTCATGGTTGCTTTGGCAACTCTGGCAGGTTGTAAACATCAGACTGCAACCTATGCTGAACTTGGTTCCAAACCCGTTAAACAGGGTGAAATCTATCTGGTAACGCCTCAGGGCGCTGTGACATCTACCGGCGAACAATGGGTAGGTGCTTTTAAGAAAGGTGCTGTCAACAAACTCGTCATCTATTTCTATGGCGGCGGCGTCAGTGTGGATGCTTATACCGCAGCACATGGCTTGTCCAATCACGGAGATGAGTTCTTCTTCTTTGATGACATGACCCTGTGGAAAGAGATGGCTCTGAAGTGCTTCCAGAGCAGTTTTGGCAACGATACCATCATCAACCCGTTCCGGGATTGGTCGGTAGCACTGCTGCCATATACTACCGGTGACTTCCACATTGGTCAGGGTGAATTTGAATACACCACTTTGGAGGGTAACCTGGACACGCTCTATCACCATGGTTACACCAATTTCCAACTCTTCATGGACCATGTGATGCCTTATGTGGGTTCTCCCGAGGCCATCGTTGTATCCGGTTCCAGTGCCGGCGGATTTGGCACATCCTTCCTCTCTGAGGATATCACGGAGTTGTTCCCGGATGTAACCAATTTTGTGGCATGTGTGGATGCCTCCCAACTGTTCTGGGATAAGTTCCCCGAGACCTGTAAGAACGTATGGCAGGCGCCTGAGCACATTGCTGCTCGCTTTGTCAGCGACAATCCTGTATACGACTGCCTGACGACCCTCCATCAGGACAAACCCTATGTCAAGATTCTCTTCACCTGCTCGGCCCGCGACTTTGCACTGGTTAGTTTCAACAATTATTTCTCCAATGGTGCCAAGACGGATGGAACCAAAGAGGAGGGTGAGAAGTTCCAACAGAAGTTGCAACAGTTTGTCACCAATCTCCTCGCACTTGACAGTGCTGCCGGTGTGTTTATCTGGGATGATATGATTTCCAATGAAACCACCAATCTGACGGTACACACCATTGAAACCGGCAAGGATTTCCACACCGACCGCGGTGGAAACGGCAGCGTAGCCCATTGGCTCTATGACGCCGTAGAAGGCAATGTCCGCGTAGTGGGCCTCGATTGCTTTGACAGATAAATTCCAGACGATCTTTGATGAATACACACCAACTGCGACAAACCTTTGTCCAAACTTATCATCAAGAGCCTCTGGCGATCTATTTCTCCCCGGGGAGAGTGAACCTGTGCCCTGAGTTTTGGCACCTACCTGCTGCTGGCACCCAACCACCTCAAACAGTGGCGTTTTGCTTCGCTCAATAGTCCCGAACTGGACGCTTTGGCCGAGGCGGCATGGCAAACAGAGGGCGTTGTGGGCAGTCGCATGACCGGTGGCGGATTTGGTGGTTGCACTGTGAGCATCGTACGCGATGAGGCCATTGACATATGCATCGGACAGGTAGGCAAACGCTACACCGAGCACACGGGCCTCACCGCGGATTTCTACATCGCAGAGATAGGCGATGGCGCCCGCCGAGTGGAATAAACAGGGTGTTTAGAATAAGCACTATATCTTTATGCTCATCGATTTGTTTAATCGTTATATATGGTTGGTAGATACCATTTATTCTGCGGGAGCCATCTCGCGGGAGGAGATCAATCGCCGTTGGTCTCGTTCGCGGTATAACGAGAAGCATGAGGATGCCATACCTGAGCGCACGTTCCATCATGACAGAGAAGCTATCTTGCTGATGTTTCATGTCGATATCCAGTGCGACAAACGGCGCAATGTGTACTATATAGACAACGCGTCGGATTTGCAGCAGGACGGCCTGCGTCGCTGGATGCTGTCATCGTTTACGGTCAAGCAGATGGTGGACGAGAGTGAGATACTGCGAGATCAGATTATCTATGAGGAGATACCTTCGGGGCAGCAGGATTTGACCAAGTTTGTGAGCGCGATGCGTGACCATTTGCGCTTGCGTATCACGCATGATAGTTTCAAAGGTAAGAGTTATACCACCATTATCTCTCCGTTCTGCCTCAAGGTGTTTAAGCAGCGTTGGTATGTCGCGGGCATCACTGATCAGTATCCCGATGAGATACGCGTTTATGCGTTAGACCGTTTGCACGATATTCAGCTCACAGAGCAGACGTATGCCTTGCCCAATGGTTTCACGGCCAAGGACTTGTTTCGATTCAGTTATGGGGTCTATTGCAGCGAAACTCCTGCACCGATTGTGGTGAAGGTGGCTGCCGGTTCCGTTCCTTTTATCCGGACCGTTCCGTTGCATGAGTCTCAGCAGGAGATAGAGCAGCATGAGGAATATAGCCTGTTTCAATACTATCTGGCTCCGACTCCGGATTTTAAGATGGAGTTGCGCACCTTAGGAGCCGATGCCGAAGTGCTCTCTCCGGCTTCCTTCCGTCAGGAGTTTGTGGACGATATCCTGCGCCTCAATCAGACCTACGGCCTCTAAACTAGCCTCTCCGCCAGGCCGAAGGCCGTTCCGCCTCTCCGCCTCTCCGCCAGGCCGAAGGCCGTTCCGCCGCTCCGCCTCTCCGCCCTTCCGCCAGGCCGAAGGCCGTTCCGCCTCTCCGCCTTTCCGCCCTTCCGCCTCTCCGCCAGGCCGAAGGCCGCTCCGCCCTTCCGCCTCTCCGCCAGGCCGAAGGCCGCTCCGCCCTTCCGCCCCTTCCGCCTTTCCGCCTCTCCGCCTTTCCGCCTCTCCGCCCTTCCGCCTCTCCGCCCTTCCTCCCTTCCGCCAGGCCGAAGGCCGTTCCGCCCTTCCGTCTGATGCCATCTGCCTTCTAGTACCTCTAGAACGTCTAGATAAGCGCAGCGGTCTAAACTAAAAAAAATGCACCGAAAAGTGCATTTTTTTTTACATCTTGCCGCAGGTTGGCAGGATGTAGTAGTAATTTTGCAGTCGAAATCAGTTGATGAGGCTGTAAAATGACTATTTGTATGGAAAATGTAGTATTAAATGTGATGAAGGTGGCGATCATTATCGCCTGTCTGTTACCGGTTGTTGGATCTTTAATCTTGGTACGGTTATGAATGATATGTTGGCATTAATTATCGGCGTAGCCGAGTGCGCTATTCTGGTTTGGTTATTGATTGAAGTACTTAAATGCTTGTGGTAATTATCCTCTAAATCATATGTTCTGCAACATAGATTAAGATTTTCTTAATAGAAAATTTTGTAGAGTGGAAAATTTTTCGTATCTTTGCAAGCGGAAATCGTTAAGACGATAGAATAATGAAACTGATATGACTACCATCATGCAAGAAAAACCAATAAGTAATTTTGAAAAACAATTTACCAGCGATTTGCAATTTATTGTGAGTAAGGCACGTGAGTATAGTTACCGTGCAGCCAATATCATGCAAGTAATCAGTAATTGGCTGATTGGTTGGCGAATTGTAGAGCAAGAGCAGCATGGTAAAGAACGAGCAGAATATGGTAACATATTATTGAGTTAGCATCCATAGCTTTGCCTGCTGAATTTGGCAAAGGATATTCTGAAACAGCTCTTCGTAGTTTTCGACTATTCTATTTAACTTTCAATGATTTACAAATTCAGCAGACGCTGTCTGCTAATTCAATTGATGCTGCAGATACTATACCTGATATCTTTAATCAAAATGGTAAAGGTCAGACTCTTCCTTTGAACTTGTCTTGGAGTCACTACGAGCGTCTCATTCGTGTGGCTGATCTCAATGCTCGTCAATGGTATATGCAAGAGGCTGTATCTCAGCAGTGGGATTACCGCACGTTAAAACGCAATATAGATAGTCAGTATTATCATCGGCTGTTGCAAACACCGGAAGTTAATCGAGATATGGTAGTTGGTGAGATGTTTCAACTCAATGCGGACTACCAGGCTGCTATGCGAGCCAGTACAACCGATGCTCGGTATATTAAGTCATTGCTACTTCCTGCTCTCACCGATGATATTTCCAGCCGAGAGATGTTTATGAAGGGAATAGATTATTCCTATTATGAACAGGTTGACCAATAGATAAGACGGGAGAGGAAGCACTTTTGTTGGCGTATATCTCGATTTTTGTAAACCATGCAAGGTTGCAAAAATGGGGAGAGTGATAAAAATTGTTGTAATTTTGCATCGGATTTCAAAATTCAACAATGATGAAGATTTATCACCTTATTATTTTAGACGCGAGCGGGAGCATGTCGTCTATTTACGATGCAGCCTTCAGTGGTTGTAATGAGACCATTCAGAGTATTCGCTCTATTCAGAAGAGGGACGATAATGTCCATTATCTGTCATTAGTTACATTTAATTCTACTCAATCTGCTCACTATGTGTATGACAATGTGCTCGTTGAGCAAGCCCTTGATTTGGAGTCGAAGGACTATGTGCCCGATGCTTGTACGCCGTTGTACGATGCGATTGGGTTGAGTATATTGCACCTGCAGGATCATTTGCCCAAGGAGGATGCTTATTCGGTGCTGGTAACGATTATCACCGATGGCGAGGAAAATTCCTCGATGCTATTTACTCAGGAGAAGATTAAGTCACTGGTGGAAGAACTCAAATCCCGTCATTGGACATTTGCGTACATTGGCGCCAATCAGGACGAAGTGATGGAGGCGAAAAAGATGGGTATTCACAACACATTGCATTTTGATGCAGATGAAGCGGGTACCAAACAGATGTTTTCGATTGCCAACGATGCTATGCAATCGTATTGTTGCAGGATGTCCATTATCGACACTCCCATCACTATGGAGGATGATTTCTTCGATCATAGCAAATATCGAAAGAAATAATTTGCATATATCAGAAATTTTCCGTACTTTTGCACAAAAATTAAACTCTATGTTTCCATCTTTCCGCAGATATCGGCATTCCCATTGCGAACCTTATGCCATAGCCATTCGCTCTAATGACATTCATTTCCCCACGTATAATATCCCTGTGGATACGATTTTCTACATGGCCAGTTCTTGGGACAGTGCTACCAATGACTATGTGCGTGAGCATCTGCAGGACATACAGGCACAACTGTCTGCTTTGCCTCAGGCGGTACTCTCGTATCAATTGGTGTATGTGGACGATGACCATATCCCCCAGGGTCTCAGTTCGGGACTCGTAGGACGCAAGATGCCCCGGTATATGTGGGATGATGTTACGTGCTACGAGGCAGATATGGAACTGTGTCCTCAGCAGGATATCGAGGCTAATATCCTTCGGTTTGCAACTCACATCAATGCAGCCAACTGCGAGGCGTTGGAGCAACAGGCTCGAGATAGCGACAAAGTATGGGCTTGCAGTAAGAGGATGGAGCCGGATGCCCGCTTTAGTTTGCAGTGTGAAATCCAAGATGATTTTGACAAAAATGTCAGGTTTTCTATCACCGGAACGGGGCACAAACCATTGTTCGAGGAGAAGTTTGAGCAAGAGTATGAGTCCGATAAGCATCCCAAGGCGCTGACGGATGAACAGTTGGAGCGCCTGCGTGCGTTGGCACAACAGATTAAGGACACCATTAACGAGCAGCAGTTGATAAATGGCATGCCTCTCTTGCTACAAATGCTGTCAGAGGACATGCCTAAGTCGCAACCCAAGTATTCGACGGAGAGTCGGTTGGTGATAGATGATCGGTTTCGCATCATGCTGATGGATTATGATGTTTCTGTACCGATGCCTACGCTCAGCAAGGCGTTGTATATTCTCTTTTTGCGTCATCCGGAAGGTATTCGGCTCAAGGAGATGGCGGACTATCGGGAAGAATTGCGTGTGCTGTATATGACGCTGTCTATGCGTACTGATTTGGATGCACAGGAGGCCAGTATTCGGGAGTTAACCAATCCCGAATCGAGTTCTATCAATCAAAAACTCTCACGCATCAATCGGGCATTTCGCTATGCCTTGGGCGATGCCTCAGCCGAAGCGTATCTGATCAAGGGCACTCGTGGCGAACGCTATACCATCTCTCTACCTCGCCACCATGTGCATTATCCCAGCGAGTTAAAGCAGTAGCAGCTACTATTCTTAATTACAAAACAGGCATTTCATCAATCTTCACGGGGCACCAATCTCCCCGTATATGATGAAATGCCTGCTGAGTTTTACTCCAAACAGCGGTACAATTCCGCTGACGTTAGAATAAAACACGCTGCAAAATTACTACAAATTTTTGATAGATGGCGACTTTTGCAACCTTGCAAAAGTGGTCTATTGCTTCCAAAGTGTTGTATCTTTGTGCTGAACGTATAAAAATACAACTGAATTATGGAAGAATTATCTAACACTCCGTTGGAGGAACAATCCTCCGTTGATCCTGTTACTGAACAGAAAGAAGACACCGTAGAACCTATCGAATCCGCAACGTATGCTGATGATGAGGCTCAAGCTCCAGGAATATTGGCTTCTTTTTTATTCCCCACAATTGGGATTATTATTAGTATCGTCAACCGCAAGTTGAAGAATTCTCACAAGTACGTTGTAGCCACGATTGTTGGCTATATTGTACGTTTGTTATTTATCGCAGTCATGCAATCCTAAATTGGCAGATTATGATGACAGAAAAACAAAAGTTGTTTGTGATGTTGCTGATGATATTGGTGGCCATAGCAGGTTGCAGTGTACAGGTATATAACCATCGTCAGCGTCAAAAGGTTGATGAATGGATAAAAGAGTATATGGAGAAAAACAATATTACCCCCAACATCTATGGAATCTATGAATCATTACCCACAAGTTATAGATGATTTCTTTCATGGAGGCATCCACACGTTTGATATATAATAGGCTACAATTATTATGTGGATCTTTTTATTAGTCTTTGTATTGCCTCTCCGCCTCTCCGCCTCTCAGCCAGGCCGAAGGCCTCTCCGCCTCTCCGCCTCTCCGCCTCTCCGCCAGGCCGAAGGCCGTTCCGCCCCTTCCGGCAGATGCTATCTGCCTTCTAGTACCTCTAGGACATCTATCGCTTCTTCTTATTTGGGGTCCCCAGCGTAGCTTTGCTGCGATGGGGAGAGCGGAGACACATGTCGCCCGCTGATTTAACGGAGTGGTATCAGCCTATGCGACCATGTTGACGAACGCGACCGCAGCGGTCTGTTTTTTTTGTCAAATATTTGCACACATCAAATATTTTTTGTAATTTTGCAGCGAACTTCGGATAAATATGCACAAAAGTCATAGGGAGAAATGTGCAAAAGATGTCATAAAGTCGGTATTAAAATGTGATTAAATGCTTATAATACACTATTAATCAATAGAATATGTTTAAGCGAAAGATTGAAAATGTTTTCAACGATTGGAAAAACACTCCAAACCATAAGCCTTTGGTTATTAAGGGCTGCCGTCAATGTGGGAAAACCTACTCTGTGTTAGCGTTTGCGAAAGCCAATTATACGCATGTAGTGTATTTGGATTTTTTCAAACATCCTGAGTGTAAGTTTGCATTTAACGGATCGTTGGAAATAGATAATATCACTCGACAACTTAGTACAGTGGTTCCTAATTGTGAGTTTGTGGCTGGCAAAACATGTGTCGTTTTGGATGAAATACAAGATTGTCCGCGTGCGCGCACTTCGCTGAAGTACTTTCAACAGGACGGCCGTTATGATGTGATATGCACTGGATCGCTATTGGGAGTACAAGGATACAAAACCAAGGAGCAACACAAAGAAGATACAGAGGCTCCTATTCCAGTGGGATACGAACAGATAGAGGAGATGTATCCTATGGATTTCGAGGAATTTCTATGGGCTAATCATGTACCGATTGCCACGATGGATTATCTACGTGACTGTTTTCTAAAAGAGATACCTGTAGATGAATTGATACACCAAACCATACGAACCCATTTCCTTTATTATGTCGTAGTAGGTGGTATGCCTGCAGCTGTGAATACCTTTCTCGAAACCAATAATATGCACAAAGTGCGTGATACGCAAGAGGATATTTTGGGAGAATATCGCTATGATATGATTAAATATGCTTCTCCGGCTGACAAATCACGTATTGTGGAGTGCTTTAATTCTATTCCTAAGCAATTATCACGAGAGAATAAGAAATTTATGTATTCAGCGGTTCGTTCCAATGCCAGAGGCAGAGATTATGCGGGGTGCTTACAATGGATAGAAGATGCTGGTATGATTCAGCGCGCGTACAACACTGAAATCACAGAATTGCCTTTGGACGGGAATGCTATCAGCAGTGAGTTCAAAGTCTATATGGCGGATACGGGTCTTTTTGTCAGTATGCTTGAACAAGGGACAGCCAGTAGCATTATCCAAGGACAACTGGGCGCATACAAGGGGGCTGTTTTTGAAAATGTGATGGCAGATGTTTTGGGCAAGATGAAACGGAAGCTCTATTACTACCATAAAGAAGGTGGGGTGGAACTGGACTTCCTGTTCAGGTACAAAAACGAATGTGTACCTATTGAATGTAAGGCAAGAACTGGCAATGCCAAATCATTAAAGACTGTTTTGCAGAACGAAGATAAGTATCACGTGATGCATGCCATCAAACTGGGTGATTACAACATCGGGCGCGAGGGTAAGCTACTGACATTACCCATGTATATGGGATTCTTGCTGACGGAGTACTAATCTCTAAACTGTAGCGAAATCATTTCTGTGCGAAAAATCACCTGTTTTAGGTAAAAAAATCACTTTTTTTGCATTTTTTTGCATTTTTTTTTACATCTTGCCGCAGGTTGGCAGGATGGGGTAGTAATTTTGCAGCGCAATTTGGATGATGTTCCGGAGATAGGAACGGATGCTGGAGAGTTATAAAACATATGTTCTGCAACATATATTAAGATTTTCTTGGCAGAAAATTTTGTAGAGTGGAAAATTTTTTGTATCTTTGCAGCGCAAAGATTAAAAGAGATAATATGAAACCGAATGAAAATAATACGGTAGTCCTTTACCAAGACGACAATGGTATCACTCGTGTAGATGTTCGTTTCTCGGGAGAGGATGTTTGGCTCAGTCAAGATCAATTGGCAGAGATATACCAAACATCTCAACAAAATATTAGTCAGCATATTTTGAATATATATGCAGACGATGAATTGCTGGATTCGGCAACTCACAAGAAAATCTTGTTAGTTCGCCAAGAGGGTAGTCGCAAGGTCAATCGTGATATTGATCATTATAATCTTGATATGATCATTGCCCTCGGCTCTTTTAGAGGGAACTGGTGCTATTAGTCATGAACAAGCTATGGCAAAGGCCGAACAAGAGTTTTGCATCTATAGGGAACGTGAAATGCGTGCCTTGGAATCTGACTTCGACCGAACGATTAAACAGTTAGATTTATTTCATCAAGACAACTCCATACTGCAAGAAACAACTACGAAAGAGTAAACCTGCAACCCCCATCACCTATGGAAATAATGGCATTACAAATAGATAAGACGATAGAATAAAAATAAATGGAGAAAGTATCTGTCAGATTTTATAACGACCACTTGGTTCGTGCCGTATGGGATGATACGGCCAATAAGTGGTGGTTTTCAGTGTTGGATATCATTGGAGCATTCAATGGTCAGGAAAACTATGAGAAAAACCGAAACTATTGGAAGTATTTTAAGGCTAAATTACGGAGGGAACATAGTGAGTTGGTTAGTGCCACTACCCAACTGAAGATGAAAGCTGCTGATGGTAAGCGTTACAATACGGATTGCATGGATATGGAAACGGTGAGGCAATTAGCTATGGTTTTTCCAAACACCAAAGCGATGGCATTTATTGATTGGCTCACTAGTAGTGATCAATCCATTGATGGTCAAAGTCGCCAAAAGGCGTATACTTTATATGAAAGCAACATGCTCGATACCATCTCTGTGGGAACGGTTCAAGGGCTTCAACAAATACATGGTTATCTTTTTGGGGGGCTGTATGATTTTGCCGGTCAAATACGTACTAAGACGATATGGAAAGATGGCACTTTATTTTGTCGAGCGGAATATTTGCCTGCAAATCTTAGGCAAATAGAACAAATGCCGGAAAGCACATTCGATGAGATTGTGAACAAATATGTGGAGATGAATATAGCGCATCCTTTTATGGAAGGCAATGGTCGTAGCACGCGCATTTGGTTGGATTTGATTTTTAAGAAGAACTTAAAAAAATGTGTTGATTGGAGTCGGATAGATAAAAAGCAATACCTTGCTGCTATGCGAGCCAGTACAACCGATGCTCGGTATATTAAGTCATTGCTACTTCCTGCTCTCACCGATGATATTTCCAGCCGAGAGATGTTTATGAAGGGAATAGATTATTCCTATTATTATGAACAGGTTGACCAATAGTTAAGACGGGAGAGGAAAATGATGCCTATTTTGAGTCGTTCTGCAACATATATTCAGATTTTCTTAATAGAAAATTTTGTAGAGTGGAAAATTTTTCGTATCTTTGCAGCGCAATACCAAAACACGATATGGAACAAATTGAAAGATTCAATTATGCGGATGCCGTAAGAGTTATTAAGTCCGCTATTCTGCAAAGTCGCTATCAGGCTGCACGAATAATCAATCGTGAAGCTCTGACCCTATATTACGCAGTGGGGAAATATATTTCCGAAAATAGTCGCAACAATTGGGGGCAAGGTGCCATAGCTGCTATTTCTCAACAATTGCAGCAAGAATTGCCTGGATTGAGAGGATTTTCGGAAATGAACATCAAACGAATGCGTCGATTCTACGAAGAATGGCAAACTATCTTTGAAAATCGACCATTGGCAACGGTCGAAATAGGGTCAGTAACAAATGGTAACTTCGATGCGGTATTGTTACCAGCTAAAAATCAGGAACTTATAATTCGACCATTAACAACGGTCGAATTGTCGGACCACCAATTACAAGCATTCTTAACTGTGCCGTTCACTCATCACGATATCATTTTAAGTAAATCGTCTTCGTTATCCGAACGTTTCTTTTATATTGAACATGCAGCTAAGGAGATTTGGAGTGTAGAAAAGCTACAATACAACATCAAAGAAGACTTGTATCACAAACAAGGAACTATACCCAATAATTTTGAGCGCACTATACCAGAGGAGAAATTGCAACAACTCACCACACGCGCTTTTCGCGATGAGTATCAGTTGGATTTTCTGACCATAGGAACTAAAATGGACAGAGTTTCGCCCCGAATATGTGGGCAAACTGAACTTCTACCTTTCTGCATTGGATGATATGGTGCGACTACCTAATGAAAATCCCAGCATTGGCATCATACTCTGTAGGGGCAAAAGCGAAAAAACAGTGGAATATGCTCTACGCGACACATCCAAACCGATGGGTGTAGCTACATATCGAGGGGCGGACGAATTGCCAGAGACATACAGCCATGTCTTAGCAGGTTTGGATTCATTAATCGAATTAGTATAACCACCCATGTGGACATTTACCATTTGGCATTACAAATAGTTAAGACGGGAGAGGAAAAAGAATATGGATTATTACAAGGCTCGAATAAGTGAATTTCTAACCACAGATACTCAGCTGATTCAAAATCAGTTGGCTTTCTATGGTGGAAATGATCCAAATCAGATGAAAGCTTGGACGGAAGAGATTTCTATGCTTAAGGAAGTCTTTCGTAGCTTTAAAAATGAGCCTGCCGAAATTATTCTGGAATACGAGATTCCACGACTTTCCAAACGCGCCGATGTAGTTATTCTGATTCGAGGCATTATCTT
Source organism: Bacteroidales bacterium UBA1714 (assembly GCA_002317295.1). GTDB lineage: Bacteria > Bacteroidota > Bacteroidia > Bacteroidales > Paludibacteraceae > Colicola. The sequence goes on from DCIY01000010.1 coordinate 30,272, forward strand.
TGTCTTGGAGTTTAAGGCCGGCCAAACGGCCTATTTGCAAGACGATGTCGAACAGGTGGTTGATTATGCCTTGGATCTTAAGAACTTCCATAAGGAGAGCCATAATCGCGTCATAGCGCCTGTTTTGGTGTCTACCAAGGCTGATCATTATGTCTTATCCGCTGAAATATCTCCAGACAAAGTATATAGTCCATTTTTGGTCAATAACGCTGAGTCGTTGCGTACGATAATGCGGAGTATTATCCTGATTCAAGGTACTAATCCTGAAACAGAAGCCTCCTTGGACTCATGGTACGTTAGTCGATATGAGCCTACGCCGACGATCATTGAGGCGGCTCGTGTGTTGTACACTAAGCACTCGGTCAAAAATATCACACGCACGGAAGCTTCTGGAGAGAACTTAGCCCGTACGACAGCATATATTTTGGATGTGATACAGCAAACCAAGGAGCGTAATGAGAAAGCTATCTGTTTCGTTACAGGTGTTCCTGGGGCTGGTAAGACCTTAGTGGGACTTAATGTGGCGATCGGGCAGCCAGATAATGATGATTTGGCGGTTTACTTGAGCGGTAATGGTCCGTTGGTTAAAGTGCTGACAGCCTCTTTAGCGCGCGACAAGCAGAAACGTGAAGGTGGCAGTATGGCTAATGCCGAGCGTGAAGTGCGGCGATTTGTTCAGGAGATATACAACTATCGGGAGCAGATGCTTTCTAAAATCAAGACACCCATAATAGACGGCGTTTTGGAGATTGACGAGAATGTGTCGGTCTCTGATGAATTAGCGGGGCATGGTGAGATTGAGCATATTGCTATTTTTGATGAGGCGCAGCGCAGTTGGAACCACCAGAAACTGGCTGATTGGTTGGCTCGTGGTGGTAGTTATGGCAATAAACGTCGTGTTCCTGATTTTCCTATGTCTGAGGCAGAGTTCCTGATTTGGTCCATGAATCTGAGACGAGATTGGGCGGTGATTGTGTGTCTGGTCGGTGGCGGTCAGGAAATTCATACTGGCGAAGCCGGCATAGCAGAATGGTTGCGTGCTGTCAATGAGTCCTTCCCGTCGTGGAAGGTATATGTATCTTCTCACCTTAAGGATAAGGAATATGCAGAGGGTAGGGTGGCGGAGTTATTGGCGAACAATCGTAATGTAACTGATAACTCTGACTTACATTTGAGTGTATCTATGCGTTCGTTTAGGGCGGAAACGTTGTCAGCTTGGGTGCAGGCGTTATTGGACCGAGATACAGAGAAGGCTCAATCGTTGTATCGAAACCTGTCTGATCGTTATCCTATTGTGCTAACGCGAGACATTGAGACTGCTAAACATTGGTTGAAGATGCAAGCCCGTGGTTCAGAGCGTTATGGAATTATTGCCTCCAGTAAGGCCAGTCGTTTACGTCCCATGGCGGTAGATGTGTCGCGTAAGGCGGATGTGGTTGAGTGGTTCCTTGGCGATAAAAAGAATCTGCAGTCTTCTTATTTTTTAGAAGATGTAGCCACGGAGTTTGATGTCCAAGGTTTGGAGCTTGACTGGACTTGTGTGGTATGGGATGGCGATTTGAGGTATTTGCCCAACGATTGGGATTATTATACGTTCACACGTAATTCGTGGTATGTGAATCGTCAGAAGGTTAATCGCGAATATCAGTTGAATGCCTATCGTGTGCTTTTAACTCGCGCTCGTCAAGGTATGGTTATTTGTGTGCCAAAAGGTAATGCGAATGTGACACGAAACGGTTTCCCCGAGGATGCTACCCGTTTACCACAGTTTTATAATGGCACGTACGAATATTTGAAATCAATAGGAATAAAGGAGATATAATCTAATACTTAACAAAAAGAATTGCTATATATCATGGATAGCCTATCACAATTTCGAACATTAGATGAGTTAATTCGTACTCTGGATAAAGAGCGCAAGTTACTCTTCGAACTATTTGAGATGCGTAAGTCGGTTTCTTTGCGTACAGACATGGCTATGGAATATGTTGAATACCGAAGGGAGCGTATTCAGTATTTGATTGACTATGGAATAATTCATGAGACCGGTAATTTTGTAGAATTGGAGTCAGTTTATCTTCAGTTCTTTGAGGAAGTTCTGGATGTTAATGAGGAGATAAACATAGAGAGCGTACGAGATGCTATTTCTTCTTTAAGAGAACAAATTCAATACTATTTATCGGAATCTAACGAGCAACGGCGCTATCATTATCAACACCAGGTACGTCAGTTGTTGCGCAAGACGGGTCTAAAAACGCTAAAAAATGTCATTGACCTAAAGCGTAATGTAGAGAGTGCCTACAAGCAGGAGCCCAATTATGCAATTAAGAAACAAAGATTAAGTAACCTGGACAATAAGAGTGTTAGTATTAAAACACTCATTAAAGAGTGTGAAAAACTATTGGATGGTGAGAGTGTTTTCTTTACTATTGTGGCCGATCCCGAAATGGAGCGTACCAAACAGGATGTGCAGGCAGACTTTTCTGAGGCATTCCATAATCTATTGGAAATAGACAAGCAGATTATTCTTTACCTAAACCAGATAGAGCAACAGAATAAACTATGCAAACAAATACGTCGTATCAAATATCTAAAAGACCAATATCGTTGGCAAGCAGATACCAATGTGCGTCAAGTATTGGGTGAATTAAATCCTATTTGGACAGAAAATCGCCCCTATAATATTACACGTCTTTCGTTGGAAAACCTCCGTTCTAGTGATGAAATGGCGGTATTATTGCAGAAGGTCGCATCAACCTCAAATATTCGTCAGCAAGCCCGAACTACGGCAGATGCTTTTTCTGCAGAAGAATTGAGCGAACATCGCGAAGAGACTCAAATGATCAACCCAAACGAGGTGTGGAATGCTTTTGCGGCCTCTTCGTATGATTTGTTTAATTTTATACTGCAGTACGACTATCCAATGGAGCGTACGTTATCTGATCATTTAACATTGTTTTGCCAAATAGCCGTTACTCACCCTACGGATTGTAGAATCAGTAATACTTATAAAATCTATCAAAACATAGAATATCCACTAATTTATGCGAAATAAGACACAAGTAATATTTGAACGCCTAGTTAAAGGTGGTTTTATTATGATTGACAGCTCCGAAACGAAGGATCTGTATGTTGAACTGGAAGAGAACTTAGAGGAATATGTGGCCTATTTTGAAGAGATTGGCTATAAAGTTGAATCTGGTGATGGTTATTTTTATTTCTCTCGTATCGGAGAGGCCAAGCAGACTATTGAACAAAAATTGCGTGCTTTTGGCAAGTGGGTGGATTATCTGGACTATCTGAAGGCGTATGATATGACCTTTTCGGTTGGATATCAGTTCCGTAAAGCCTCCATACTTGAACGAATCAGTTTGGATGTAGAGTTACGGGATAAGACAAAGCGCCTATTTCCGAAAGAACGAAATAATGAAGATTGTATCTGTGTGTTAATCGATGAACTCAAAGATATGAATTTTATAGAATGCATCAATGAGTCTGATGAGACATATAAAGTTACTTCTGCGATGCGATATGCAGAGGAATTGGTGAATATGTTAACTATTTTCAACGAAGATGAGATACCTGAATAAAATTATATTTATCAATAGTGCTCACGTTCGGCATGAGGTTATTCAATTAGACGGTAACGTGCACTTTATCGGTACGCAGGGGGTTGGAAAATCTACTTTGCTCCGAGCGTTATTATTCTTCTATAATGCTGATAAACTACATTTAGGCATTCGACCAGGGCAGAAGTCCTTCGATGAGTTTTATTTTCCCTTTGCGAACTCCTATATCCTCTATGAGGTGGCACATGAGTATGGGGCTTATACAATATTGGTAAGTCGTCATCAAGGAAGAGCTGTATTTCGTTTTATTGATGCGCCATATTCTGATAATTGGCTTATTGATGAAAGCGGAGAAGTTAGTAGCGACTGGGTGACTATACGCCAACGCATCGCAAAAGGTGGAGTGGATATCAGTGCTGTTATCGATCGCTATGAATTTTATCGTGATATTATTTTCGGGAATACACATGACCGTGCTCATAGATACGACAAGTATGCTATTGTCGAAAGTAGTAAATATCAGAATATCCCCCGCAGTATCCAAAATGTATTCTTAAACAGCAAATTAGATGCTGATTTTGTCAAGGATACGATTATCCATTCGATGACAGAGGGCGAAACGGCTCTGAGTCTGCAAGCGTTCCGATCATTGGTGAAGAAATTTGAGAATGAATACAAAGATATTCGTTGCTGGTATGCAAAAGATAAGAATGGAGAGATCCCCGTTAGAGTAAAAGCTAATGCATTGATTGAACGATATCGCGAAGTGGTGGCGATGGAACACCAAATTGCACAAATATGGAAACAACTGAACGCTGCCGTAGCAAAGGCTAAAGATCAGTTACCTTTAGATGAGGAATCTTTACGCGAAATAAAAATACAAATAGAGGGATTAACAGCCAAACTTAAGGATCTGCAAGAAAATTTTGACAAAGAAAAAGAAAAATTTAACCGTCAGATAGGGGAACTGGATGGTAAACTGAAGACTGTCAAAGAAAAAAAGAAGAAATATGCAGAGTTGCATATTGATCAGTTTTTGGAACGCGCTAAGAACGAATCTGCTCTAAAGAATAATTTGGAGCAGGAAGAGGCTGTATATGCAAGTCTTATGAAGCAGTATGCCGATATAGATGAGAAATACAGACAACTCAAGTTAGCTGTTGAGAATGCGCATAATTCATTTGAAACATCGCTCAATGAAACGCTGAATTACGAGAGGAACCAGTTGCAGATACAACGTGATAAATATACGGGAATCAAGGATAGTGCTGTGAAACTAGCACGCGATAATTATGCTGAGGCAATTTCTCAGATTGATACACGTTTAGAATCTCTCAATCAGGAACGTCTGCAGCTGCAAGACGCTATGACAAAAATTAGTTTGAGTCATCCACATAGTGTTGAGATTCAGACCTGCCGTGACGAATTGAACGAGATGACCGTGATAGAAAAGAGTGGTCAGGCTCGTTTAGAGGCTATTGATCATGAAATTTCACGTCTGCGTTCAGAGGCTGCTAGTGAACAAAAAACGCTGCAATCAGAATACGATACGCAAGTACGAGAACTCCAAATCACAAAGGAAAACCTGCAAAAGCGCCTGTTAGAAGTTGAAGATAAACTATCCAGATGGTCAGGCTCGTTCTACGAATGGCTATGTGCAAACAAACCTGGCTGGGAACGAACAATTGGAAAAGTGGTGGACGAAGACAAGGTCCTATACCAATCCGGTCTTTCGCCTGAGATTACGGAAGGTAATTCACTATTTGGCATTCGAATAGATACCAATGTCATAGAGACAACCCATCGTTCTCCAGACGAATATCGTCAGGAACAATCTGATTTGGCGAATCAGATTAGCGAGATCAATACGCAGTTTTCCAAAGCCCAGACGCAATATGAGGAGATATATAATAAGATTGCTGCACGTTTGTCAAAAAATATTGGACCACTCAATCAAGAGAAAACCAACTTACATGTTGTACTGGAGTCTATTCCGGGAAAACGCAGAATCAAGGAGATGGAAGTGCTTCGTTTGCAGCAGAAGGAAAAAGAAGAAATAGAAGCTATCCTAGCAGAGAAGAATACGGATATGAGTACTATTATCACAAAAACTGCTGCTGTGAAGGAAGAGAAAACCCAAAAGAAAAATTGGTTGGATAAGGAAGAGGCTCGATTGGATAAAGTTTTGAAGGAGACATTAAAACCTTATGCTGATAAGTTGTCTGCTTTAAAAAGTAAGCAGGAAGCTGAACGCTTAGAGGAACAACATAAATATGAGCTCAAAATAGCTCAACTTAATGAAGAACGAGAACGAGAATTGACCGGTAAGGGAGCTGATACCAAGATTCTTGATCAGCAAAGCGCAGTCGTAAATAGTCTCAAAGAACAATTGGTACAAATTGACAAGGATCGTCCTATTGTTATTGCTTATCATAATGACAACGAGGAGTGGCTAAGCATGGAGGGAACTTTCCTTAGTGAGAAAAAACAGTTGGAAGAGAAACTGCGCCTAATTACAGATACATATAAGGAAAAACAAGAGCGATATCGCCGCCAACGAAATGAATGGAATGAGAAGGAAAAAGATCTCACTGATCAGATAAAACTCAATCGCGACGGTATGGAGCAATATCATCGCTTCGTGGAAGTTGAGAAGGGTGTGCCGGAACATATTTTATATGAGACACGGACCAATGTAACATCTAAGGACATATTGACGCTGTTGAGTGAAGAAAAAGGTGCACTTAATGGACGAGCAAATAAGTTCAGTTCGCTAAAAATGGCCATCAATTCATTCAACAGTCATTTTGACAGTGAGAATTTGTTTGCCTTCAATACTATTCCTGCGCAGGATGAGGACTATTTTAATATAGCCACTAATCTAGAGGAGTTTATAGGGCAGAATAAGATAGAAGACTACCGCAACCGTACAAATGCGCTATATAAAGACCTGATACAGCGCATAGCCCGTGAAGTGGGAAATCTGACACAATATACAGCTTCCGTGGATAAGATTATCCTGGATATTAACAGAGATTTCTCTGAGAAAAAGTTTGCCGGTGTTATTCGTTCGATTGAATTGCGATCCGAAGATACTAATGATAAGATGATGCAGTTACTTCAGTCTATCAAGCAGTTTACGGACGATAATATGTTGTCTATGGGAGAGATGAATCTCTTCTCTGGTGACAATCGCGATTCGGTAAATGAAAAAGTTGTAGACTATCTCAGCCGACTTATGAAGCAACTGCAAAATGAACCTACCCGTACGCAGATTTCTATTGGGGATACTTTCCGCTTGCAATTCCGTGTGAAGGAAAATGACAATGATACTGGTTGGGTAGAGCGAATCAACAATGTGGGATCTGACGGAACAGACATCTTGGTAAAAGCTATGATCAATATCATGTTAATCAATGTGTTCAAGAAACGGGCAACTCGCGGTAAGGACGACTTTATGATCCATTGCATGATGGACGAGATTGGTAAACTTCACCCCGACAATATTCATGGCATCTTGCAATTTGCCAACTCACGCAATATTTATCTCGTCAATGGTTCTCCGACCACTGAAAATGCGTATGACTACAAGTACACCTATATGTTGCAAAAGGGAGCAAAGGCTCAGACATTGATATCCTGTTTATCCATAGTTCATCGTAAGGAATGATATCTGCTGTAACAATAAATAAATTACAACTACTTTTAAGGGGTGGATATCTTCCTTATAGTGCATTGAGCAATTCGTTAAGAGACGAGTTGCTATTGGAGCAACTATTGGTGGTTCAATCTAATGGCTCACACCGTAAATTATATTCCCCACATCCGGAAGCTTTACAGAGCTATTTATCCCTTCAGTATGAGGAACTCCGGGAATTGAACGCAGAATCTTTAACGAAAGATTATTGCTCTAGGGCTGAGCAAGCGTATGCTAGCGGCAATTCCAAGTTAATCTACACTCGCTCGTGTCCCGGATTTATGGTTAACTCCCTTGAACCGATAGAGGCCTCAATTAATGAAAAATCCTTTACTATTTATCCCATAGATGGAACGCTTCAGTTTATCTCTGATTGGCAAAACTTCAACATACCGGAGGATGTCATAGTAGTTGGGGTGGAAAATATGGAGAATTTTCGTTTGATACGTAAGCAACAATATCTATTTTGTGCGATAAATTCAAAGATTCTATTTGTTTCCCGCTATCCACAATCACTGGATCTTAGAAATTGGTTAATGAAGATACCTAATCGATATATACATTTTGGTGACTTTGATATTGCCGGCATCCATATTTATGAAACCGAGTTTAAAAATTTTCTTGGGGACAGAGCGATGTTCTTTATGCCAGAAGATATAGAGAAACGTATATCCACAGGAAGCGTAGAGCGCTACGATCTTCAGATTAATAGATATAAGGATTATAAACCTTCAACTCCAGATGTACAGGTGTTGTTCAAATTAATTCACAACTATCGTCGAGCTTATGACCAAGAAGGTTATATATTAAAATAACAATAATAATCCTATGACCTACAACGAATACTTATCTCAGCAGGAGGCTGCAGCCAGGGAAGAGGAGCGTGAAGACTCCTGTTTCCTCGACAACCAGGCCGAAGGCGTCTTCGTACGTGGACATTAACATATTAACGATGCTTTGCCCATTAGACATATCACTCATGTGCAGCCACTTGCAGCGGAGGTTCATCCAGAATGTGGAGATAATGATTTTCGCCTCGTGTTTGAGATAGAGTATGTAAAGCAATTATTGCCGGACTATACCAAAGTAAGGCTACCTATTTGGGAGACATTTAATGATACTACAATAGAAAATTTATGTAACAATCAGCTGTAAACTAATAACACAAAGATTACATATTTTATGACCTTACAAGAATTATGTAAATATTACATTAGTTGTATTGCTTTGGAAAGTAATACTACACTTCGTGTATCGTTAAAGAATAGTACTTCTTTTATTGAGTTATTTGCTCTGGATAATAATGTCCTGACCACTACAGAAATTGCTACATTCTTAGCCTGCAATAGAGAGAAAGAAAATGATTTGTTAGTGGGTTATCCACTTTTGAAGGTAGGCTGTGATTTGTCGCCTATTTTTATCCTGCATATTACATTTAATGATGGTTCACATGGTGGTAAAATAGGGTATAGTTTTGACAATGAAGTGGCCATAAACAAGGATATAATTGATAGGTATTCTACTAATGAAAAGACAGAGAATATCTTTGAGTTAAGGCAGTTGGAATTGGAACTTGGATTGATATTAGACGCTAATGCTTTTGATAAACTTGACGGCTTAGTCCAATTGCTGCGTTCAGTTCGTCCTAATTGGGAGTGGTTAGATGAATTAAATCCACATAAACTGAAAAAGGGTTCTATTCAACCTCATTACGATGATGGTATACTGAACCGAGCTATTATTATAGCAAAAGAGCCCACTCCTTATACAGTAGGCCTAAGTAATGAATTGGCACAACTTAGTCAAAAAACCATACCAGAAGTTCAAAATTCGATTTTAGGTAAAATTCTGACTAACCAAATTCATGGATACATTCCGAGTGATGTTCCTGTGTTGGAAGTGTTACCTTTAAATTTGGAACAAAAAGAGGCGGTTAAAACTGCGTTACATTCTGACGTTACTCTTATAGCTGGGCCTCCGGGAACAGGTAAAACACAAGTTGTTGCTAATTTATTAATCAATGCTGCCTTTAATGGTTTGACTGTATTGTTTACTAGTAAAAACAACAATGCAGTTGATGTGGTGGTAGATAGAGTTAACAAGTTGCAAAAAACATTACCCATTGTTTTACGTTATGAAAAAAGCACTAAACAATGTTTAATGGATTATGCTCAGATCTGGGAAAAGACAACTATTAAGGAACAGGCAGACACTTCGCTGATTCAACAATATGTAAAGCTTTATGCTAACAATGAAGAACATTTGGCGCAAAAACAGGAGGTGATAGAATTGCGCAATCAAATGGATGCGCTTGAACAACAGATCGAATGTTTACGGGATAAGTACACGAATTTAATAGGCAATTTATCAGATAGAGACGTGAGTGAGTTGGAGTCAGCATACTCTTCCTATACCCATTATGCCTCTAAATATGCTATTGGTCCAAAATCCTTTATTCAACGTTTGTTTAAATCTATATATGTCCACAAGACACAAAAAGCTCTTGAGGAAGCGTTGGGACATCTCAATATGTCGATGATACCATATTCTAAAAATCTGAAGGTGTCTGTTGATATGTCTGAACGAGAACGAGCACATTATGATTTAATATATAATGCGCTGATAATAGATCTTAAAAAGATAGCAGATTATAATTTCGTTTTGCGTAAACTGCGAGATTCTATAGCGTTAGAGCAATTAGATGAACAACTTTTGCATGATCATTCTTTGTTGCAACGCATTGCAAGTAATGTGTGGAAGGATTGGCTAAAACAACATGTAAAACTCTATACGACTGAAAACAGAGCATCGATGCACCATTATTTTAGTCTTTTAGAGCATGATCAAGTGGATGATATGCCTTTAGTGATGCAGAAATTGATACCTATTAGTGCAATCACATCATTATCTGCGCGTCGCCGTATTCCTTTCCGTGAAGGGTTCTATGATATGTTAATTATAGATGAAGCGAGTCAATGTGACATAGCATCTATGATTCCTCTAATGATGAGAGCAAAGCGAATCGTTATTATTGGCGATAAACAACAATTGAGTCATATTTGTTTGTTAAATAAACAAACGGATGTAAATTTAATGGCTACTCATGGCATACAGGATGCAAGATGGTCGTATCGTGCAAACTCGATATATGATTTAGTAGAAAGCGTGACACCTTCTGATTGTATTATTCAATTGAGAGATCATCATAGAAGTTATTTAGATATTATTCAGTTCTCAAATCAGGAGTTTTATGATAATACTTTAAGAGTCGCTACTGATTATAGAAGATTAGTTTCTCCCGAAAACGATAAAGGACCAGTTTTAGGTATGCAATGGGTCAATGTGAATGGGGATACTATTAGGCCGGATGCTGGTGGCGCTTATAATATTAAGGAAGTAGAGGGCGTAATTCGTACACTTCGACACCTTGTAGATGATTTACATTTTGAAGGTAGCATAGGAGTTACAACACCATTTCATTTACAAGCCGAAATGATACGACATGCTCTAGAGGGAGATAGTGAATTGCGAAATAGTCTAGAACTGCATAACAGTCTTCTAATAGATACAGTCCATAAATTTCAAGGAGATGAACGTGATGTTATTATCTTTTCTCCGGTAGTATCAAAGGGAGCAGTTAAACAAAGTCTTGCTTTCCTGAAAGCAACTGGTAATTTATTTAATGTTGCCATTACTCGAGCTCGTGCTTTATTGGTTACAGTTGGAAATAAAGAGTATTGTAAACATTGTGGTGTAAGTTATTTGGAACATTTTGCAGTCTATAATGTTGGTGATATGGCTCCTGTTGAGTCATCAGCATGGGAACATATCCTGCAACGTGCTCTTTCAGATGCAGGAATACCAGTCACAGCACAATATCACGTTGATAAGTACTACCTAGATTTAGCATTATTTCAGGGTAATAGGAAACTTGATATTGAAATAGATGGTGAGATGTATCATAAGGCATGGGATAATGAGTTATGTTATACTGATCAGTTGCGTAATCAATCTTTAATCCAGCAAGGATGGGATATTCGACGATTTTGGGTGCAGCAAGTGCGTGATGAATTACCTTGGTGTGTGGAACAAATACAAAAATGGATGAATAACTAAAAATATCGATATTAACCACTAAAATATTAAAATTATGATTTACACATGTTTAGATTGCGGAAAAAAGTATGAGTGTGAGACGGCTCCTGAGAAATGTGAAAAATGCGGAAGTCCATCTACGCATTTCACTGCAGAAACAGAAGCGGCGGCAGGAGAAGATGCTTCAGAAGGATCCATGCAACCAAATCGAACCGCTTCGGATGAAAATGCTGTTCGCTTGGGTGCCAATATAGTTTTTGCTGTATTTATATTTATTGGTTTAATAATGATTATTGTTGGTATAATACTACCAGCAGAAGGTGGATTGGGAAGTGAATTTGGTATTATTTTTCTTCCAATAGGACTACTTGTTCTTTTGTGTGGTTGGATTACTCGTGCTTCTATTCGCTTATTTGCCAATATGTCGGATAGACTGAATAGCATTGACAAAAAAATCAACTAACCCCTCCCATGCCCTGCCCACACAATCATATCATGACCGAATGCCCGTGCCCAAAACAGTGCCCAAGACATGGACATTGCTGCGCGTGCGTGGCACATCACAGACAATCTGCTCTTACCTCTGAACCAGGCACCATTAAGATGCCCGCCTGTATGAGAGACCTCGAGTGGAAAGTGTAAAAACTGAGGCTGTTAACTAATTTGATAACAAGAGGCGCATAGCGCTACGACAACAAAAACGACAACTCAATAAAATACAAGATTATGAAAAAACTATTCTTACAAACCTTATGGCTGACAATGGCCGTTGTTATGATTTCCGGCTGCCAGTTGACAAGACCTTCCAAAGTGTATATCACTCGTGATTTATCACCCCAGGCCATTGTGCGTATATACCATGCACTGGGAGTCCCCGCTACCGGTCGCATTGCACTCAAAATTTCTACGGGAGAATCGCCTGAAACAGGATATATCCGCCCCGAAACCATGAAACCACTGATTGATGATATCAATTCCGTAGAGGGCAATCAGGTTACTATCGTGGAATGCAACACGGCGTATGGTGGTAACCGTTGTACCACAGAACAACATTGGGAAGTGATTCGCGAGCGTGGATTTTTGGACGTAGCCCCTGTCGATATCATGGATGCCGAGGGTGAAATCTGTTTGCCTGTTCATGACACGACATGGATTAAATACGATAAAGTGGGCAGCCATATTGCCAATTATGATTTCATGATCAACCTGGCGCACTTCAAAGGCCATCAAATGGCCGGCATGGGAGGCGTGATGAAAAATGCATCTATTGGTATCGCTTCGGTGGCTGGAAAGGCGTATATCCATTCTGCTGGTGTGACAGAAGATCCTGTCTTGTGCTGGAAGCATATTGATAATCAGGACGGTTTCGTGGAAGCGATGGCTGCAGCAGCTCAAGCAGTGGATGACTATTTTGATCATGGAAAGAAAATCATTTATATCAGTGTGATGTATCGCATGTCTATTGATTGTGATTGCATTGCTCACCCTGCCGAACCGCTGATTGCTGATTACGGAATCGTGGCCTCTACCGATCCGGTAGCATTGGATCAGGCTTGTTATGATATTGTGGCCCAGATTCATAACGATGAACATAACAATACCAAACCGCTGCTTGATCGTATAGCAGATAGACATGGCGTCCATATCTGTGAGCATGCCGAAAAATTAGGTTTAGGTACTCGCAAGTATAAGCTGGTTTCAATAGACTGAGTTCAAGCCTACCCATTGTCTTCAGACCCTTTGGTGTAATTAATGAATATCTTATAACATGGTAAAAATCGCAATTATTACAGGAGCATCCAGCGGTATGGGGCGCGAATTTGCCCTGACCGCACTGGAGCATGTCACCGTGGATGAACTGTGGCTCATTGCCCGTCGTAAAGATCGATTGGAAGAGGTGGCTGCCCAATTACAGAACCGCTATCCGGCCTGTGCCATCCATTGTCTGGATCTGGACCTGAGTGCAGATGAGAGTCTGACCACTATCGCCCAACGGTTAGCCCAAATCCAAGATGTCAAAGTAGAACTGTTAATCAATGCGGCAGGGTTTGGTAAGTTTCAGGCGGTGAAGGATATTGCACCCGCGATGGCGGACAATATGCTGAACCTCAATTGCCGTTGCCTTATGCTCATGTGCTACACATGCTTGCCCTATATGTCCCGCGGAAGCAAGATACTGAATATCGCCTCAGTGGCGGCTTTTCAGCCGGTGCCCTATCTGACGGAATATGCGGCGACCAAAGCCTTTGTGCTGTCCTTCTCCCGAGGGCTGTGGTCCGAGTTGCGCAAGGAGGGTATTACCGTCACGGCATTATGCCCCTACTGGACGCGAACGGAGTTCTTTGACGTGGCCAAACGGGAGACAGAGCATGCGCCCATTCATTATTACAACGCGATGTATGAATCCAAGGATGTGGTACAGCGGGGGTGGCGTGAACTGCACCGAGGCAAGGATATAGCCACCTATGGCTTTGTGGCTCGCGCGCAAGTGGGACTGATTAAGTGCCTACCTCACCGACTGGTGATGTGGATATGGCGCAAGCAACAAGGCATGAAATAGACGAAAGGCAGTTTGTCTTTTCCTAAATTTGGTTGACAGTTGTTGTCGTTAGCCCTTTCGGGTGTGGTTGTCGTAGCAGCCAACGGCTGCGTGTCGTAGTGCGCAGCACGTGTCGTACGAGCAAGCTCGTCCGAGTATGAGGATAGTGAGAGGATAGTATGCTCTTACCCCGCTCTCAATCCCACCAATCAACACAAAATTATACGACAAAATGACAAAATGACAAAATGACCAACTTTGTTATTTTGTCATTTTGTCGTATTTTGAAGAGTTGATACCCACCAAAAATATGTAATATAATATAGTATTATAATATATAACCCCTACTCCCCTAAATTCGGAGTGATTTTTACCCCGTTTTAAGACATTTCCTTCCTATTCAGCAGATGAACCCATTCAGATACGACAAAATAACAAAATGACAGAGTAGAAATTCCTATCGGCGCCCCAAAAATGCTAACTCGTTGATGCTGAACGGGTCACAAAGAAAGTGCACAAAAAGTGATACTTGGTATTGTGTATGTCAAAAAAAAGTACTACTTTTGTAGTCGATTTTGAGACCCATTGTAATACTTATTTAAGTTTTGTTTTTATGTATCATCCTACGCCAGATATTTATACAGACATAGGCAAGTTATCTCTTGCCATATCTGCATTGCGTAAGGGTGTAGATAAGCAGGAGCAGGAACAAATCGCCGATTTATTACAGGAGATTTACGACCACTTGCCCGCTATGGGTGATGAACTACAACGGTATCGTCAAGCAGATTTACAAGCGAGTATTATGTCTCAATCCGGAGATCCGGATATCATATTACCAATAGAACTGCCTCAGGAATTGGATGGACCTAATCAGCGAAAGATGATGAAACGATCATTGGACTATGGGTTGATACGGGCGGAGAATGGTATATATCAATTCAACCGAATACTAACCGGAAGTCAGCAGGCGTATTGGTGTCAACAGATATTTACGCCCATTGATGCCAGTGCGTTTCCGGCGCAGGCTGTTGAGCAGATGTTTGGAATCAAAAATGTGTCCGTAAAAATATCCAAGTTACTCAACAATAAGTGTGCCAAACCGAGAGGGTGGGAAGACGTTGATAGAGTACTGGCGATATAGTCTGCGCGTTAACTCGCTATGTATCAACATTTAACATAAGATGTTACCAATTGGCATTGCAAATTGCATTGCCAATTGGAACAAGGAATTTTCCATAATAAGTTGTAATTTTGCAGCGTGATTCGAAATTTCGAGTCGCGCTGAATTTTTTTTATATTGTTTAACCGCGACGTTTATGGTCTGCACGTGCGAGGAAGCTTCCGCTATAAGCCGAGCATACACCTCACGGTTATGCCAAACCTAAGTATTTCGCAGAACATTACTTCTGCATTTGTGGGCAAGATCCTTGCCGAGTATTTAACCACCAGTCCGGATTCCTTGGCGGTCGCCTTCCGTGCCCGCTATGGGGAACTGCATCCTTCTTCCGTCTTGGTCCCCGAAGGTAATTATCAGGCTTTGCTTCATTACATGCAAAGTCGAGACTCCTTAGATAACTATCTCGCACGTGCACAACACAAAAAATCCAAACTTGCCAAACTGCTTACGCGTGAAGTGGGCTGGCCGGTGAAGGCAGATACACTGTCCAAAACGCTAAAAAGAGCAGGAAAATGATGATTTCCGGACATTTGTCCTATAAATCGTTTTTTTTCGGACATTTGTCCTTCTTTTCACTCGAAAAATCGGGTATTATTGTAGTGTAATCAAATCGAAGTTTCACCAATAAATTTTCAACAAAATGAAAACAAAAAAGAGTATTCGCATCGACTTGAACAAGGAAATCAGGTTCGATCGCAACGAATGCCGAATCAACACGTATTTGAATGAGATTCGCAAGTATGAAATTACGGAAGACCAAAAGGTCATTGACCAATGGGTTCTCGAGTACCAAACCACCGGTTCCGAAGTAGCCAGAACCAAGGCAATCAAAGCATTACTTCGCTATGCTACCGTTGTGGCGGCCAACTTCTACAAGCGCCCCTTACAACTCAGCGACCTGATCGATGAAGCCAACGAGGCACTGATTCGTGCACTGGATACGTACAATGCCACTCAGGAAAGACACTTTATGACCTATGCCACCCGTAGCATGATTAACACGCTGCTGGACTATTGTAACCAGTACCGCAATTCACTCACTGTCAGAGATGAAATCGAAGACGAGGACCTGTACGAAGACATCATCACCGATCCTGAAGTGCTCGACAAGTACCACCAGGTCAATCACCCTGGTGACCCACGTATGGTCAGTCTGGATGCACCTGTCGGTCACGAAGATGAAGACTCCTTTACCTTGGCTGATGTACTTGCTTGCGAGGACACCACGGTGGAGGATTGGGAACGCCTACATGACGCTAAGACCATAGCGCAGGTGATATTATCCCAACTCTCTGACTTGGAGCAACGCATCCTGTGTATGAGTTACGGCATCGGTTGTCGACAGTTGAATGATGACTATATCGCTCAGCAACTCGACCTTCCTTCTCCGGAACGTGTCCGTCAACTTCGCCAATTTGCCTTAACCAAGGCGCTATGCATAAATATTAGGACTTTGTCCGACCAATAACCTATAACCGTTAACCAATAACCATTAACCATTACTAAAAATGGACTTTACCGGAATAGTAACCCACATCGGTGAACGCGAAACCTTCACCTCCGCCAACGGGAAAGAGTTTTCCCGACGCTCCATCACCCTACGCAACGACGATCAACAGTATCCCGATACCGTAGTGGTCTCTCTCAAATCAGAACCCGCCCAATCGTTCTCTGGAACCCTCGGCCAACGAATGACTGCCCGCTTCAACTTCCGCGCCTTCCAATCCAAGGACGGCATCTGGTTCAACCGGCTCGAATGCTGGCGCATCGACTAACACTTACCCCACGCTGCGCTATAGCGCTCCCTTCGGTCGCTCTGCCTACCTCTCCCCTTTCAGGGGAGTCGGAGGGGGCTTCCTTCGGTCGCTCTTCCACCTCTCCCCTTTTAGGGGAGTCGGATGGTGCTTCCCTTCGCTCCTCTAGAACATCTAGATGAGCGCAGCGTTCTAGAACATCTAGTTTAACTATTAAAAATAAAAAAAACAATGAAGAAAAATTCCAAACAAACCGCGTCCAAGACGCAAACCACAACGAGAACAGAAATCTCAGCGTACAGCCGCCTGAGTGTCAGTAAAAACCGCATGACAATAGTCATCTCCGTACCTTGCGCGGATATCCAACCGCTCACCATCCTCGACTCGTACTACGAGCAAACGGAGAAAGTCGCTGAGTACATCGAAACCCACCAGCTGGAAGCGCTGGTTTAATGCACGGCCAAAGGCCTAATGCAAAATGCACGGCCTCCGGCCTAATGAACGGCCTCCGGCCTAATGCACGGCACTGCGTGCCTACAGTTATCAATAACCAATAACCATAGCCACATTTGTGGCGAACCATTAACCATTATAAAATGATACCCCGTTTTTGTATACAAAACCGCATCACGGACAGGGAGGCTACTCCCTGCACCGTGGCGCAATTGCTCGAGGTAATGGCCTCGGAGCATGTGCAGACCATCTGCGACCAAATTAAGCTGTTGGACCAAGAGTATCCCAATGGCGGTAACGAACGCGATGAAGAGTTGGCGCGTCTAAAGAAACAACTCCCCGTTATTACTCCTCACGCTCAAAAGTTTATCAACAATGAAAGAAAAAATCAAAACGCTATTCCGTCTGGCCTTGTCATGCTGGACATGGATGATATACCTGATCCTCGCGCCTGTATTGATAGTATCTCTGGTGATTCTTTCAGGGCTAACCAAATTTACTTCGTCGCTATTACTCCATCTGGTCATGGCCTTCGCCTCATTGCCGAGCGTCAATCGGATGAATCGATAGCCAATGCCCAACAACGCCTCTACGATTTATTGATTAGTCTCTCCCCTGCAGGGGGAGTTGGAGGGGGCCATTTTGACTCTTCAACGAAAGACCCAGCTCGAGCCTCTTTTGTTATGCCACGAAGCTATCTGCTCTACCTCGACGCCTCCGGCCTCGAGTTCGAGACGGAAGAAGAAGCGCAAAAAGTAGCCACTCGCGAAGCCACTATCGTGGAACCACTATCGCGAAGCAATGATCGCGAAGCCACCATCGATTCCTCCCCTGCAGGGGGAGGCCAGGAGGGGGCCACCTATCAGGGCTTGCCGTATAAGGACATCATCTCGCAACTGGTGATGCTGCTGGGAGGGGAACCGGAGGTCGGTGCCCGCAACACCTTCTACTTCTCCCTCGTGATGTACGCCCGCTATATCTGCGACTTCCAGTCGGATATCCTGTTGGCAGTGTTGCCGGACTTTGGCCTGAGCGTAGAGGAGCGGCGTGGGGTGATTAACTCTGCCGTCAATCGTCCCCGCAAGGCTACGGTGCCGGATATGGTGACGAGAGCGTTGGCAATGGCTCAGGCGGCGGCCCCCTCTGACTCCCCCGGTAGGGGAGAGGAGAGTGAGTGGCCGGTGGATCAGGAGGCATTGCCGATGCCTAAACTGCCTACGGTGCTCAATACCATCTGTCGCCGTTTGCCGCAAGAGTTTCATCCTGCCATGGTGATTGCCGCCCTGCCGGTATTAGGTACCTTAGCCACCAAGGTGCGCTTTACCTACCTCGACCACCAGAAGCACTCGTTCTCCTTCATGTCCTGCATCACCGCTCCGGCGGCTACGGGTAAGTCGTTCATTCGTCGTCCCATCAATCTGCTGCTCACGCCCATTGACGAACAGGACGAGGTGGAGCGCGAGAAGGAACAGGAGTACAAGGAGAAACTGCGCGTGGCCAAGAATGCCAAGGTGCAACCCGAGAACCCAAGGGCCTGTCCGAGAAACAACGGTATCAATATCTCCGTGGCCAAGTTGCTGCAGTTGCTTACCTATAGTGAAGGCAAGCACCTGATTGGGATAGGGGAGGAGATAGACACCCTGGTCAAGAGTGAGCGTGCCGGCGTGTGGAGCCAAAAGAGCGATATCTACCGCTTGGGGTTTGACAATGCCAAGTATGGTCAGAACTACATGTCGGATAACTCGTTCTCCGCCAATGTACCCGTGTACTACAACCTTCTTCTGACAGGCACTCCGGGAGGCATGTATCGGTTCTTTAAGGATGTAGAAGATGGCTTGGTGACGCGTTGCTGCTTTGCCCAATTGCCGGATATGTTCGGAACCGATATACCGGACTTTCAGCCCTATAGCAAGTCGGAGGAAGAGAGTATCATTCGTACGGCGCGGATGCTGGATATGACCGAGGGAACGATCTACTGCAAGGCAGTCGATGAGGCGATAGGCGAATGGCTGCGGGCGAAAAAGCAACAAGCCATCGAGGCGGACAGCCGTGCCATTGATACGGTAAGACGCCGTGCGGCGGTAATTGGCTTCCGTGCCGGCTACCTCGCCGCTTTGCTCAATGGTTCCGCCACCAAATCCGCGCAGCCATCATCGCGCAGCCACCATCGCGAAGCCAAAATCGCGAGCAAAAGCGAGCCATCATCGCGAAGCTTGTCTGGCGGGATAGAGGCTTCCCAATTTGCTCTATGGGTGGCGGAGTATGTGTTCCGCAACCAGATGCAGTTGTTTGGCGGTAAGTTCGAGCAGGTGGCGAATGAGCAATTGGCCTGTCAGCAAAGAAAAGGGAGTGCAACGGCGCTTATTTATCTGTTACCTCAAACGTTTACCAAAGCGGAACTCATTGCACTCCGTGCGCGAAAGGGTCAATCGACCGATGTATCTGCATTATTGCATCGATGGATATTAGCAGGTATCATCGAACAGGTAACCAAAAACCAATACAAGAAAGGACCCAACTATGGCAAAGCATAATCACCCTCGTCCGCACTCGGATCAACTCATCCGTCGCACCTTTGGCGACTACCTGCGCAGCGGCATGCACATCATGCTGGCCTTCGCCAAAACCGCCAGCGAGTATGCCCTCAGCATGGACACCATCCGCAAAATCGTTATGCGCAAACGTAAAAAAAAGAACCGCACTTAGTTATTACCACTTCGCTGCGCTGTAGCGCTCCCTTTGGTCGCTCTCCCACCTCGCTCCTCTCTTCTTCTATCCGTCTAAGACGTCTAGAACGGCTAGATCCTCTAGAAGAGCATAGCGGTCTAGAACATCTATTTATTAATCATTAAAAAAAAGAAAGGAAATCTATGGATCATGGCAAAGTATGTCCCTATGGAACTGTTAAAGTCCCTGTCTGGTAAGGTTTGCACTCACTCCGATGTGTATTTCGCCAATCGTGGCGAGACCCAGTACACCGGCAAGCTGTGTAACCCTCGTACCAAAGCGTATTCGACTGCCGAACTGGCACGTCAAACTCTGTTTGCTTCGGCGATCGCTAATGCGAAAGCCATCCTGAACGCAACCTCTTCGGATGCGAATCAGTCTAACTACACCAAGTTGCAAGCCTATCAGGCGCAGCACAATGCACTGCCTGCACCTCGCGGCGCACTGTTCAACT
>DCIY01000030.1 GCA_002317295.1 Bacteroidales bacterium UBA1714
CCAAATTTTAACGGGACACTAGTGACTCAAAAAAGATGAATTGTGCAATATAGAGTGCAAAAAAATAATAAAATCGGTTTTTTTTTTTTTTTTTTTTGGTAAAAAATTTGCATATATCAAAAATTTGTAGTAATTTTGCACCGATTTTCGTGCTTTTGCTACGAGAGTGTCGGCGGGATATAGTTCAGCCCGGTTAGAATGCCTGCTTTGGGAGCAGGAGGTCGTGAGTTCGAATCTCGCTATCCCGACAAAAAATAGAACATTCAAATTTTTTGACTTTGATGTTCTCTTTTTTGTCGTTATAGTGATCTTCTTTAGGCAGAGTTCTCGCTGCACTGCGTTTCGCTCGAACTGCTCGCTTGCGCTCGACCGTACGAATCTCGCTATCCCGACAACGAAGACCATTCAAGTAAACTTGATGTTCTTATAATATACTTCGCATTGGGTAATGGAAGTAGGTGCGAATCCTACACAGACCCGCTGCTGTAATTCTTGAAACGTGTGTACAATTCTTAACGTCACTGGTAGATACTGGGAAGGCGGATACACACGAATGAGATAAGTCAGAAGACAACCCTTGCGAAATTGACTCCCTTCGAGGATTAGGGGCAGCCATGCGTAAGGTAAGATTTTACATATTATTTGGATTAATAGCGATGGCTATGCATGTTTCAGCTTCGGAAGCGGAAACAGATTCGGTCATTCATGAACTCGACGAGTTGGATGTGGTGGCTCGAGTGCAGCCCCGTACGGTGATGCCGGTGCAAAAATTGGACGGACAACAGTTGCAACAAATGAGTGCCATGAGTGTGGCAGATGCGTTGCACTATTTTGCAGGAGTTCAAATCAAAGATTACGGCGGAGTAGGAGGTCTCAAAACCGTGGATGTTCGTTCCTTGGGTTCCCATCATCTGGGAGTGTTTTACGACGGTATTGAAGTGGGTAATGCCCAAAACGGAGTGGTGGATCTGGGCAAGTTCTCGTTGGAGAATATCGAAGAAATAAGCCTGTATAACGGTCAAAAAACCGAAGAGCTGCAGCCTGCCAAGGATTATGGCAGTTCGGGCACCCTGTATATCCGTTCGCGCAAACCCGTGTTTGCGCCCCATAAGCCCTATAACGTGATGGTGGGTATAAAGGCAGGAGCGTTTGGGTTGGTTAATCCCAGCCTGTTGTACGAACAGAAGCTGAGTGAATCGGTTCATCTGAGTGTCAATGCCGAATATACCTATGCCACAGGGCGATATCATTTTGATGTACATCACCAGAATCCGGACGGTACCCTGGCCTGGGATACGACGGGTATACGACAAAACGGCGATATCCAGGCCCTGAGGGCCGAAGTGGGTCTGTTTGGTTATATGCAATCGGGCAAGTGGCATGTCAAAGGGTATTATTATCAGTCGGAAAAAGGCATTCCCCGAGCCATCGTTCGCAATGCCTGGACTTCGGATCAGCGGCAATGGGACAGAAATGCGTTTTGTCAGGGTGCGTTCGAGTACCGTATCGGCAAACGCTGGTCCACGCTGGTGAGTGCCAAATATGCCAACGACAAGATGCGGTATCTGAATCCCGATACGACGCTGGTGTACGTCGATAATACGTTTATTCAGCAGGAAGTATATGGCAGTTGGGCCAATCAGGTGAAGTTGTTTGACTGGTGGAATCTGTCCCTGAGTGCGGACTATATTTTTAATACGCTGGATGCGGATATGAAGAACTTTGTGTATCCGAGACGCAATACTGAATTAATAGCTGCGGCTACTTCGTTTCACTATAAGTGGATTGATGCGCAGGCCAGTGTGCTGGGAACGTTGGTGCAAGACCGGTATAGTCCTCAGAGTGCTGCGCGATCTCCAATGAGTGTTCATAAACAAAAGGTAACTCCGGCGGTATTTGTCAGTTACCAACCCCTGTTGCAGGAACAGTGGTTTATTCGGGGGTTCTATAAACAAACCTATCGTATGCCCACCTTTAATGACCTGTATTATACAGATATAGGCAATATTCACCTCGAGCCGGAAGAGACCCACCAGTATGATGTGGGAATGGAGTATGAATGCACGGCCAAAGGCCTAATGCAAAATGCAGCGGACAATGTCCTATGCAGAATTTTACTGAAAGCTGACGGGTACTACAATCAGGTGAAGAACAAGATTATTGCTGTGCCCAAGGGTAACAGCCAGTATCGCTGGATGATGATGAATCTGGGGTATGTGGAAATAATAGGTGTGGATGCTCAGGCAGGCGTGGATGTTCATTTTGCGCACGATGTGGTATGGCAGGTGCATGGAACCTATACCTATCAACTCGCTCAAGATAAAACCGACCCAACCAATCTCCTTACGTATGGGGGTCAGATAGCCTATGTTCCCCGACATGCCGGAACGGTGAGAACCATGGTAGGTTGGAAGGGTCTGAGTTGGAATTACTGCTTTAGTTATGTAGGTACCCGCTACACTTCTTCTGCCAATACGTTAGCGAATCAGGTACCTGCATGGCTACAGCACGATATGTCACTGTGCTATGAGTGGCAATTGCCGGTGGGGGTGTTGCGCACCACGGTGGAATGCAACAATCTGGCCAATGCTCATTATGAAATCATCCGAAACTATCCCATGCCCGGGTTTAATGGGAAAGTGGTGATTCAATATTCGTTTTAATTCAACAACTCTTTGTATGAAAACTCATTTTTTAGACATTTTGATGGTTTCGGTGTTGGTCGCGGGTTGCGAGCCTCAACCGATAGATGTGAACCCAACTCCCGTGCCGGTGGCGGGCGATACGTATCGGGGTATGTATGTACTGAACGAAGGCGGATACAACCAAAATAACGCTTCGTTGGATTACCTCGATTTTGCTTCAGGAACGTATGTAACGGACACTTTTACCCGAGCCAATCCCTCTGTGATTCAGGGTTTGGGCGATACGGGAAACGATATTCTGGTGTATGGCAATAAGGCGTATATCTGTGTGAATGGTTCGGGTTTGGTGGAAATTATCGATGCCCATAGTGCCCGCCATTTGGCGCAGGTGAACCTGAGTAACTGCCGCAGGTTGTATGCTCATGAGGGTTATATCTATATCACCTCCTATGCCGGCCGTGTGGAAGATCATGATCATCAGTTGGGGTATGTAGCCAAAATGGATACGATTTCGTATCAGATTGTGGCCACCTGTGAAGTGGGGTATCAGCCGGAAGCCATGGCGGTGGTGGATGGTAAAATGTATGTGGCTAACAGCGGTGGCTATATGGGCATGAACACGGGGGTGTATGATGACAGAATCAGCGTGATATCGTTGGTTGATTTTACACGGACCAAACATATCACCGTGGGCGTCAATCCGCAGGATATACAGGTGGATTCTCAACACCGACTATGGATTGCTACCTATGGTAACTATGTCGATGTGGCGGCCAATCTGTATTGCCTTGATCCTCAAACGGAGCAAATTACCGCACAGAATATACCGGTCACCAAAATGGCGATGACACAGGATACGCTCGTGTACTATGCCACGACCTACGATGCGATGTGGAATCCGGTGACGGAGTATGCCAAGTTCGCTACCCAATCCTGTCAGGTATTGGCTTGGACATTGTCCAATGCACCCGCCTCGCCCAACGGCCTTGGTGTGCATCCGACGACGGGTCATATCTATGTGGCCGATGCGGGTGATTATGTCAGTCCCGGAAGCGTGGTGTGCTACTCGCGAATGGGAGACTATCAATGGAAGGTGTATGCCGGTGTAGTCCCCGGGCACTTTGCCTGGGTGAAGTAAAAAATAACATTTTTACGGACAAAAATTTGCGTATCTCGGAATTTTTCTGTATCTTTGCAGCAAATTTCCGAGATATGACTTTTTTAATTGCCAGTGATTCGTTTAAGGGTTCCTGTTCGTCTTTGGAAGTGGCCCATTATCTGCAGCGCGGACTCCAATCGGTGGATTCGGCGGTGCAAGTGCGTGTAGCCGCCATAGCCGATGGTGGAGAAGGTACCGTTCAGGCATTGACGCCTGCGTTGGGTGGTGAGATGGTCCGTTGCGCCGCCCATGACGCGCTTATGCGGGGGATAGACAGTGAATATGGTTGGGTCGACAGAGAGCAGTTGGCCATTGTGGAAGTGGCCCAAACGGCCGGTTTGACACGCATTGCCCCTGAGGAAAGGGATGCCGTGGCCGCCACCAGTTACGGACTGGGGGAGCAATTGGCGCATGCCATTCAGCGTGGGGCACGACGTATATTGTTGGGTTTGGGCGGTTCTGCCACCACGGATGCGGGTCGAGGAATGATGCAGGCGTTGGAGCAGCGTGGTGTGGATTATCGTGGGGTGGATATCACGGCTCTGTGCGATGTGAACAATCCGCTCTATGGCCCTCAGGGAGCCGCGTATATCTATGCGCCTCAAAAAGGAGCCAATCATGAACAGGTATTGGAGTTGGATGCACGCCTGCGGGCCATTGCTCAGGGCAGTGGGCATCCTGAACGAGCCCTGATACCCGGAGCCGGAGCTGCCGGCGGACTGGGTTTTGCGGTTATCAACGATTTGGGCGGTGCGCTGCGTCCGGGTATCGATTCGGTGCTTGATTTGCAGCATTTTGATGAACTGTTGCAGGGGGTTGATTGGGTGATTACGGGTGAAGGCAAGATGGATGCTCAGACGCTGATGAACAAGGCGCCAATAGGGGTGCTGCGGCGTGCACAACGAAGGGGTATTCCCTGTATGGCGATTGCCGGCAAGGTGGAAAACAGAGACGAACTGCTGGCAGCGGGATTTGCAGATATTGTGGGTATCAATCCTGAAGGGACACCATTGGCTTTGGCCATGACGCCGGATTTTGCCCATGCACAACTGATACGAGTAGGACAAGAAACAGGACAACGATTATGTTTACAACATTAGGAGCTTTATTGGGCCTGACACTGGCCATTGTACTGATTATTCGCAAAGTGCCCCCGTTCTACAGCCTGCTGTTGGGCGCGGTTGTCGGGGCGCTGATTGGCGGTTGGGGACTGGCTCAGTCGGTGAGTATTATGCTGGGCGGTGTGAAAGACATCGTACCTGCCATTGTGCGCATTTTGGCGGCCGGTGTGTTGACCGGAGTGCTGATTGAGACCGGAGGTGCCGCTTCGATTGCCAATGGTCTGATTAGGCGCTTGGGCAGCAAAAACATCTGTTGGGCATTGGCGCTGTGTGCCATGCTGTTGTGTGCCGTGGGTGTGTATATTGATGTGGCGGTGATTACCATTGCCCCCATAGCCATCTGGGCTGCCCAAAAAACGGGCGAATCGAATAGCAAACTGCTGCTGATGATGATTGGCGGAGGCAAGTGTGGCAATATCATTTCGCCCAATCCGAATACCATCATTGCGGCCGAGAACTTTGGAGCGGACCTGTCGTCGGTGATGCTGGCCAATGTATTGCCGGCTGTGGTCGGATTGTGTTTTACCGTTTTGGTCGTTTCCCGCATTTTCCCTAAATCCAAATCCTGTGGCACATCATCAACCGATGTGTCTTTGGAGCAGGATCGTTCTTTGCCGCCCGTTTGGGCTGCCGTGACGGGTCCTGTGGTGGCGATTATATTGTTGGCTCTGCGTCCCATCTGTGGCATTCCGGTGGATCCGCTGCTTGCGTTGCCGATAGGTGGTGTGGTAGGACTGCTGGTGATGCGCCAATGGCGAAAAGGATTGAAGGCGTTGGAACTGGGGTTAAGCAAAATGGCTCCGATAGCCGTTTTGCTGGTAGGAACGGGTGCTTTGGCGGGTGTGATCAAGGAATCCAGTCTGAGTGGGTATCTGGTGGAGTGGCTGAGTGGCGTAGGCGGTCAGTTTCTGATTGCTCCTCTGTCGGGTATTCTGATGTCCGGTGCAACGGCTTCCACGACTGCGGGTGCCACGGTGGCTTCGTCCTCGTTTGCTCCTGCCATATTGGATATGGGCGTTCCTGCTGTGTGGGGTGCAGCGATGGTGAATGCGGGTGCCACGGTGATCGATCACCTGCCTCACGGATCGTTCTTCCATGCCACCGGAGGGTCGATGAACCAGAGTGTGAACGAACGGCTGAAGTTGATTCCGTATGAGAGTCTGATTGGTCTGGTGCTGACCGCTATGTCGGTACTGACGTACCTGATGATTGCTGAATGCTGATTGATGATTGATGAATTTACGAGAATATTTTGCCAGTCATGGTGCCGAAGATAATTATCAGGCAGCCAGGCGTGAGGCGCTGAATCGATGGAATGAGCAGGTGCGCTATTGCTGTGCATGCGGCGGGGAATTGCCGTTGGCGGATGTAGAGGGAGCAGAGGCGCAGCGGGTGTGTGGGAGTTGTGGCAAGGTGCATTTCCCGCGCATTGAACCCTGCGTGATTGTGCGCATTCAGCGAGAAGGGAAGATTCTGCTGGCCAGGCATGTGCAACGCAACACGGATATTTATGCCTGCATTGCGGGATTTGTGGAGGCCGGTGAATCGGCCGAGCATGCGTTGCAGCGGGAGATACGGGAGGAGATTGGTATAGAGGTTAAGAACATCCGGTATTTCGGTTCGCAATCCTGGCCCTTTCCGGACCAGTTGATGTTGGCGTTTGTAGCCGATTATGCAGGGGGTGAAATACGAATCCAAAAAGAAGAATTGCAGGAAGTGGGGTGGTTTGCTCCGGACGATTTGCCCGCCCATCCACGACCCGGTTCTATTTCTTACGAACTGATACATGCTTATGAATAAGGAAGATATTAAACGGCATTTGCGCGAGTTTGTCGGCAAGAAGTATGTCATCACGTTGCTGGTTGCAGCGGTGATTTTTCTGGTGGTAGGTCAGCAAAGTGTGTTGCGCGATTTGCATCGTTGGCGTCAGATTAAGGCGGTGAAACAGGAGTTGGAACAGACGCGATCCGATATTGAGTATTCCCGTCGCACGCTGGAATCGTTGCAAAACACCGACAGCCTGGAGCGTTATGCCCGGGAACATTATTACATGCATGCAGACAATGAAGATGTGTTTGTGATAGAGGAGGATTGAGCATGCAGGACGCGAATAGAAAGGAGCATATTATATTGGGTATTGACCCTGGAACGCTGTTTATGGGGTACGCGCTGTTGCATACGGTAGGCAATCAGGTGGAGCTTATGGAATTTGGGGTGAAGGAAGTGCATAAACTGGAGGATCAGTATGCCCGATTGCAGCAGGAGTTTTTCTTCTTACAGGAACTGATTGATCAGCATCATCCTTCCTGTTTGGCGATTGAGACGCAGTTTGTGGATAAGAATCCGCAAACGATGATTAAGATTGTGCATGCTCAGGGAGTGGCCATTGCTGCGGCTTTGAGTCGTGATGTACCCATTTGCGAATATTCGCCCATGAAAATCAAGATGGCGATTACCGGCAACGGTCATTCTTCCAAGGAACAGGTGGCGGGTATGCTGCAGCGTATCTTTCGGCTGAGTGATGATCAGATGCCCAAGAAACTGGATGCCACGGATGCTTTGGGAATTGCCTACTGCCATTTTTTGCAACTGGGTCTTCCGCAGTCAGAAAAAGGAGCCAAGGATTGGACCTCTTTTGCGCGACGTAAGGGTTTGGCAGATAGTACATTGACGGGTCCTAACCAAAGGTTGTTGGCAGCCCTTGGTGGAAAAAAGTAACAAAAAAATTTGCATATATCAAAAAAAAGCAGTAAATTTGCAGCGAATTTAGCAAAAAGGGTGATAATGGCCCTGGAAACTAAAAATAACCTTTAAATATTTATTTTATGGCTTACAGAATTTCTGAAGATTGTATCGCTTGTGGCACGTGTAAAGATGAGTGCCCTATGGGAGCTATTTCCGAAGGCGATCATTACTCCATCGATCCGGACCTGTGCACCGAGTGTGGAACTTGCGCAGATGTCTGCCCGAGTGGTGCTATTTCCAAATGATATAGCGAGTAATGTGGGGGGCCAGACATTGGTCCCCCCTTTCCATTTTTATTCTGTAAGGCGTTAAATCTAAATCGCTTATGCTTGAGAGTTTCTATGAAATGCACGATTATTTGGTGGAACATGTTAATGTCCCGATCCGTCGTGTGTTGATGGACCAGATCAACACGCATGACCGACTGATAGCCATTAAGGGCTCACGCGGTGTGGGAAAGACGGATTTTCTCTTGGCGTATGCTAAAGAGTTTTTGGAGAACCATCCCGATCGCCGGCGGGAGATACTGTATGTGAATTTTAACAACTTCTATTTTGCCAAGCACAGTCTGTACGATTTTGCAGGGGAGTTTGTGAAGAAGGGTGGTAAGATATTGTTGTTGGATCAGACGTTTAAGTATCAAAATTGGTCGAAGGAGTTGCGGGATTGTTATTACCACTATACGTCATTGCAGATTATTTTTATGGCTTCACCGATGATGCCGTTGGAGGAAGATTCGGGTGAATTGCGCCATGTGGTAAAGATATATAACTTACGAGGACTGAGTTTTAGGGAGTATCTCAATTATAAGTTGGGTCTCAACCTGTCGGTTCATTCGTTGGAAGATATTTTGGCCAATCATGTGTCCATTGCCAGAGAGATATCGGATGTAGTGGATCCCATGAAGTACTTTGAAACGTACCTGAAAGAGGGTTTTTATCCCTCGTATACGGAGCAACGCAACTTCTCGGATCTGTTGCTCAAGACGATGAATATGATGCTGGAGGTGGATGTGTTACTGAATCGGCAGATGGATGTGACATCGTTGCATAAGTTGCGCCTGTTGTTGGAGTATATGTTGGAGGAAGCACCGTGTTCGTTGAATGTGAGTCGGTTGGCTGGAGATATTGCGGTATCGCGTTCGTCGCTGATGAATTTTATCAAGTATCTCAAGGATGCGAGGTTGATTAATCTGCTGTACAAAGAAGGAAATACCTTCCCCATGAAGCCGTCCAAAGTGTATCTGCATAATACGAACCTGTGTTACACCCTGCCTACCCGCAAGGTAACGCGTCAGGAAGTGGCAGAAACGTATTTTTATTCTGCACTGCACGGGACGCATACGCTCAACGCGTGCGAGAATGCAAACTTCCTGGTGGACGGACAAGTCAAGTTTGATGTCAAGGCGTCTGCACCTCGGGAGGCCGGATTCCGATACTGCGCGATATTGGATGCCAAAGTGGGTTATGGCAAGCAAATCCCTATGTGGTGTTTTGGATTGCTGTATTGATGGATAAGAATGTTTGTTTTACAAAATACAATAAAAAATGAAAGAAAAAAAATTTATGACGTGTGATGGTAACGCCGCTGCTGCGCATATTGCGTACATGTTTACCGAAGTGGCTGCCATCTATCCTATTACGCCCTCATCTCCGATGGCAGAAAATGTGGATGAGTGGGCTGCTGTTGGTCGCAAGAATATGTTTGGCGAGACCGTGTTGGTTCAGGAAATGCAGAGTGAAGCCGGTGCAGCCGGTGCCGTTCACGGCAGTTTGAGTGCCGGTGCACTGACTACGACATTTACAGCCAGTCAGGGTCTGCTGCTGATGATTCCCAATATGTACAAGATCGCCGGTGAGTTACTGCCCACCGTTTTCCACGTGAGTGCCCGTACTCTGGCCAGTCATGTGCTGTGCATCTTTGGTGACCACCAAGACGTGATGGCATGTCGTCAAACGGGTTTTGCCATGTTGGCAGAGGGTAGTGTTCAGGAAGTAATGGATTTGGCCGGTGTTGCTCATTTGGCTACGATTAAGAGCCGTGTTCCGTTCCTGAATTTCTTTGATGGTTTCCGTACTTCTCACGAGTATCAGAAAGTGGAAGCTGTGGATATGGAAGACTTGCGTGGGTTGGTAGATATGCAGGCTTTGGAAGCCTTCCGCAATCGTGCCATGTCGCCTATG
The DNA here is from genome assembly GCA_002317295.1 of Bacteroidales bacterium UBA1714. Classification (GTDB taxonomy): domain Bacteria; phylum Bacteroidota; class Bacteroidia; order Bacteroidales; family Paludibacteraceae; genus Colicola. The sequence continues at coordinate 9,854 of DCIY01000030.1, forward strand.
CATCCGACGACTCGTGGTCTGAACGAGAACCCCGATGTATTCTTTGCACACCGTGAGTCCTGCAACCGTTACTACGATGGTGTGGCGGATATCGTGAGCGATTATATGGATAAGATCAGCGAGATAACCGGTCGTAAGTATCGTCCTTTCTCCTATTATGGAGCGGAGGATGCTGAGCATATCGTGATTGCAATGGGTTCGGTTTGTGAGTGCCTGCGTGAGGTCATTGACTGTGAAAATGCCAAGGGCAAAAAACTGGGTATGATCAATGTGCACCTGTATCGTCCGTTCTCGCTCAAGTACCTCAAGGAGGCTCTTCCGAAGAGCGTGAAGCGTATTTGCGTGCTGGATCGTACCAAGGAACCGGGTGCTAATGGTGAACCATTGTTCCTGGATGTGAAGGCCGCTTTGGATGAACTGGGTATGAATAACCTGCTGGTGATTGGCGGCCGCTATGGATTGGGAAGCAACGATACCACTCCGGCTCAGATGCTGGCGGTATATGAGAACCTCGGATTGCCCATGCCGAAGGATCACTTTACGGTGGGTGTGAATGATGATGTTACCTTCCTCAGTCTGCCTGTTGGCGAAGAGGTCGCCATGGGTGGTCAGGGCATGTTCCAGGCCAAGTTCTATGGTTTGGGTGCCGATGGTACTGTAGGTGCCAATAAGAACAGTGTCAAGATTATTGGTGATTCGACCAACAAATATTGCCAGGCATACTTTAGTTATGACAGTAAGAAATCCGGTGGTTTCACCTGTTCTCACCTGCGTTTTGGTGATGAACCGATTCACTCTACCTATCTGGTAACCACGCCTAATTTTGTGGCATGTCATGTTCAGGCTTATCTGAATATGTATGATGTGACCCGTGGTTTGCAGGATAACGGTACTTTCCTGCTCAATACGATATGGAACGCAGAAGAGTTGAAGAAGAATCTGCCGAATGCGGTGAAGAAATATTTTGCTGACCACCATATTAAGGTATATTATATTAATGCCACCAAGATTGCCCAGGAGATTGGTTTGGGCAACCGTACGAATACGATTCTGCAATCGGCCTTCTTCCGCATCACGGGTGTGATTGAGGTAGAAAAAGCGGTGGAAGAGATGAAGCACTTTATTGTCAAGTCTTATGGCAAGAAGGGTGAGGATGTGGTCAATAAGAACTATGCCGCTGTGGATCGTGGTAATGAGTATCAGCTGCTCGATATCGATCCCGCCTGGTCTAATCTGGAAGTCAAGGATGCTCCTCTGGGTGTCAAAGCCGATGATCCAGCGTTTATTCGCAACCTCGTTCGTCCCATCAATGCCCAAAACGGTGATTTGTTGCCCGTTTCGGCGTTTAAGGGTATCGAAGATGGTATTTGGCAATCGGGTACCGCCAAGTTTGAAAAACGTGGCGTAAGCACGTTTGTTCCGGTTTGGAATGCCGACAACTGTACCGAGTGTAACAAGTGCTCGTATGTATGTCCTCACGCTTGTATTCGTCCGTTTGTGATGGATGACGAAGAAGTGAAGGGCATCCAGGGTGCTACGCGTGAGATGAAAGCTCCGGCTGCGCTCAAGGGTATGCATTTCCGCATTCAGGTCGGTGTGATGGACTGCCTGGGTTGCGGCAACTGTGTGGACATATGTCCGGGTAATCCGAAACTGGGTAAAGCTCTGGAAATGGTGGATCTGCAAAGCCAAATGGCAGAGGCTGATAACTGGAACTACTGTGCCGATCAGGTTAAGAGTAAACAGGATTTGATTGATATTCAGTCAAATGTCAAGAATTCGCAGTTTGCTACGCCGTTGTTTGAGTTCTCGGGTGCCTGCTCGGGTTGCGGTGAGACACCGTATTTGAAACTCATCAGTCAGTTGTTTGGCGATCGTGAAATCGTAGGTAATGCCACGGGTTGTACGTCGATTTATTCGGCAGCCGTTCCTTCGACTCCTTATACCAAGAACGAAAAGGGGTATGGTCCCGCATGGTCGAACTCGTTGTTTGAAGATTTCTGTGAGTTTGCCCTCGGTATGCAGATTGCGCATCGCAAGATGAAAGAGCGCATTGAGATATTAATGAAGAAAGGTCTCGAGTGCGAGTGCTGCAGTGAGGAACTGAAGGCCATGTTCAGTGAGTGGATAGCCAACAAGAATAATGCCGAGGTGACCAAGCGTTTGTATGAGCCGTTGGTAGCAGCGATGGAGAAATGCAACTGCGACACCTGCAAGGCGATTTTGGCCTGCAAGGATCACCTGATTAAGCGCAGTCAGTGGGCAGTGGGTGGTGATGGTGCCAGCTATGATATCGGTTACGGAGGATTGGATCACGTGATTGCCAGTGGTGAGGATGTGAATATTCTCGTACTGGATACGGAGGTTTATTCCAACACCGGTGGTCAGGCATCCAAGTCCACGCCTATTGGTGCCATTGCCAAGTTTGCCGCCATGGGTAAGCGCGTGCGCAAGAAAGACCTGGGTATGATTGCCACCACGTATGGATATGTTTATGTGGCTCAAATTGCTATGGGTGCTGATCATGCTCAAACGCTGAAGGCTATTCGTGAGGCAGAGGCTTATCCCGGACCGTCTCTGATTATTGCTTATGCTCCGTGTATCAACCACGGATTGAAGGCCGGTATGGGTAAGGCTCAGGAAGAGGAAGCTAAGGCGGTGGCCAGTGGTTACTGGCACTTGTGGCGCTACAACCCCATGCTCGAGGCAGAAGGAAAGAATCCGTTCTCGCTGGACAGCAAGGAGCCTAATTGGGATGAGTTTGTCAATTTCCTGAAGGGCGAAGTTCGTTTTGCTTCGGTGATGAAGCAGTATCCTGCTGAGGCAGAACAACTGTTTGAGGCCGCCAAGCAGAATGCGCAATGGCGTTATCGTTCCTACCAGCGTATGTTGGGTGCCAATTGGGAAAAGTAAATATAAGATAATGGATACCAACGAATTACGTAAACTGATAGCCGTTTGGTTTGAGGAGGATATACGCGATGGCGATCACACATCGCTCAGTTGTATACCATCTTCTCAGCAGGGTTGTCAACAACTGATTATCAAAGATACCGGTATATTAGCGGGTGTCGAAGTAGCCAAGGTCATTCTTGACTACTTCGATCCTACGCTGCGAATGGAGCAGTATTTGGAAGATGGTGCTGCGGTGAAGCCCGGAGATATTGCATTTCGGGTGTATGGCAGTGAACTGAGTCTGTTGCAGGTGGAGCGTACGATGCTCAATATCATGCAGCGTATGTCCGGCATTGCCACCACTACCCATACGTATCAGTCGCTCATAGCCGACACAGCGTGCCATGTGCTGGATACGCGCAAAACGACTCCGGGACTGCGGTATTTGGAGAAAGAGGCGGTGAAGATTGGAGGAGGAATGAACCATCGTATCGGTTTGTTTGATATGATATTGCTCAAGGACAATCATGTTGATTTTGCGGGAGGTATCCGTCAGGCATTACAGCGTGCCCAGGCTTATTGTCAGGAAAAAAAGAAAGATTTGCGAATCGAGATAGAGACTCGCAATTTGGATGAGATTCGTGAAGCGCTCGCAACGGGTATTGCGGATCGTGTGATGTTGGATAATTTTACACCGGAGTTGACGCGTGAGGCGGTTCAACTCATTCGTAATACACCAACGGCCAAGTATATAGAAATAGAGTCGAGTGGGGGAATCACCCTGAAGACGATTCGTTCCTATGCTGAGGCAGGAGTAGATTTTGTCAGTGTCGGAGCCTTAACCCATAGTGTTAAGTCGCTGGACATGAGTTTTAAAGCAGTAAAACAATGAATGTAAAAGAACGCTTGTCGGCGCTGCGTCGACAAATGCAGGAGTTGGGTCTGAGTGCGTATATCGTGCCCGGAACCGATCCTCATGCCAGTGAATATATGGCCCCTCATTGGGCCGAGATGTCGTGGATTACGGGTTTTCTGGGAGAAACAGGAACCGCAGTCATTACTCATGATCAGGCTTTCCTTTGGACAGATTCCCGGTATTATCTGCAGGCAGAAATCGAACTGAAAGGTTCGACGGTTGTGCTGATGCGTGAATCGGATGTGGACTGTCCCACTATTTCCCAATGGCTCACGAGCCATATTCAGGGCATGGTCGGTGTTAATCCCGAGATGTATTCCATTCGTGGTTATGCCTCCCTAAAAGAAGAATTGGCGGATGGCGGTTTGGGACTGCATTCCTGTGACTTGATTCGTCCTATCTGGACGGAAAATCGTCCGGATATCCCCATGAACCTGCTCCTTCCCTACGAAGAAAAATATGCCGGAGAGAGTGTGGCCTGTAAACTGCAGCGGGTTCGCCAGGCGTTGCAGGACAATCGTGCGACGGCATTGGTGGTCGCCGAGTTGGATGAGATAGGTTGGTTGCTCAATGTGCGTGGTACGGATGTGGACTATACACCATGCGTTATTGCGTACTGTGTGGTGGAAATGAATCGCTGCACCTTATTTATATACGCGCGTAAGCTCGATGATGCAGCCCGTCAGTATTTGCAATCGATGCAGATTGAGGTGCGTGAATACGAGGATGTATTTGCGTATCTGCGTGGAATAAAAGAAGGTACGGTGCTTATGGACGGCAACCGGGTGAATGAGGCCTTGTACGAGGCGGTTCAAGTGGGTCGCAAAGTGGTGACTCCCAGTCCGGTGCAGGTGATGATGTCGTGCAAGAACGAGGTGGAGATTGCGGGCGAATATGAGGCTCATCGCGAAGATGCAGTGGCTTTGGTGCGGTTCTTTAAGTGGCTGGAACAAGAAGCATTGGCCACTCCGCAGACGGAGATAACGCTGGCTCAAAAACTGAGTCAGTTCCGAGCCATGAGTCCCCATTATACCGAAGACAGTTTTTGTACGATTGCCGGTTGGCGTGGCAATGGTGCCATTGTGCACTATCATGCTACGCCGGAAAACTGTGCCAAGATAGAAGGTAATGGTGTACTGTTGTTGGATTCCGGAGGTCAGTATCTGGAAGGAACAACCGATATCACCCGCACCATATGGGTGGGTGATGAGAAGGCCATTGATCCAAATGCCAAGCACGATTTTACATTGGTTCTCAAGGGCCATATCGCTTTGAGTAAGGCGCGTTTCCCCAAAGGAACGCGTGGCAATCAGCTCGATGTGCTGGCTCATCAGTTTATGTGGCAGGAAGGAGTGCATTATGCCCATGGCACCGGTCATGGAGTGGGGCACTATATGGGTTGTCATGAGGGTCCTGCCAATATTCGTACGGATAATAACCCCAACCCGATTCGTTTGGGCAATATCTTCTCCGATGAACCGGGTATCTATCGAGCCAATGAGTATGGTATACGCACCGAAAACCTGGTGGTTACCGTTCCGTGTCCCATGGGCGAGCGGTCTACAGGTGAAACGTATTACCAATTTGATATATTGACGTTGTGCTTCTACGATACGCGTCTGATGGAGCGCAGTATGATGACAGACGAAGAGATTCGTTGGATCAATGCCTACCATCAGCGTGTGTATGATGAGATAGCACCCCGATTGAATGAAGAAGAACAAAACTATTTAAAACATAAGTGCCAAGCGCTATGACATTAGAGCAAATCCTCACCTCGCAGGTGAAGCAGGCCGTACAGTCGCTGTATGGAATCGAAGTAACGGATAATCAGGTTCAGTTGCAAAAAACACGTCCGGAGTTTGAGGGCAACCTCACGCTGGTCGTTTTCCCGTTTGTCAAAGCGGCTCGCAAAGCACCTGCACAGGTAGCTCAGGAGATAGGTGAAAAACTGGTAGGCGATTTGGTCCTGCGCTTTAATGCCGTTCAGGGTTTCCTGAACATGGTCATTTCTCATGCCTTCTACCTGCGTCAACTGGATGCCATCGCTGCAGAGGAGGACTATGGACAATTACCGGAACGCCAACAGTTAATGATGGTGGAGTATTCTTCGCCGAATACCAACAAACCTTTGCATTTGGGTCATGTTCGCAACAATTTGCTGGGTGCTTCCATTGCCCGTATTCAGGAAGCGAATGGTTGGAAGGTGGTGAAAACGAATATTGTCAACGATCGGGGTATCCATATCTGCAAATCGATGTTGGCCTGGTTACGTTATGGCAATGGAGAAACGCCCGAATCTTCCGGCAAGAAGGGAGATCATCTGATTGGCGATTACTATGTGCGTTTTGACAAGGAATATAAGGCTCAAATCGCGGAACTCATGGCCCAAGGCATGGATGAGGAAACGGCCAAAAAAGAGGCGCCTCTGATTAAGGAAGCCCAAGCCATGCTGCTCAAATGGGAACAGGGGGATGCTGAGGTGCGTGCGCTGTGGGAAAAAATGAACCGTTGGGTGTATGCCGGTTTTGATGAGACCTATCGCCGTATGGGGGTGAGCTTTGATAAGATCTATTACGAAAGCAATACCTATCTGGAGGGCAAATCGGAGGTGGAAAGAGGGTTGAAAGAAGGTTTGTTCTATCGTCGTGAAGATCATTCTGTTTGGGCGGACCTGACATCGGACGGACTGGATGAGAAACTGCTGCTTCGTTCGGATGGCACGTCCGTATATATGACTCAGGATATAGGAACTGCCAAACTGCGTTTTCAGGATTATCCCATCGATAAGATGGTGTATGTGGTAGGCAATGAACAGGAGTATCATTTTAAGGTGCTCAGTATCTTGCTGGATCGTCTGGGTTTCCCGTTTGGCAAAGAATTGGTGCATTTCTCTTACGGAATGGTAGAACTGCCCAACGGCAAGATGAAGTCGCGTGAAGGTACGGTGGTGGATGCTGACGACTTGATGGATACCATGGTGGAAGATGCCCGTTCCATCTCCAAGGACAAAGTGAATACATTGCCCAATATTACCCCTGAAGAAGCAGAAGAGATTGCCCGCAAAGTGGGTATGGGTGCGTTGAAATACTTTATTCTCAAGGTAGATCCGCGCAAGAACATGCTCTTTAATCCGGAAGAATCCATTGATTTTAATGGTAATACGGGTCCGTTTATCCAATATACCTATGCCCGTATCCAATCGGTTTTGAGAAAATCGACCATGGACGATACATTGCCGTTGATGGGCAAAGCAGAGGGAATGGAACTTCAGGATCGTGAGTTGGCGTTGATTCAGCGTCTGATGGATTATCCGGGAGTCATTCGTCAGGCGGGAGATGATTTCTCTCCGGCAGTGATCTGCAACTATGCCTATGCGTTGGCATGTGACTTCAACAGTTTCTATCATGATTATTCGATTTTGAATGAGGAGAATGAGGCGGTGAAGCACATGCGCTTAAAACTGGCGCGCACGGTGGCCAAGGTCATTGCCCATGCCATGTCGCTGCTGGGTATCGAAGTGCCGGACAGAATGTAAGATGGTAACACAAAACAACTCAATAACTAACAGTAACATCCATGAAACAAATCTTATTTGGCCTGGTGGCCCTTGTAATGATGAGTGCATGTGCTTCTAAACCTCAACCCAAGGAGCACGAGTTTGTAACCGATCGTTATGGCGTGGTGCAACGCATCGATCCCAGTGAGAAGAATGTCTATCTGGTTTTTACAGCCCATTTTTCGGAGAACGACAATGGCTATTTTGAGAACTTTGACGGCATTATTCCCGTATTGAATACCCTGCAGGAAAAGGGAGTTAAGGGTTCCTTCTTTCCTACCGGAGCCTGCTTCCGCGAACCCAAGTATCATGATGCCATCATGCGCATCATTGCGGATGGTCACTATCTGTCCCATCACTCCAACAAGCACCTGCTTCTGTGCCCGGAGGATAATACCCGCGACAGTGTGAACCTGTGCACCGAGGATTCCATACGTGAAGATATGGACGAAATGGCCGAAGTGATGAAATCCTTTGGTCTGGAGCGCGACGATTATCCTTGGATGATTCCGCCCTACGAGTGCTACAACCAATTCTCGGCAGATATTCTGCGTGACTGTGGATACAAGCTGCTAAACCCCACTCAGGAGATATTGTTTACTTCCAACGATTGGGCAGGTTTTGGTTCCAGAAGTTATTATACCGGTGACAGTTTGATGAATAAACTGTGGGAGTATGAGCAGGCTCAAACGCTCAATGGCTGCATCCTGCTGGTACACGCCATGGTATATCCCAACCGTAACGATGAGGATCGTCTCTATACCCGTCTGGGTGAGATTATTGATCACCTGCGTGAATTGGGTTATGACTTCAAATGTGTCAATGAACTCTAGTCTCTACACACTACACTCTACGCTTGACACGAACCATGGCAGTCATTGGCATTGATTTAGGAGGTACAAAGATTGCGGGAGCAATTTTTGATGACCAGGAACAAATGCTCACCAAGCAAACCGTTTTACTCAACGGTGCTACGGGTGATGCAGTAGGAGACAAGGTGGTAGCTGTCGTTAAGGCATTAATGGACAGTTACCCGGAAATGGATATTGCCGGCATTGGCGTGTGTGTACCGGGCATCGTGTATTCCAAAACCGATACGGTGTGGGCACCCAATATTCCCGGGTGGAACAATTATCCGCTCAAGGCGCGCATTGAGGCGGGCATTGAGGGCCGACATATCCGAGTGCGTATTGAGAGTGATCGCACTTGTTATATCTTAGGTGAGGTGTGGAAAGGTGCTGCTCGTGGTTGCGATAATGCCATTTATCTGGCTGTCGGAACCGGTATTGGCGCGGGTATATTGCTGGATGGTCGTATTATCCACGGGGCCAGCGATATCGTAGGTGCTACCGGTTGGATGGCATTGCAAACGCCTTATTTGGAGGAATATATCCCTTGTGGATGTTTCGAAAACTACGCTTCGGGCGATGGAATAGGCAAGGAGGCTCGTCGTGTGTTGCGTTGTGCACGCAATTATACGGGAATCATGTCTACCAAACCCGTTGAGCAAATCACTTCTCACGATGTGTTTGCGGCTTATAACGAATCCGATCCATTGGCTCGCAAGGTGCTGGACAAAGCCATCGAAATGTGGGGAATGGGTGCTGCCAATCTGGTATCGCTGTTTAATCCGGAAAAAATCATCTTTGGAGGTGGCGTGTTTGGTCCTGCGGTCATGTTTATCTCGCGTATTTATGATGAAGCCTGCAAATGGGGTCAACCTATTTCGATGCAACAGGTGAAGTTCTGCGCATCCGAAGTACAGGGTGAGGCCGCCTTGTTAGGTGCTGCTTATTTGGTGATAAATCCCAATATTTAGTTTTTATTTTTAACAGATATTACTATGTATAAAACTCCTTTGGTTTTCATTGCTGCTTGTGCAGGAATGGCATTCTTTGGCGTGACCATGTTGTCCCTGGGTCCTATTTTGGGTCAGTTATCGGAGGGCGCAACGGCATTGCCCAGTACGATGTCTATCGGTATCATTTTGGGTACCATTCTCTTTGGTCCGATTGTGGATCGCTTCGGATATAAGTGGTTAACCATCATTTCGTCTATTTTGGCGCTGGTGGGCATTCAGGGTCTGGCCTATTTTCAAGTCATGCCGATGTTGCACCTGAGCATTGCCTGTCTGGGATTGGGTGGGGGAATACTCAACGGACTGACCAACGCCATGGTATCGGATATCTATGATGATGAACACCGTGCAGGACGTTTGGGCGTGCTGGGTGGATTCTATTGCATCGGTGCGTTGCTGTGGACGTTGCTCAACTATTTCATAACTGATTTCCATATTCCATTGTATCTGACTTCCGCAGTGATGGTAGGATTTATCATCTATTTCTTCTTTATTGCTTTCCCACAGGCCAAACCGGTGGAGAATGTTGGCTTTAAGCAGTCCTTGTCGTTGCTCAAATATCCGGCATTGATGCTTTTTGCGGTTGTTTTGTTCTTCCAAAGCGGATTTGAAGGAGCCAGCGGTTCGTTTACCGTGGAGTTCTTTAAGAACACCACTGCCATTGGTGGCAAAGCAGCCATTCTGGCCATGACCTGGTTTACGATAGGTATGATGGCAGGTCGTTTCCCTCTGGGACCTATTACGGCGAAGATAGGTGAACTTAAAACGCTCTATCTCTATTTGGTGATAGGTTTGGTAGGTGTGATTCTGTTTACCTTTGGTCAATCGGCTGCCATGGCTTATATCTCGATGATTTTAATTGGTTTTGGTGTAGGCGCTACCTATCCGGTGATTTTGAATTACATCGGAGGTATATTCCGCAACCAATCTGGAACAGCAATCTCCATGGCCATTTTTATTGCGCTGTTGGGTCAATATACTTTCAATGCCATTGTGGGTCTTTCTTTTGCTCATAGTCACTATAATGCGCTGCCGATTATGCTCATTGTGGCTTTGATTTTTATCATGCTGTTGGTGCCTCTTGCCTTGCAAATAGGTGAAAATGCTGCAAAAAACGGCAAAAATGCAAAGTAAGATAGACAAATTAAAAAAAAATAACGCAAAATTTAAGATTTTGTTACGAAACCTTTCGAAATATTTGCGGGAATCAAAAAAAAATCTTACCTTTGTACGCTTTTTTCGGAAGGCCGTTGAATGATAACTGTTTATTAACAACTATATAAAACAACATTATGAAGTATGCAAAACAATGGAAGCTTAATGCTTTCGAAGTGATGAACAACATCGAAGCTACTCAGGAAAATCAAATCAAGGAAGTAGCTAAACTTTTCGCTGACACCATTCAATCGGGTCACTTGGTACACACTTTTGGTTGCGGTCACGCTAACCTGCCTATTGAGGAGATGTATCCCCGTATTGGTGGTTTTGTAGGTTTCCACCCATTGTGCGAATTGCCTTTGACTTTCTTCACCCACGTTCGTGGTGAGATGGGTATTGACCAGTTCTTGTTCTTGGAGCGTTGCCAGGATTATGCAGACGCTATCATGAAGGGTTGGAACTTTGATAAAAACGATGTAATGTGGATCTTCTCTCACACCGGTATCAATGCTGTGAATATTGAGTTGGCTATCAAGGCCAAAGAGCTCGGTATGAAGGTGGTTGCATTCGGTTCTGCCAAGAACTGTGGCGATCGTAAGTCTGGTCATACTTCGGGCAAGACCCTCTTCCAAGTGGCTGACTATGTTGTAGATAACTGCTGCCCACTGCAGGATGCTTCTGTTCAAATCGAACAATGGGCTGACGAGGCTCACGGTATCCACAATTTCATTGGTCCTCTTTCTACCATCGCTTTCATTACCGATGTATGGATGACCATGGGTGCTACGGCTGAGATTTTGGAGGAGCGTGGTGTGAAGATGTATATCCACCCGAGCCACAACCAACCGGGTGACACCACTGCACGTGAGCGTCTGGCTGAGTGCGTAGAGAAATATCGTGAGGTAACTCAGCGCTGCTAATGCAGTTGTTGCTAATCACAGTTTTTTCTAATCACTTGCAGAAAAACACTATTTATGAAGTTACGAACTTCACAGATTTTACTCATTGCCGGCCTCGTCGTACTTCTGACGGGGGCGGTGATGAGTTACTGCAAGGTCGAACCCTACGCCGACTATGTCTTAATAGCCGGCGCTCTGCTTGTTATTCTGCGTGGCGCATTCCGCGCTCGTGAGCGTAACTGATTTTCGCAAAAAGAAGAGAGATTGTTCACTCGAGAGGGTGATGCTGCTCTTTGATAAAACACAATAATAACCTTTTTTAATTTTTAACAAAAAACACTATGATGAAAAATCACCTGTTTAAGTCAATGGCTGTATTGGCATTGGCTTTGGTTAACATCAGCGTGATGGCCGCACCTATTTCAGGTCGCGTCCTGGATGCTAACGGTGAACCACTTATTGGTGTAAGTGTAGCCGTTGAGGGAACATCTCAGGGTACTATTACCGACTTAGACGGTAATTTTGTTCTGGATGCCCAATCAACTGATCAACTGACTTTCTCGTATGTGGGTTACAGCCCTGTTACGGAAAAAGTGGGTTCGCGTCAAGTCATTAACATTACCCTCAAGGAGGACCGTAAGGCTCTGAATGAGTTGGTAGTCGTTGGTTACGGCGTACAAAAGAAAGCAAACTTAACGGGCGCTGTTGCCAGCGTGAATGTGGAAGAAGACCTTACCGGTCGTCCCATCATTGGCGTAGCTCAAGGTTTGCAAGGTACGACTGCCGGTTTGACCATTACCAACCAATCGGGTAAGTTGGGTGCTGCTCCTGACATCAAAATCCGTGGTGCTGTCGGTTCTCTTTCCGGTGGATCGTCTCCTCTGATTTTGGTCAATGGATCGGAAATCAACGACATCTCGCTCATCAACCCTGAGGACATCGAGAGCATTTCCGTATTGAAGGACGCTGCTTCTGCTTCTATCTACGGTACGCGTGCATCGTTTGGTGTGATCTTGATTACCACCAAGGATGGCTCTAAGGCTGCTGGAGATCGTTTCAAACTCTCCTACAACAACAACTTCTCCTGGTCTGGTCCTACCTACAAGTATGAGCAACTCAAGCTCAGTGATTGGTACAAGATGAACATGATCATGTACGGTGGAAGTGGTACTACCTGGGGTGGTGCTGTCTGCAACCAGGCTGCCGTTGATGGCGCTTTGAAGTTTGAACAACAGTATGGTGACGGCTCCCAACTGGGTGACGCTATGATCCTGGGTCGTGACTTCGATGTATTGGAAGATGGTACGTTCCTGCAATATCGTTCTACCGATGTGATGGACAAGTACATTGACAATGATGCCTTTGGTCAACAACACAATATCGCTGTAGATGGTAGCACCGACAAGGCTAACTACCACCTGGGTTTGGGTTATATGGGTCAAGATGGTTTGTTCAATGTGAACCGCCGTCACTTGGACCGTTATACCATGAACTTCTCCACCGGTATTCAGGTGAACAAGTATGTGAAGGTTAGAACGGAGATGCTGTATACGCACTCTGATCTTACCAGTCCGTATGCATGGTCTGCTTATAAGGGCAATGGTTATGCTGATAACGAATTGGCCTATATGTTGTGGTTCCCTTATCATCCACAAGGTACGTATACCGTTACCGCTCAGGATGTAGCCAACAATTCGTACATCGCTTCTAAGTTTGGTAATATGGTAGGTCAAACCCTGCCGTTCAACAATGGTGCAAGTGAGCAGGCTGCCGGTTATCAGGCTAAGACCAAAAAGCATTATTTGAAGGCTACTGTAGGTGCACAAATCATGTTGGGTATTCCTGATCTGACTTTGGACCTCGACTATACTTTCAACTACAACACCGAGATTTATAAATCCGGTGCTGGTCTGAGTGATCCCATGTGGGATACTTGGGGAGGCAAATTGGCTTATCGCGCAAGTTATGGTAGCGCTGCTGACAGCCGTATCACCGAGAACCATTCTTCGATTCGTTACCATGTAGGTAACGCTGTATTGCGTTATAACCACACTTGGGCTGAGAAGCATGCTTTCAGCGCTATGCTCGGTTACAACATCGAGTCTCGTGACTATCGTTACCTCTCCACCGTTGCCGGTCAAAAGGAGAGTCTTACTCATGATGAGCAATGCCTCGTAGACGGTACGTATTATAAGGTAAGTTCTGCTCACGATGATGGTACCTATCGTACGATGGGTGTCTTCGCTCGTATCAACTATGCATATGACAATCGTTACCTCATTGAGTTGAACGGTCGTTATGACGGTTCTTCCAAGTTCCAGAAAGGTCAAAAGTGGGGCTTCTTCCCCTCTGGATCGATTGGTTGGGTAGCTTCTGGCGAAGAGTTCTGGCAGGCTTTGGATCCTTGGTGGAGTTTTGCTAAGATCCGTGCTTCCTATGGTTCTATCGGTAACCAAAACGTAGACGCTAACCTCTATCGTCAGCTTCTGTCGAAGAGCAGCTCTGTTTGGGTAGCCAACGAAATGATTCAACAAGCTTATGGTCTTCCGACGACTGTTCGTGAGGCCTTCACTTGGGAGAATATCTCTACCGTGGATGCTGGTTTTGATTTCCGTTTCTTCCACGATGATCTCGGTTTGAGCTTTGACTGGTTCCAACGCAATACCAATGGTATGATCGTTAACGGTAACGAACTTCCTTCTACTTTCGGTACTTCTGCTCCAAAGGAGAACGGTGGTGAACTTCGTACCCGTGGTTGGGAGTTGCAGTTAGACTACCATCATAAGTTTGATTGTGGTGTGGGTATCTTCGCAAGTGCAGCTGTGTCTGACGCTACCACCAAGGTACTCAAATATCCGAACCGCACCTCTACTTCTACCATTAGCGCTACCCGTTACTACGAAGGTGGTAACTATGGTGACATCTGGGGCTTTGAGGTAGATCGCCTCTTCCAAGAGGATGACTTCAATGAGGATGGTACACTCAAGGCTGGTATTGCTTCTCAGTCTGAACTCGAAACGGGTAGCTTGAAGTATGAAGCCGGTGACGTGAAGTTTAAAGATCTTGACGGTGATGGCAAAATCTCTTGGGGTAAGAAGACCTATGACGATCATGGTGACATGAAGGTGATTGGTAACTGCACTCCTCGTTATGAGTACAACTTCAAACTTGGTTTGGACTTCTACGGTTTCGACTTCTCGATGTTCTTCCAAGGTGTAGGTAAGAAGGAAATGTGGGGTACGGGTTACATCGCTATCCCTGGTTACTACGAAGGTGGTGGCTTCTTCCTGCAGAACCATGCAGACTACTGGACTCCTGAGAATACCAACGCTTACTGGCCACGTCTCGTGAACTTTGGTGACGGTAATGCCGACTATACCAAGGCTTCTCACAACTACATTCCGAACGATCGCTATTTGCTGAACATGGCATACTGCCGTCTGAAGAACGTGACCCTCGGTTACTCGCTGCCTCGTAAGGCTTTGGAGAAGATGCACTTCGACAAGTTCCGTGTATACTTCACCATGGAGAATATTGCTACCATCGACCATCTCAATGGTCTGCCTCTCGATCCTGAAACGGGTGATAACGAAGAAGATACCTGCTGGGGTATGGGTTGGGGACAAGTTTCCAACTTTACCAAAGGTCTGTCTTGCGGTTTACAAATCACTTTTTAACCCATTAGATGAACACAATTATGAAAAATATCAGTAAATTTTTACTCCTCTCGCTATTCGTTTTTGTAGCGGCTGGATGTGAACAAGACTTCTTGGATGTTGCTGCTACGGATTCCATTGAGGAATCTACCTTCTGGGAGTCTGAGACCCAAGCCCGTTCATACATGTATGGCTTGTATATGTACATGTTCCCGGGTTACTCTGCACCTTCTACGACGACCACGATGTACGAGGCAGGTCAATTCCTGATTCGTTATCAATCGCTCGACTACGTGAAGTATAATGCCGCTTTCAACGACGATTGGGCTATGGTTAAACAGTACGATTTGTACATTGACCCTGCTACCACTTCGTCCAACTGGTCGAATTTCTACAAGAAGATTCGTTTGACCAACTATGCGATTGCCAATGCACATCGTCTTCCTTCCAATGCTAAGCACTGGGAAGGTGTGGCTCGTTTCTTCCGTGCAGCTTACTATTGCGACATGACCTTCTTGTATGGTGATGTTCCTTACTTCGATGAAGTTTCCGGTCTGGCTGACGCTGGCGATATGGCCAACTACTGCAAGGCTCGTACTCCTCGTACCACCATCGATGATGAGGTGATCAAGGACTTCCAATATGCTATGAATAACTGCGCTGCTGCCGATGGTTATTGCCAAGTAAACAAGTACGTTGCCGCTGCTATGGCTTCTCGTATGATGCTCCGCGAGGGTACGTTCTTGAAATATGTTGTTAAGGATGAAACCAATGCTAAGAAGTGCTTGGCATTTGCCAAAGAGGCTGCTGAGTTTGTAATCAACAGTGGCGTATATTCCATCGCTCCTGATTTCAATGCAATCTTCACCAGTGACAACCTTGAGAGCAATCCTGAGGTGATCATGGCTCGTGCTTATGCTACCGGTCAATTGCTGCACTCTACGTTGGCAGTTTGCTACAACTATGGTGCTATCTCTGAGCCGAACAACGGTGCCAGCAAATCTCTGGCAGAGGCATTCTTGGGATCCAACGGTCTTCCTATCGTAACCAACTACGATGCTGACAAGTCCGCTATGCCTAAGACCGCTGCTGCTTTCTTTGCTAATCGTGACCCACGTCTGGCTCTGACCATTCGTCCTCGTTTCGCATGGGAAGGTTCTGACCAAGGTGGTCTCCGCTCGGTAACTTCCGGATTTATGTACAACAAGTTCTTCAACGATGCTTGGTTGACCGATGGTACCGATTTGACTCAATCGCAATACAAGGCTATCAACAACATCACCGACGCTCCTTGCGTTCGTTATGCTGAGGTGCTGCTGAACTACATTGAGACCATTTATGAACTCCAATTACTCGGCCAGGGAAGTATGACTCAGGCTGACTTGGATAAGACCATCAACGCTATTCGTGATCGTGAAGGTATCAAGATGCCTCACGTAACGCTCGCTGGTGATCACTTCGAAGTAGGTGGTGTTGCTGTTAACGATCCTAAGCGTGCTACTATCGAGGCTGCTGATGTGGCTAACGGTGGTACCTATACGACCGACGCTATCCTGTGGGAGATCCGTCGTGAGCGTCGTGTAGAGTTGGCTTATGAAGGCACTCGTTATGATGACCTCAAACGTTGGGGCAAACTCAACTATTGCTGGAACACTGTCAATCCGGATATCACCTATGGCGCATACATGGATCCTGCAGATCCTTCTGCAACCACTTATGCAGGCCGCATTGGTGCTGGTCAATTTGAGAACTTCGTAAAGGCTTGTCCGGATGCTGATTTGCGTTCCAAACCTGATACGAAATACTATCTGACTCCGCTGCCATCTGACCAAGTTGTCTTCTACGAGAAGCATGGTTATACCTTGGCTCAGAACCCCGGTTTCTAATCGGTTATCTGATACATAAAATAAGGGTGGTCTTCACGGGCCACCCTTATTGTTATAGTCGCAATCATAATTTTCATAGGTTGTACTATGGTAATTACGCGACCTCGACGCGACCTCGACGCGATCTCAAGCAGGGATATATATTGTGTATAAGTCCTGATACCAATAGATAATCTGGCTTAATTGCATTTATTTTGCTGAGATATTTGCATATGTCATTTTTTTTCCGTACTTTTGCGTCGCAAAACGCAAAATGGATTGTTACTAATACGTAAAAGAATATGAAAGCAAGTAAGATTTTGATGTTGGCAGCAATGGCACTGCTGACAGTAGCATGTAAACCGAAACCGACTCCCACGCCGACGGAGCAGTATTCCAAAGCAGAGATGTGGTGCGAATTGCCCACTACCTGTAATGCGGCCGTAGACGTGTTTTATGTTGTATCCACCTGCATCATGCATTCGTATCTGCCGGATGGAACCGAAACGTATACGTCGGTTTTGACGGACGAGGAAAAGGCTACCTTGGCCAAAGAGATTCGTCAGGTGAAGAAAGAGATTTTCCCTGATTCGCTCAATTTCTTTGCGCCTTATTACCACGAGACGACCATGGCGGCTGCTGCGGCAGGTTTGCCTCAGGACTCGTTGGTTGCGCTTTCCACCAAGTCCCAAAAAGAAGTGGCAGAAGCGTTCGATTACTATATGGCCCACTATAACCAGGGACGTCCTTTTATCGTGGCAGGTTACAGTCAGGGTGCTATTATGACCATCTCGCTGCTTCGTCACATGACGGATGAGCAGTATGGTCGTATGGTGGCCGCTTATGTGATGGGTTATGGTATCAATGATCAAACGCTCACATGTCCCCATATCGTCCCGGCTACCGGTGCTGATGATACCGGTGTGACCATTACGTTCAACAGTATGGACGATCCTGCTCACTATTGGGATCTTGTTTGGAATCATGCCGTTACCTGCATTAACCCTATCAGTTGGACCACCGATACGATATCTGCTGATTTTGTGTTTGATGGGGAGGCAATGAATGTACATGTGGATGATAGTCTGAATGTGCTGGTGGTGAAAGGATTTCATGTTGAGAATCATCCTTGGATTGAGGAGTGGGAACTTAATCCTTTCCCCAAAGGTAATTACCACAATTACGAGATTACGTTCTACAATCCTTACCTGCGTCAAAATGCGTTGAATCGTTGTCGTCACTTCCTGCGCAAATAGAAATAGGCAATAGAGATACAAAAACAGATGAAACACATTGTAGTATTGTCTGGCGCGGGAATCAGCGCTGAGAGTGGTATACGGACTTTCCGTGACAGCAATGGACTGTGGGAAGAGTATCGTGTTCAGGATGTGGCTACGCCCGAAGGGTGGGAGCGTAATCCTCAGTTGGTGACCGAATTCTACAACCAGCGTCGTAAGCAACTGCTTACCACCAAACCCTGTGAGGCCCATCGCATATTGGCCGAAATGGAACAGGATTACCAAATGGATATCATTACCCAAAATGTCGATAATCTCCATGAGCGGGCCGGCAGCAGTCGTGTACTCCATTTGCATGGGGAACTGAATAAGGTGACCAGTTCTGTTCATCCCAATGATCCGTCTCAGATTTGCGTGTTGCGAGAGGAGGAATATGAAGTGCATATGGGTGATAAGGCCAAGGATGGCAGCCAATTGCGACCCTATATTGTGTGGTTTGGCGAAGCGGTTCCCAATATAGAGCCGGCCATGGAACTGTGTGAGCAGGCCGATATATTTATCATCATTGGCACCAGTCTCAATGTCTATCCTGCCGCCGGCCTGATTCACTACACACGCCCGCACATACCTATTTATTTGATAGATCCCGCTCAGGTGGCATGTCCTGAAGGCTATGATGTCCATATTCTGCGTATGGGAGCCTCCGCCGGTATGCGTCAGTTGCGCGATAACGAATTAAAATCCACATTATGAAAAAAATCGTATTATTTGTATTAAGCCTCGTGTGCTTAACGGCTTGCGCCGATGAACCCAAAGTAAGCAGTCTGGATGCCCTTCCGTCAACGGCTAAAAATCTGCTGCTTCAGTGTATCGATTCTCAGGACATTCTTCAGGTGCTGGTGGAAGGTTATGCATTAGACAAAGAGTATAAGATAGTTTTGAAAGACGGCAGCGAGTGGGAATTTGACCACAAAGGCCATTTGGAGAGCGTAGAAGCCCCAACGGGTGTACCGGATGCTGCAATCCCTGCTGCTATTCTAACCTATGTTAAAACCCATTATCCCAAGCTTACGATTGTGGAGTATTCCATTGATCACCATGAGCAGGAGGTGGAACTGAGCAGTGGCATCGAACTTGTATTTGATTCCAAGGGCAATTTTCTGCGTTTAGACGACATTCCGGTTCATGCGCTATAAAAATATCCGTGCTGTGAAATAAAGTGTAAAAAAACGAGGTTTTTGCCTCGTTTTTTTTGGTAGATAGATAAAATCTATCTTTTTTTGTACTTTTTTGCAGAATTATTTGTGTATGTCAAAAAAAAGTTGTAAATTTGCGCGTTATTTTGAATATAATAAAAATTAACGATATACAATGATTGACAACGACAGAATTATTCCTGTGAAGATTGACGAGGAAATGCGTTCCTCGTACATCGATTATTCGATGAGTGTGATTGTTTCTCGTGCCTTGCCCGATGTGCGTGATGGCTTTAAGCCTGTTCATCGTCGTGTGCTTTTCGGCATGAATGAGTTGGGTAACACTTCCGACAAACCGACCAAGAAATCCGCACGTATTGTGGGTGAGGTAATGGGTAAGTTCCACCCTCATGGTGACAGTTCTATTTATGGTACTCTGGTGCGTATGGCACAGCCTTGGGCAATGCGTTATTGTCTGGTTGATGGTCAGGGTAACTTTGGCAGTGTGGACGGTGATGGTGCCGCTGCCATGCGTTATACGGAGGCCCGCCTGTCCAAATTGGCAGAAGAGATGCTTCGCGATATCGAGAAGGATACCGTGGATATGCAGAATAACTTTGATGATTCGCTCAAGGAACCCACGGTGCTTCCTTGCCGATTCCCCAATCTGCTGATTAATGGTGCCTCGGGTATTGCCGTAGGTATGGCCACCAATATGCCTACCCATAATTTAGGCGAGGTAATAAATGGTTGCGTAGCCTATGTAAACAACCGCAAGGCCCGCATTGCAGATGCCAGTTTGGAGGAGATTACTGTCGCCGAACTGATGGAGTTTATTAAGGCTCCGGATTTTCCGACTGGTGGTACCATCTTTGGTTATCAGGGTGTACGCGATGCCTATGAGACTGGTCGTGGTCGTATTGTCATTCGTTCCAATGCGGACATTGAGACCGAAGATAATGGTCGTGAACATATTGTGATTACGGAGTTGCCTTACGGCGTGGTGAAGTCCGATTTGGTGAAGAACATTGCCGAACTGGTGAGCGATAAGAAAATCGAAGGTATATCTGAAATCTCTGACCAGTCTAAGCGCGATATCCGTATCGTGATTGAGATTAAGCGCGATGCCAATGCGCAGGTGGTGCTCAATAAGCTGTATAAATATACCGCATTGCAGTCCAGCTTTAGCGTCAACAGTATTGCTTTGGTTAAGGGACGTCCGATGTTGCTCAACCTGCGGGATCTGATTGCCAATTTTATTGACCACCGCATGGAGGTGGTGACCCGCCGTACGCGCTTTGATCTAAAGAAAGCAGAGGAGCGTGCACATATCTTGGAGGGCTTAATCATTGCCGTGGATAATATTGACGAAGTGGTAGCTATCATCAAGCGTAGTCGCACACCTCAGGATGCACAGACCTGTTTGGAAATGCGCTTCGGCATTGATGCCCTTCAGTCCAAAGCCATTGTGGATATGCGTTTGGCTCAGTTGACGGGTCTGCAGGTGGATAAACTCAAGGCCGAATATGAGGAAATTGAGAAATTGATTGCCCACCTGAATGAGTTGCTCAACAGCGAAGTAATGCGTTATGATTTGATTAATGAGGAGCTCGAAGAGATTAAAGATAAATATGCCGATGAGCGTCGTACCCAAATCGTGAAGATGGCTACGGAGTTCAATCCTGAGGATATGTATGCTGATGACGATATGGTCATCACCATTTCTCACCTGGGTTATATCAAACGCACACCCTTGGCAGAGTTCCGTCAGCAGGCACGTGGAGGTATAGGCACCAAGGCCAGCTCCAGCCGTGATGAGGACTTTATCGAATATGTACATCAGGCTTCCATGCACTCGACGATGATGTTCTTTACCGATAAGGGCCGATTATATTGGATCAAGGTTTATGATCTTCCGGAGGGCAATCGCCAATCGAAGGGTAGGGCCATTCAGAATATTATTAACCTCGAAAAGGGCGATCGCGTACGCACATTCATCAATGTCAAAGGACTCAATGATGCTGAATATGTCAACAATCACTACCTGATCTTTGCCACTAAGAATGGTCTGATGAAGAAAACCACGTTGGAGGCGTACTCGCGTCCTCGTGCCAATGGTATCAATGCGGTTGGTTTGCGTGAAGGCGACGAACTGATTGGGGTTACGCTGACCGATGGTCATAGCCAGATGCTGATTGCTTCGTACAATGGTAAGGTGGTTCGTTTCCCGGAAGACACCGTTCGTCCTATGGGCCGTACGGCTACCGGTGTGCGCGCCATTCGGTTGGAAGAGGATGGAGCGGATCGTGCTATCGGAATGATTTGCATCGAACCCGAAAGCGACAAGACCGTTCTGGTAATTTCAGAACATGGATTTGGCAAACGCACCATGCTGGATGATGCAGATGGTGAACCTATCTATCGTATCACCAACCGTGGCGGTAAGGGTGTTAAGACCATGAATATCACCGACAAAACTGGTAACCTGATTGGACTCCACGCTGTAAGCGATGAGGAAGACCTGATGCTGATTACCAAGGCAGGAACGGCTATCCGTATGCCTATGAACACCATCAGCGTACTCGGTCGTGCCACTCAGGGTGTTAAACTCATCGAACTCCAGAAACGCAACGATACACTGATGTTTGGTTGCACCGTTCCAAGAGAAGAGGAGGATAACGTAAACGACGGGCAAAGTCCTAACGTAGACGCAAACGAAAACGTAGACGCAAACGAAAACGTAGACGCAAACGAAAACAATAACCAATAAACAACCATCAATATGAAGAAAGTATTATTTTTGGCTGCTTTGGTGCTCATGAGTGCCGGCAGTTTTGCTCAAAAGAAAAATGTGGCTACGGCTCGTAATCGTGCTTTAGCAGAGGATAACCCTGATTTTGTAGGAGCCCGTGAGGCCATCAACGAGGCGTTGGAAAATGAGGAAACGAAGAATCTGCCGAATACATATTATGTTGCCGGTTTGATTGGATTCCAGGAGAATGTGTCCATGCGTAATGCCTCCTATCTGGGACAGAAAGTGGATCCTGCTAAGAAGGCTGCTGTGCTGAACGAGGCTTATGGTTACTGGATGAAAGCCATGCAACTGGCCAAGGAGCCTATCGGTTATGATAAGAAAGGCAAACCACAATTTGATAAGACGACCGTTCGCGACATTACCAACAAAATGGCGGAGTGGTTTACGAATGCCGATTTTTACTTCGTAGGATTGGATGCTTATAATGCCGGTGACTACAAAGGTGCTTATGATGCGTTTATCAAGCATGTGAACATGCCGGAACTCCCACAAATCAAGGAGAATGCTAAAGCACTGAGTCAAATGCTGGTGGATTCAACGTTCTACCAAATCAAGTACTACACCGGAGTGGCTGCCGTTCAGGCAGAAATGCACCCGGAGGCTATTGCTGTGTTTGAGTCCCTAAAAGATAAGGAGGTAGAACCCATTCGTACGTATCTGAATCTGTACAACGAATATGTGATCATGAAGGATACCGCTAAGTATGTGGCTTTGTTGGAAGAGGGTATGAATAAGTTCCCGGAGGAAATAGCATTCTTGCAGTACTTGATTAACCACTACATCTATTCCAACCAAATGGAACAGGCCATTGCTTATCTGCAACAGGCTATTAACCGCGAACCCAACAATGCCCAATATCTGTGGATCATGGGTAACCTCAAGGCCAATGAAAATAAGTTTGACGAGGCTGTCGAAATGTACCAACGTGCCATTGCTGCCGATTCCAATATGGCGGACGCACATGCAGGTATTGGTCGCGTGTACTGCAACCAGGCACGTGTGTTAAGCGAGCAGTCGGAGAACATGAGTGGTGCTGATCTCCAGAATTTGTACAAGCAAATGGATGAACTGTACCACAAGGCTCTGCCGTACTTTGAGAAAGCATTGGAGCTCAATGGAGAAGAACGCGACTACCAACGCGTACTCTATATGTTGTACGATCGCTTTAATATGAGCGATAAGTTGCAGAAAATCAGTGCTTTATTAGGTTACTAATCATGGGCCGTATTCTGGCTATAGACTACGGAAAAAAACGAACAGGATTAGCCGTTACGGATATGCTCCAAATAACGGCTAATCCTTTGCTTACTATTGCCACGTCGGAATTGATGGCGTGGTTGACTCAAGAGTTGGCGAAAGGGGAGATAGAAAAAGTGGTGAT
Organism: Bacteroidales bacterium UBA1714; assembly: GCA_002317295.1. GTDB lineage: Bacteria > Bacteroidota > Bacteroidia > Bacteroidales > Paludibacteraceae > Colicola. The sequence continues at coordinate 33,290 of DCIY01000030.1, forward strand.
TGGTCATCCCACCCAAATGAATGGACAGGATTCGGAATCGATGGTGTATATACAGCCGTTTATCAATTGGTTTCACAACCATTTTCCGACTATTCCACTCATTGAGTACGATGAACGATTCACTTCCGTTTTGGCCCATCAGGCCATGATCGCCTCAGGTATGTCCAAATCCAAACGAAGGGACAAATCGCAAGTGGATAAACTTGCCGCTACCATCATTTTGGAAGACTATCTTTCCTCGCTACTTATTAATCGTTAGGACATTGTCCGATCGTTAATCGCTACACATTACACGCTATGATATTACCTATCTACTTATATGGTCAACCGGCATTGCGCAAACCGACCGAAGAAGTGCCTGCGGATTTCGCGGAACTGCCTCAGTTATTGGAAGATATGCAACAAACACTTACCAGTGCCGAAGGTTGTGGATTGGCGGCTCCCCAAATAGGGCGCTCGCTGCGGTTGTTTATTGTTGATGGCACGGAACTGGGAGAAGATTATCCTGACTGTGTGAACTTTCGTCAGGCGTTTATCAATCCTGAGATTGTTCAGGAAAGTGAAGAAACCAGTGTGTACTCTGAGGGTTGTCTCTCTTTGCCGGGAATCAGTGAAAATGTGGAACGCCCGCGAACCATTAAAGTGCGTTATCAAAGTCCTGATTTTCAATGGCATGAAGAAGAGTTTACGGACTTTAAGGCCCGTATTGTATTGCACGAGTATGACCACTTGGAGGCGCATGTGTTTACTGATCGTATCTCGCCCATTCGTAAGCAGTTTGTGCGGGGTAAACTGACGAATATTGTCAAAGGAAAAACCATACCTCGCTACCGCTTTAGAAAAAATAACTAAGTGGACCTATTATCTATTTGCCTTATTGCCGTCGGATTGGCCATGGACTGTTTTGCAGTGTCCGTGAGTCAGGGCATATGTGTGAATCAGTGGAATCCGAAGATACTACTGATGGCCTTGTTGTTTGGCCTGTTTCAGGGTGGTATGCCCCTGATTGGTTACTATGCCGGTTCTTTGTTTGCTTCCTTCTTTTCACGTTTTGCTCCCTGGATCGCGTTGGCGTTGCTTGCTTATATAGGTGGTAAAATGATTTGGGAGTCGTTTCACAAACAAGAAGAGATTTGTCATCGCTCTCCTTGGGAAATAAAGCACCTTTTGGTATTGGCTGTAGCTACTTCCATTGATGCGTTGGCTACGGGTGTCATATTTATTCCTGTTCCCCAAAGTCTATGGTTGGGCATCAGTATCATTGCACTTGTATCCTTTCTGTTTGCTCTGTTGGGTTATGGGATAGGCGTACAAGTGGGTAAACGGTTTACGCTCAATGTGGAAATGATAGGAGGTATTATATTGATTATCATTGGATTAAAGATATTTATTGAAGGTATATGTTTCTGATTGGAGAGAATACCCTCGTATCACTCGATGTGCTGGAAAAAGAGTTTTGTTGTGACCTGGAAACTTGTCACGGATGTTGCTGTATCGAAGGAGATGCGGGTGCTCCCATTACGCCTCAGGAGTGTGAAACCATTACTCAATGGCTGCCCGAATTGCTGCCTCAAATGACCCCTGAGGCACGTGCTGTGGTGGCACAACAGGGATTGTCTTATACCGATCCATCAGGAGAACAAGTGCTCAGTATCGTGAATGATAAAGATTGTATCTTTGCACGAACAGATCATCATGGTTGGTGTTATTGCCTGATTGAAAAAGCATATCGTGCAGGAAAAATGGATTTTATCAAACCCATATCCTGTCACCTCTATCCCATACGTCTGACGCAGGTGGGGGACAAAATCGGGGTGGAGTATCATAGATGGGATATTTGTCACTGTGGTCGCCAATTGGGACATAAACAACATATTCCCCTTTACCGGTTTTTGCGGGAACCCCTTATTCGAAGATTTGGTCAAGCATGGTATGATGAATTGTGTTTGACCGCTCAGGAATGGGAAAAACAATGCAATTCGCCGTCATAAAGCAGAATATTGATTAAAAAACTTGCATAATTGAAAATAAAGTTGTAACTTTGCGCATTGTTACCAACATTGAACCATATTAATAACGGATAAGACTATGCTTACTGCAAAAGAAGATAACCTTATTTACATGTACGAGCGCGCACTACGCACGTATTGGGACATGGATGCCGCTTCGGATTATGGCACAACCAAAACCTTTACTTATAAGCAACTTGCGGAGCAAATCACCCGCTTGCATTTTTTGTTTAAACGTGCTGGAATCAAAACCGATGACCGCATTGCTGTCATGGGGCGTAATAATGTCAATTGGATATCCATTTATCTGGCCACAATAACCTATGGTGCCATTATTGTTCCCATTCTTCAGGATTTTAAAGCCAATGATGCATTGCATATTGTCAACCATAGTGGCAGCCGCATGCTCTTTATTACCGATGCCATCTGGGAAGGACTGGATCTGGATCAGATGGAAACCATTGAAATGGTATATTCTTTGACGGATTTCCATACTTTGGCTACCGTGCATACACATCACGATTATTCGTTTGCCAAGGCAGAAGACGATTTTCAGAAAAAATATCCCAACGGCATGACCCCTGAGGATGTCCATTTTAAGGAACGTTCCAACAAAGAGGTGGCCAGCATCAACTATACCAGTGGAACCACGGGTTTCTCCAAGGGTGTGATTACTCCATGCAATGCATTGGCAGGGAATGTGCATTTTTCGCTGACGACCCACAAAGTGTTCCCGGGATGCCGAATGGTGGCCTTTCTTCCCCTGGCTCATGCCTATGGTTGTGCCATTGACTTCTTGTCCACCATCGCGGCCGGTGGCCATGTCCATTTGATTGGCCGCACTCCTGCACCTAAGATTCTGTTGCAGGCGTTTGCAGAAGTCAAACCGACGGTCATTATGTCCGTCCCGCTGATTCTGGAAAAGATATACAAAAAAATGATTGCCCCCCAAATCGCCAAGGCTCCGGTAAGTTGGGTTCTCAAGGTTCCGTTCCTGGATACGGTGGTGCTCAATAAGATTCGTCAGCAACTCATGGACGCCTTTGGTGGCGAATTTGCTCAGATTGTGATTGGCGGTGCCCCGCTCAATGCAGAAGTGGAGTTGTTTTTACACCGTATTCGTTTTCCGTTTGCCGTCGGTTATGGCATGACCGAAACGGCTCCGATGATCAGTTATACCTGGTGGGAAGATTGGAAACTCGGTTCGTGTGGTAAGGCCCTTCCGGGACTGATGGATATTAAGATTGATCATCCCAATCAGGATGGAGTGGGAGAGATCTTTGTCAAAGGAGAAAATTTGATGTTGGGTTATTATCGCAACGAAGAAGCAACGCGTGCGGTATTTACCAAAGACGGATGGTTGAAGACAGGGGATCTTGGATATATAGACGAAGATGGATTCCTGTTTATCAAAGGACGCAACAAGACCATGCTTCTCGGTCCCAGTGGACAAAATATCTATCCGGAAGAGATAGAGGCCAAACTCAATAATATGCCTTATGTGATGGAATCGCTGATTATCCAAAATGAAGATAAACTGATTGCTTTGGTTTGCCCTGATTATGAAGCGGTAGACCAGGAACATCTCAATACCGAAGGTCTGGAAGCTGCCATGGAGGAAAATCGCAAAACGCTGAATGCAGAGTTGGCTGCCTATGAACAGATATCTCAATTCAAACTCTATCCGCATGAGTTTGAAAAAACACCTAAGCGCTCCATTAAGCGTTTCCTGTATACGCAAATGAATTCATGAACCTGTGTATCGATCAAGGCAATTCGCGTACCAAAGTAGCTGTGTTTGAAACGGATGGTACGATGGTGAAGAGTTTTATCTATAGAACCTTCGCTGCTGCCGATATCGTCCGGTTATGTGCTCTGTATCCCATTCAGGACAGCATCATCTCATCCGTTGTGCACCTTGAACCCTCTGTGGTTAATACATTACAACGTTTGTCTCGTCGTTTTATCCTGTTTGACCACTCAACTCCAGTGCCTATTATCAACGATTATGAGACCCCCGTTTCGTTGGGCCTGGACCGATTGGCCGCCGCCGTGGGTGCAACTCATCTCTGTCCTAATGAGAATCTGCTTATTATAGATGTGGGTTCGGCCATTACATACGACTATGTGTCTCACGAAGGGCATTATCTGGGTGGAAATATCGCTCCTGGGATTAAAATGCGTCTCACTTCTTTGCACCAAATGACCAAACTGTTGCCTCTTGTCGAAGTGGAAGAAAATATGCTTATGCCCTTGTTTGGGCGCAATACCCGCGATGCCATTATGGCCGGCGTTATTCGTGGCATAGGATTTGAAGTAAAAGGGTATATGCGTACACTTGACGAACGGGTGGAGCACTATCAGACCATTCTCACCGGAGGTAATGCCGGCTTCGTTCAGCGCAACGTTTCCGCTCCGATGCTTTTGGAGAAACATCTGGTGCTGATAGGACTTAACCGAATTTTAGAATATAATGGTTCACTCAATCAATAGAAGAATAATGAATCGATTTCGAATCTGTATATCGTTGATACTTTTCCTAATGATGACGGTAGGACTGAGGGCGCAAAATGTGACTTCTTCTCCTTCCTCTCGTTTCGGTTACGGAGAACTGCAGGATCATATTCCAGTGGCCTATCGGGCGATGGGTGGCGTAAGTACCGGCATGCGTTCCAACCGCTATATCAATCCATCTCAACCCGCATCCTATACCGCCTGCGACTCCACATCGTTCCTCTTTGATGTGGGAGCCGGATGTATGTGGACTCATTACAGTGATGCGAATGGCCATAGAAATATATTTAATGGTAATCTTCAGTATGTTTCTGTGGCTTTCCCTATTTATAAACAGTGGATCTCGTTTGCAGCCGGTGTATCTCCTTATTCGTCTATGGGATACTCGATGGTTAAGGTGGATTCCGTAGGAGGACATGTCTATGGCGCCACATATGCCGGATTGGGCGGCATCAGCCAAATATATGGCGGATTGAGTTTTAATATCCTCAACTGGGTGGCATTGGGCGCCAACTTCTATTATATGTTTGGTCAAATTGCCAATACTTCCAGTCTGATTTTTACCGAAAGTGGTCTGAATTCGTCGATTATGTACAAGCAGTTCACAGCTTCCGCCTGGCGCTTCCGTTATGGTATCCAGTTCTTCCATACGTTTGCAGACAAACATACCATCATCCTGGGTGGAACGTTTGAAAATAAACGACCCATGGGAGGGGAATACCTGCAGTATGAACTGCAGACGCTGGACTCTGTTCGAGTAACCGATACGGGTTTTGAAACCCCCATGTCCTATTCCGCAGGCCTCAGTTACAGTTATGCCCAACGGCTCACGGTGGCAGTGGATTATGCGCGCTCCTGTTGGTCGGATGTTCAGTACTTTGGACAAAGTGGCAAACTGCGCGACCGTCAGACGCTCAGTTTCGGTTGCGAATATCGACACAATCCCATGGGACGCAACTATGCCCAACGCATGATGTGGCGTGCAGGTGCCAAACTGATCGAGTCTTATGTGACCACCAATGGCAAAATGGACTTTACAATTTCGGCCGGTTTTGGTTTGCCGTTGCGTACTTCCATGTCCATGGTCAATGTGGGACTGGAGTATGAACGTCGTAATTCCATGGCCAATATTACCGAAAATTGCCTGTTACTCACCGTAGATGTGGCCATTAATGAAAACTGGTTCTTTAAACGCAGATTATAATACAATTATAGATCCAAAAACAACTTAATTATTATGAACATTAAATCTCTATTTGCTCTTGCCCTTTGCGCCATCATTCCTATGGCTGTGTTGGCTAAGAAAACCAAAGTGGAAGAAGAAGTGGCTCCTGTCGTTGAGGAAGTTCCGACTCTCAGTGATGAAGATTGTGCCATCCAATTGTCCCTCATGTCGGAAAGTGTTAAAAACAAACAGTATGACGATGCGTATCAACCCTGGTGGACTTTGTATACCAGTCGCCCTGATTTCAACAAAGCTATCTATACCCAGGGCAGCAAGATTATCGAGTGGAAACTGATGAAGGCTGCCGTACCTTCGGAACGTATGCAATGGCGCAAGATTCTCATGGAGTCTTATGACAAACGTATCCAATATTTCGGTAACGATGCCAAATACCCCAAGGATTACATTTTGGGCGAAAAAGGTCTGGCCTATATTGAAAACTATCCGGAAGATAGTGTGAAAGAGTGTGCACACGATTGGCTCAAGCAGTCTGTTCAAGCCCTCACAACCAATTCCAAAATATCTGTCCTCACTGCGTTGTTTGAGACTTCGTACTATATGTATCGTTCCAATCCGGACAAGTACACCAATACCATCATGGAAGATTATGGCTTGGTCAGTGGTATTCTCCAACAAATCAACGATAATCCTTCGTCCAAATTTGCTACCGCCGCTGCGCAACAAAAAGAGTATATTGACAACCTGTTTGCGGTATCCGGTGCTGCTGATTGTGATAAACTCGATGAACTCTATGCTGAATATATCCAAACCAATGCTAATTATCTGGAAGATATGCTGAAGGTGATCAAACTGTATCGCCGTGTCAGTTGCACCAGTTCGGAAGTTTATTTTGCAGCCGCCGCTGCTGCTCACAAACTCGAACCTACCGAGGAGTCCGCTGCCGCATGCGCCAGCATGTGCAAGAAGAGAGGCGATTGGGAAGGTGCCATTAATTATTACAAAGAGGCCTTGGATCTGATGGACGAAAATTCGGATACTCAGGATCGTGCGGATTATCTGTACAACATCGCACTGATTTCGATGGACAAACTGAAAAACTATCCTTTGGCACGTACGATGGCGCGCTACTCGTTGGAAGCTAATCCTGCTCAGGGACGTTGCTATATTCTGATTGGTTTGTGCTATGCCGCCACCCATCCGTTCAGTGCGTCTATCGTTGGCGAAGCCAAAGCGGCTATTCTCAACAAGACCGTTTATTGGGCAGCAGTAGATCAGTTCCAAAAGGCTAAACAGGTGGATCCTACTTGCGTGGAGACTGCCAATGAAATGATTGCTTCGTATTCCAAGTATTTCCCCACCAAAGAAGAGATGTTTGATCTTCCTAACGAATTAGGTGGTGAGTTCTTTATTGTAGGTGGTTGGATCAATGAACGTACGGTTTGCCGTCCTGCTAAGTAATTGCCTTTTCCTGTTGCTGTTAACGGGTTGCGGTAAACAAGTGCATCTGCAGGCAGATGCTATTGTGGATCGTGCTGCAACACCCGTGCTCAAGGCAGATTCCATCACGACATTAGTATCCGATAGCGGGGTAACTCGCTATCGGATTACTGCTTCTTCTTGGGAGATATTTGACCGAGCTAACCCTGCCTGTTGGGAGTTTAAACAGGGTATCTATCTCGAGAAATTTAATGAGCAACTGGAGATAGAAGCTTCGCTCCAGTCGGACTATGCCTACTATGAGACCCAAGCGGAAAAATGGCTCTTGCGAGGCAATGTGATAGCTCGCAATGAAGCCGGAGAACGGTTTGAAACGCCTGAGTTAAATTGGGATCAACATTCCCAAACCATCTACTCGGATTCGGCTATCACCATCACCAAAGCAACCAGTATCATTCAGGGAATTGGATTCAGAAGCAACCAATCCATGAGCCAATATACCATTCTTCATCCTACTGGAGTCTTTCCGGTGGATGAGTAACAACGCAGAAACCAATAAAAATCATCATTTTTCTGCAATATATTTGCAAATTCCAAAAAAAAGTTGTACTTTTGTGGCGAATTTTAATAACTGCCCGCAAGGGAAATATGAACTTCGCCGAAAGGTGTATTTAGTATGGCAAACGAAAAACAACCACTCGTTGACGAGTTGAAGGCTCTAATGGAGCAAAATGTGACGGAAGTTAAAGACCAAGTCGAGGAATTAAAGAACAAATTTTACCGCATGTACCATGAGGAACAGGCTGCGTTGAAAAAACAGGCAGAAGAGGCTGCTGTCGCTGCCGGAGAGCAGTTGGAAAACTGGCAACCTGCTATGGATGAGGTGGAAAAAGAGTTCCGTGAGTTATTGGCAGCTTATAAGACCAAGCGAGCTGAAGTTCAGAAACAAATGGAGGAACAGATGAACCAGAATCTGCTTCGCAAGGAGAATATTCTGGAGCAAATGAAACAAATGGCTGAGGCTCAAACAGCCGATGTCATGGATAATCTCAAGAAGATGAAAGACTTGCAGACCGAGTGGAAGACCATAGGTCCTGTTCCCGCCCCAAAAGCACAAGAGATTTGGAAACAATATCAGCAGTTCCAAGAGCAGTTCTACGATTTGGTGAAGATCAATATCGAACTGCGTGATCTTGATTTTAAAAAGAATCTGGAAATGAAAACCCTGCTGTGCGAGGCAGCAGAGAAACTGCAACAGAATGTCAATATCGTAGAGGCCAGTCGTGCCTTGCAACAATTGCATGACGAGTGGGCAGAGATAGGCCCTGTGGCTCGTGAGATAAGAGAAGAACTGTGGAATCGATTTAAGGAGGCATCTACCATTATCAATAAGAAACATCAGGCTTATTTTGATGCTTTGCACGAGAGAGAACAGGAAAATCTGGTCAAGAAGCAGGCTATCATTGAACGACTGAAAGAGATTGATATTGAGTCTATCAAGACCAACAAACAATGGGAAGAGGTTTCTGCACAGATAACGGCCATGCAGAACGAATGGCGTAGTATCGGATTTGCTCCCAAGAAGCAAAATCAGGCTATCTATGAGGAATACCGCGCATTATGCGAACGCTTCTTTAAGGCAAAGACTCAGTTCTTCAAATCCATGCGTGATGTGTTGTCAGACAACCTCAAGCGCAAACGTGAACTGATAGAGAAAGCCCAAGCTCTGGTAGGCGAAGATGCGGTCGAAAATGCTGCTCAAACCATGATTGCCCTGCAGAAAGAATGGAAGACCATAGGTCCCGTTGCTCATAAGTACAGTGATGAGATTTGGAAAACGTTTACCGCTATATGTGACAGTTTCTTTGAGAAGAAACGTGACGCGATGAAAGAGGCTCGTCAGAAAATGCAGGATGCTCGTCGTGAACGGGCTATGGCCGGTGGTGATCGCGGCAAGATGATGCGTATGTACGAGAATCTGCAACAGGAAATTAAAACGGCAGAGAACAATATTTTGTTCTTTACAGGCAAGTCTCAATCGGGCAACAAACTCGTGGACGACATGCGCAAGAAGATTGATCAGTTGAAGAAACAACTGAATGAGTTGGAGCAAAAGATCGAAGAAACGGAAGAGTAAAGTCATGGAGTTGATTGACTATCGGGATGTGGAAATTCGCCAGGATGAGCAGATTGTGCTTCGTCATGTGGACTTGCGGGTTCACGAGGGCGAATTTGTGTACCTGTTGGGCAAAGTGGGCAGTGGCAAATCTACCCTGATGAAGACGTTCTATGCCGAGCGTCCCATCCATAGCGGTCAAGCCACATTCTTAGGTTATGACCTGTCCACGATTACCCGTCGTCAGATACCTTATCTGCGTCGTAAGATAGGCGTGGTGTTTCAGGATTTCCAATTATTACCCGATCGTAATGTGGAGGAGAATCTGCTGTTTGTGCTCAAAGCTACAGGTTGGAAGGACAAGAAGGTGATGCATTCGCATGTCATGGATGTACTGGATCAGGTAGGTATGGCTGATAAGGCGTATAAAATGCACTATCATCTGTCCGGAGGCGAACAACAGCGTGTGGTGATAGCTCGTGCCTTGCTCAATACCCCAGATGTGATTTTGGCTGATGAACCCACCGGTAATCTGGATCAGGAGACCGGACAGGAGATTATGCAGTTACTCCATCAGATAAAGAAAGCCGGCATGACAATTATCATGTCGACTCATAATCTGCTATGGCCAGAGCAGTTTCCGGGACGCAAGTTAGTGTTCCGAAACGGCGAGGTAAGTGAGTGCGAATAGCCGCATCTGCTGCAACATCGCATTGAGCCCGTTAGAACGAGTGGGGGACAGGTGTTCCCGCAATTGGATATCGTCGATGAAGTATAAATCTGCATCGACGATTTCTTTTGGAGTATGCCCACTGAGTACCTGAATAAGCAAGGCTACGATACCTTTCACCAGAATAGCGTCCGAATCGCCCTGATAGATAACTTTGTCGTCCTGCATATGGGCAGTAAACCATACCCGCGACTGACAACCGTCAATGAGGTTCTGGTCTGTACGCTCAGACTCCGGAAAGGGTTCCAGACTGTTACCCTGCTCAATCAGCATGGCATAGCGGTCCATCCAATCTTCCAGAGAGGAAAAATCTTCAATGATTGAATCTTGAATTTCGTTGATAGTCATAAGTTCAGTTTACTGATAATGGCATCTGCAATCATTTCATCGGCTTCGGGGATAAATCCGGGAGCCTGAATCATGTATTGCGATTGCATATAATAGGGTTCACGTTCCTGCAACTGGCGGGTAACGTGCGCCAATAATTCTTCACGCGTGTGTCCAACAAGATTGGGGCGAGTACTTAGGTCTGTGAGCATCAGTCGCGACACCAGATCTTCGGCTGACCAGCGAATATACACTGTGGTTCCCAATTCGTTCACACAATCCATATTGTCCTCATAACAGGGATAGCCACCTCCGGTAGCATATACCACATTTTCATACGGGGACATATCGGCTATATCTTCGAGAACATATTTTTCCTTGTATCGAAACGCCTCAACACCATATTCCCGTATATATTCCGCAACACTGAGTCCGTGAATTTGCTCAAACGCTTCGTCCAAGTCCACAAACCGCCAACCTGTCTTGTCGGCCAATATGCGTCCCACAGTCGTCTTGCCGGCTGCCATATATCCAATTAGATAAATCATGGATGGTTGATTGCTGATGGATGATTTTTTTCTTCTTCGTCCAATATCTGGGGAGTATTGTCACGCCAAAGTATGGAGTCGGATTGAATATACGCTTCAGGGAATACCCACCTGTCACTTGGAGCGGGCAGCGTGCGTACAGGTGCACCTTGTTTATTATACACGCGCGCGACAGAGGAGCAGATAGGGGCACATACGGTTTGAATCACCACCATACTGTCTGCTACCACGAGTGTATCGTAGTGGATGAGAGTTTGGGCACAACAACCAAGGCTTGCCAACAAGCCGAAAGAAAGTAAAAGGTGTTTTTTCATACAATCAATACGATAGCGCTGACACTGATTCCTTCCTGTCGTCCGACAAATCCCAAATGCTCAGTAGTGGTTGCTTTGATACTCACTTGCGTCTTATCCACGTCCATCGTTTCAGCCAGACATTGGCGCATGGCTTCAATCCATGGACTCAGTTTCGGGGCTTGAGCAGCAATGGTAATGTCACAATTGCCTAATTCATATCCATGTTCCCTGATCATTTCCATCACACGACGAAGCAGAATCTTGGAATCAATGCCTTCATATTCATTCCCCGGAGTATCGGGAAAATGATATCCTATATCGCGCAGAGCTGCGGCTCCAAGAAGGGCATCACACAGGGCATGAATGGCCACATCGGCATCCGAATGGCCAGCCAATCCCAGTTCGTAAGGCACACGGATGCCCCCGAGCCACAATTCGCGACCCGGGGCAAACGCGTGTACATCATATCCGTAACCAATACGCATATTACTTGTTGTTATTGACCAAATCCTTGATTCCGGCCAAATCAAATCCGAGGGTAAAACGCATGGTTTGATCCAGCGGGTTAGAGGCCGCCGTAGCAATACAGTAAGCGACATCCAAACGAACGATACTCAGTTTAAAACCAGCACCCAGGGTGACATAACGGCGGTTTCCTTTATAGTAGTTCTCGTGGCTGTAACCTACGCGGGCAAAAAATTGGCGGTTGTAGCTGTACTCTAAACCCATACCCCAACGAACTTCCTGAAACTCCTCGGAAGTGGCGCTGTACACCTTACCTTCGTCCGTGGTATAACCTGGAGCGTCGCAGAAGGACTGCCACCAGCCGTTGGGAGACGAGAGTTTGGAATAACCATATACATCAAAGTAAGGCAAACCATTCGGATACTCGGCACTGGATTTGGTATAATCGATTTGGTTACCAAACTTGGAATAGGTTGTTGGAACCAATGTCTTATCGCACTCTACCGAGAACTGTAAACGATTGTAGTTGTCAAAGGGCAGTTCGTAACTGACACCCAGACGCAGGTTGGCAGGAATGAAGTTCTGTGTGTCACCCTTGTCATAAGACATTTTACCACCCAGGTTGCTGAGGTTAAATCCCAAAGCAAAATGACTGGTTCCCATCGGCAATTCAATCGGTTGACGATAGAACAACGAGATGTCGGCAGCCATGGTCCAGGCGGGGAACAGTTCCTTACCATCAGCTCCATAACTGTTGGTTCCGTTATTCAAATCCGAATACATAAATCGTAGGGTAGCGGCCATGGAGACATACTCATGCAATTTACGAGAGTAGGAAACATCCAATGCCCACTCGTTAGGAGCTGCTTCAGCAAAAAATTGTCCGGCATCATCTGTCAACTTAACTTCACCCATGGAGAAATAGGTAAATGATGCAGCAATGGCCTGGAGATCATCAAACTTGTAAAAACCGGTAAGATAAGCCAAGTCAATGTCGCTGACCAATTGGCGTAACCATGGCGTGTAGGAAGCACATATACCGCCCCGTTCATCCATAAAGGCATACTTGGCAGCATTCCAGTGCTGAGAGTTCATGTCTGGGGTGGTGGCAACACCGATATCACCCATACCGGCCGCGTGGGCATCGGGTGCGATGCTCAACGACGGCATCGCGGTTACAACAGGGTTGGTGGCCATCAGGCTCAGGGTTGCGGTAAACAGAGCTACCGCGGAAATAAGCATTTTTTTCATTGTTGTTTAATTTTTATTGTTGGTTTGATTTACATTTCTTAGATTTGCTTCATAGGCGAATAATGTGGAATTAATGCACAATCAGTCGAGCTGTCTGGGTGACATAACCGGTTGTGGAAGTTTTAATATTGAGTTGATATAAGTAGATTCCGGGAGCCAGGTGTAGCGAGGACATATTCAGATCCAAATCGGCGCCATCCTCTTCGATAATGCGGGTGAGGTGACCGCTGATATCATAGATGCGCAGACAGGTGTGCAAATAATCATCCGGTTTGTCATGACTGACGCGTATATGCAACACACCATCACTGGCAACAGGATTGGGGTAGGCAATGACCTGGTACAGTTGTACTTCCAGTCCTTTCACCACTTCATAGTTGAGCGACGCAGTGGACGAGTTATTCATTAAGTCCCACGCCCTAAAATGCAAACGATGCATTCCGGAACTCTGCTCGCTGAGCAAATACGATACCTGTCCCTGACGATAACTGCCCACGGTGGCCGTAAAATAATCGTTGAGGATGAAGGTTTGATTGGGATCCTCATCAATGACCAGCATCAAATCATGTCCGATACCCGAACCCACGGTATTGATGCCGTTATCATCGTAGATAGAGGCATAGAAATGCGGTGCCTCGTTGGTTGGGTCGCCGGACACAAAGGACGGGTTGTTCAAGTAAATGTGCAAATCAGGTCCCATGGTGTCAACGATATGCAGACTGCTGCTGCCACCCACCATGAATCCGTCTTCATAACCAATGGCTTCATCCTGGTAAACCGTATCAACGGCATAGTACACCATGCGTCCGTAGTCATACTGATAACGTATATCTTTGGGCAACATAAACTCAAGGGCAAAATGACCATTGGTTACCACCGTTTCCCCTTTGAACAAACAATTGGGGTAGTCATTGTAAGTATAGTACGACTTTTTGGAAGCATCGGGTTCATCATTGTCGCGCGTGGTAATCTGTTGCAGTTTGTCATATACCGTCATCACCAACCGCCCGTTAAACCATGTTGCGGTATCGCCTCTTTGTGCCTCGCTGTCCTCTGTACGGATATACCCTTGCACAATGGTTCGATCCAACGCATGCAATGTATCGGCTATCTGGGTAGTAACCACCTCGTACTGCGTGGGATAAGCCAACCGAATGGCAGGATCGCCAAATAGGACATAGGGCATTTTGTTTTCATCATTACCGGTCATGTTTTTGGCTGCTGCGCAAGCCTGTCCGATGGTCATGTCGTAATGAAATACATTCGCATGTCCAAACAAGGTGTCACACAAATTCTTATTGAGTATCTTGTTGTTGCTGGCATAGACGGTTCTGTCGGCACTGAATACGCCAATGGCTCCTCCGTAAGGATTAAGTACGGCTTCGGCAGCGGAACAGGCGTTGGCCTGATCAAAGTGAGAGAAATTGCAGGTGGCCAATGCCCAGAATCCCAAATTGGCATTGGTCAGTTTCTTGACCTGATCAATGGTGAGAAATCCTTCGGAACAGATGTTGTTGGCACTTCCGTGACCGCTATAGTCCATAAACAACATGCCATTTTGCATCAGGTTATTGAACTGGTTCAATGCCAACGGATAGGTCTCACCCGAAGCAGATGTCTCCTGGACATAAGCATCGAGGTAAATCTTATTGATAATGAAGGAAGGATTTTTTATACGCATGGGTTCCGCAGCAATATCACTCACCTGTACATGCAATCCGTGGTCGCCATCATCGGCAAGAAAGCAGGTCTGCTGCCGCCAATTACCATGACTGAGGTTGGTCATATACATAATGGTTTTATTCACTACATTGGCTGCCTGTTCCCCCGTGGCAACAGGCATGCGACCCACACCAAAAGCCATACGACCGCGCATGTCGGAGAAATAACTTCCATTGACGCCATCATTATCAGCCATAAATGCCAAATAGTCATCACTGGCATAGGCCTTGGTTTCGACAGTGGAGTTTTCGGCCTGATAGGTCAGCAGGGTAGCGTTGCCTGAGGAGGCAAGCAGTTTGCGGTTATCAAATGTTCCTGTCCCCATCAGCAACAGGTTCTTAGGACGATTCTCAGGGGTGGATGCACAGTCATACAACATCTTCATAAACCAACGAATGGCACTGATATCCGGCGTTCCGGAGGAAAATTCGTTGTAGATCTGTTCATCGGTAACCACCGCATAGGTATAACCATCTATCTGCTCATGGGCTTGTGCCAACCGCATGGCGTCTGCATAAAACGCCGCTGGGGTGACAATCACATAATCAATATCCCGCAACCGATGCAGGTTTTGGTTGACTACTGTGCCAATAATGGTGGGTGTGGGATAACCGCTGGCATTGGGTTGAACAGCCACATACTCGTGTACGGTATCGTTGGCGGAAATAAATTGCAATGTATCGTGACTCAATGTGGTGGACATGCGTTGAATGGATTCGGGGAAGGTGATATCCCAAACCTGCGTTTGATCATTGGCCCCGGTCAGCGTAAACAGGTTACCGATGCTCGAACCGATATAATCGGTATTGCGGAAGAATCGGTAAGGAGATTCCATACTCAGTCGGCATCGTCCTGTCATCTCAATAAAATTAAGATAAGCCTTGGCAGAAGACATGGAGTTGGAGTAAGTAATGGTGGTGTTGAGAGAACCACCCGATTGGGGAATGTCCGAAACACGCAGGGTAGCCGTAGTGGCCATGGTATAAAAGTCTTCAATACCAGAAGTATATGCCTGCTTCTTCACCGATCCCATTTCAAAGGTGAATGTGGACGTTGTGGTCGAATTGGCGGCCACCATGACGCGTGCCTGACCAGATAAGTTGGGCAGTAAGTCATTAAACGGGAAGGTAATAGCTAAGGTAGGCTTGTTGGGTGTCATCGATTCTCCATAAAACTCGCGACCTCCCCCTTCTTTACCATTGACATCCACCAGGTTGAGCATTTCTTTCTCGTGCAGAATATAATCGAGAGAATAGTTAATCTCTTTGGTTCCAAAGGTAGAGGGCACTGCAGCATCCTCCATCAGTAACTGCTCTCCGGCTGCATCGCTGAGGAAATAGTATCCATAATTGCTATACGGATTGCGAGTGTGGATAAAAGTCGATCCGTTGTACTCCCAACCGATAGGACCACGGGCATAAAACAGAATGTAGTCTCCCTTACCAAAGACATGGTCCTCGCCCTTGTGCATATAAAAAGCCACCGATGGTACATCGTCCAATCGTCTGAGCGTAAAGTTTTGCGGAAGCATATTGCCTCCGTATCCCAGTACGCGTATGTTTTCCGGTTGCAGCCCTTGGGCGGCTATCTCCTCATACGTGAGGCGATAGATACCGGATTCACTCACCTGAATCTTAACCAGTTTGCCGGAACTCAGTACCGACTCACTGGCATAGAATCCCGGTGTTCGGGCTGCTGTGGTAAGCCATAGCCCCAACATGAGGAAGATGATCAGTTGCTTTTTCATTTTATCTTACAATAAAGTCCTTCTTGTTGTATAACCTCATCCCGTTCTACCATTCGCGGTTCGCTGGCGCGGTCGATATAGACCAAATCACCCATTCTCAGGGTCACCACCTCACTGATGGCGGCAATGACCCGATCAATCTCTTCCTTCGGTTGCGCGGGGACGAACTCGCCCACGCACAGGGAATAATCAAAGGCTGTCGCACGAGGGTAGTCCATGGCGATATAGTCCATGGCGATAAAGTCTATCCCGGGAGCAATGGCATCGTAATAGCGCGAAGCAAATCGTTCTTCAATGCACTTGCCCAACCGACTGATGCGCACCACGAGACAATCATTGGCTCGTACATCGGTTGACCAATCGGGCCTGAACATAGGCTTGCGATTGTTCAGCAAACAGGCATCACACTTCATCGTGAAATGAGGTTGCCCCTGGAAATAACTGTATCCGACTATTTTCATTTGGCACGAATAAACAGTTGTACCGGTGTTCCGTTAAAGTTCCACCATTCTCGCAGTTTATTCTCCAAGAATCGGCGATAGGGTTCTTTGACATACTGAGGCAGATTGGCAAAGAACACAATGGTCGGCACCTGTGTGTTGGGTAACTGGGTACAATATTTAATTTTAATATATTTGCCTTTGGTAGCTGGTGGCGGATAGTTCTCAATCAGTGGCAGGAACTTATCATTCAACTGCGCCGTAGGCACTTTGCGTTGTTTGTTCTCATACACCTGCAGGGCTGTTTCCATTACCTTGTATATGCGTTGCTTGGTCGTAGCAGAACAGAAAATAATGGGAAAATCCGTAAATGGAGCCATGCGCGAACGAATAGCCTGCTCATAAGCTTTGATATCTTTATTTTCTTTTTCTTCTATCAAATCCCACTTGTTCACGCAGACCACCAATCCTTTTTTATTCTTTTGGATCAGTGAATAGATATTCAGATCCTGCGATTCAATGCCACGGGTCGCGTCGAGCATCAGGATGCATACGTCGGAGTTTTCAATGGCACGAATGCTGCGTACGACGGAGTAGTATTCCAAATCCTCATTCACTTTCGCCTTTTTGCGGATACCGGCTGTATCTACGAGATAAAAATCCTTGCCGAACTTATTGTATCGGGTGTAGATACTGTCGCGGGTGGTTCCCGGTATATCGGTGACAATGGTTCTGTCTTCGCCAATAAAAGCATTCAGAATGCTGGACTTGCCGGCATTGGGTCTTCCCACGATGGCAAAACGGGGCAGGTCTTCCAACTCCACGCCATTTTCATCTTTCTTAAACAACGAACATACCTCGTCCAACACTTCGCCGGTGCCCAGTCCGTTTTCGGCGGACAGAATAAACGGTTCGCCCAACCCGAGTTTGTAAAACTCCGGAGCTCCATATTGACGATCAAAGGTATCCACTTTGTTTACAGCCAGCACAGTGGGTTTCTTAGCCTGGCGCAATAAGTGTGCCACTTCCATATCAAACTGTGTCACACCTTCGTTCACATCCACCACCAGCAGGACTACATCGGCCTCTTTGATGGCCATATTGACCTGCCGATTGATCTCGCTTTCAAATGTGTCTTCAGAATTGACTACCCAGCCACCGGTGTCGATGACGGAAAACTCTTTTCCACACCACTCAGCGTGACCATACTGGCGGTCACGGGTGGTTCCGGCTTCGTCCATCACAATGGCGCGACGGCTCTTGGTTAACCGGTTAAATAAGGTCGATTTCCCTACATTGGGACGACCTACTATCGCTACAATATTTGCCATAGTCTTATCATTTCGTTAATCGTTAATCGCTACTCGCTACTCGCTAATCGTTATTGCAATCGCCACAGCCTTCGCAATCGCCACAACCTTCGCCATCGCCATGGCAATTGCCGTGACAGTGGCCGCACTTGTGTGGATGACGAATGGCATCCAGTTCGGCCTCAGTGGCTTCTCGGGTGGAGATAATCTCTCCGACAAAATGCAGGTTTTCTCCGGCTAGTGGGTGATTAAGGTCAATCATCACGCTGTCTTCGTTGATTTCTACTACCATGGCATTGACAATTTGTCCATCCGTGGTTTGCATCGGCACCACATTGCCCACAAACACGCGTTCGCTGTCAAATTCGCCATCTCCGTTAAAAAACATTTTTTTGTCCAGACTTTTGACGCCATCGGTATCATATTCACCATAGGCATCCTGGTGATCGATGCGAAAATCAAATTTCTCGCCTGCTTTTTTACCTTCCAGGGCTTCTTCAAATTTCGGCAACATCATTCCTTCGCCGTGACAATAAACCAATGGATGCTCCCTGGTCGCTTTTTCCATCATTTCTTCTTTGCCATTTTCACCATCTACATACAATTCGTAGATGCATGTTACTACGGTTTCTTTCTGTATCATAACTCTAAACTTTAAACTCTAAACTCTAAACTGTAGGCCAAAGGCCGTCCTATAAACTATCCTACCACCAATTGACTTTCTCATTCGTCGAACTCGTACTCGACTTGTCGTACTTCAAGTCTGCCAGCATGGAGGCATTGACGCCGATGTGAAAGGTATAACTTTTGTACGGTCCAAAGGGTACAAACGATGCGGACATACTCCAGCAGTGCAGGTCTCGTGAAACGGTGAAGTTGGTATACGAGAGTTTCATCGCTTTGAGATCGACGCTGGTGGTTGCGGTCGCTTTCCAACCTTTACCCAGTGCGATATTGCCGGAGAAACTCAGGTTTTGCACAAACTCCATTTTATATTTCATCTTATCATAGTCAAAAGTACTTCCTGATCGGTAACTGACCGTATAACTGGCGCTTATACTCCAGGGAATCTCCGTAATAACGTACCCGTCGCGCACATTGCCTTCGGAACTGCTGTTGCGTTGGGTATTACGTTGCTGGCCGTTATCCATATTCTCAATCGGCTCCAATCCTTCCGCCTTTCCGCCTTCCGCCTTTCCGCCTTCCGCCTTTCCGCCTCTCTGCCCTTCCGCCTTTCCGCCGTTCTTCGCCCTTCCTTGCTCAATCCACTTGTGGACTTTTTCGCTGGTCAGCGTATAGGACAAGGATGTGCTGGTACCTGACCAATGAGGGAACATGCCGTTGGACCAATACTGCTTATTGGTTCGAACGGGGTTACCAAGGGCATTCAGTTCATACATATACGGATCCAGGGATGTGGATAGGTTGATGGTGTAGTTGACTTTGGGTATCTTGATACGCAGGTTCACCCCAAAATTGTTCCAGTTCATGGAGTCTGCCGCAAAGTTGTAACCACCGGTGATATTAAATGCATCAATGATGCTGACCACCTTGTACGGGTTATTGCCTGTGGAATCTTTATCATTGCGCATCTTCATTTCCAGGTTGTTGCCCAAACTGAAACTCAGATTGGCTTGCAGTCCTTTGGAGGCAGTTCCGTACATGCCATTCTGATAACGAGAATACTCCTGGGTCACATACATCGGATTTCCCATTTCGTCCAACTTAGGTACCTTGCGTCCAAATTCGTCCACCGAATCGGCATAATAAACCGTCTCATTGTACTTGCCGTAATATCCCCATCCTTCGGTTCCAAAATCAGGTTTATAGGTAAACGACATCGTTGGCGTAAATACATGGCGGAACTTCTCCACTTTGCTCTTGGGGAAGAGTTTTTTGCTGGGAGTATAAAATCCATACAGCTTGGTGGAGAAACTGACGCTGGCATTAAAATCAAACACATTGAAGAATCCTGCGGTCGTATCCCGTTGTAACGATTGAGTCGCTTCATTCCACTCCCGATCTTCCCGTTGGAAATACATGCGGTCGGTCATGGTGATGGAAGGGGTAATATTCAGATACTTGAGTACTGTCCACGATGCCGAAATGGGTACATTGTGCTTGATGCCGGTTTTCCAATCCTTGAGAAAATCCGATTTGAAAAGATAATCTTCTTTGATATTATTGACCGCAATGCGTGCGTTACCGGAATAGGAAAGCTTGATTTTTTCATACCATCTCTCTTTACCCACTTTCACTTTGCGTTTGAACGGGTAGATACTGCTCATGCTCACACTCAAATCCGGCAAAGTGAGCGTCAGGGTGGAGTCCCTGGTCTGCTGACTCACCATCGCGCTCAGACTCAACATCCACGGACTGTCCGGAAAACGCTGGGTATACGATATGGAGGATGATTTGGTGTTTTCGGAATTGAGTTGACCGTTGTAATAACTGTTGATATTACTGCGGTTGTAACCGGATGTGGAAAAGTTCACACTGGCAGAGAAGGTGGAGTAGGGATTGGCTTTGGCATCCTGCTGATGAGTCCATTGAATACGCAGGTTCTTGGCCACCGAATAGTCGGGCAATCCTTTTTCACCCGTAACATCCCAACGATAGTTGATGCTCAGGTTTCCGCTGAACTTGTAACGCTTGATATACTTGGATGAGGCATAGACCGCCCAGGTTCCCTTGGTATAAATATCACCGGTCAGTTCCAAATCCATATAATCGTTCAGCGCAAAGTAATATCCGAGCCCGCGCAGGTAAAGTCCACGAGAGTAGTCATCTCCAAAGGTGGGCATAATCAAACCACTGGAGTACTTGGAGGTGAAAGGAAAGAATCCAAACGGAACCGCCAACGGCATAGGGACATCGCCCACTACCAGATAGGCGGGACCCGTGGCGATATAGTCACCCGGTTTGACTTTGGCTTTGGTCATTTGTAAATAAAAGTGCGGATGCTCGTGGTTATCGCAGGTGGTATATCGTCCTCCGGACATGGCCATTTCGTCCTTACCGGTTTTCTTGGTCTTGTCCGCCACAATATATCCTTCACCCTGCTCGGTAACCACTTCCCGAATCAAACCCTTCTGCGTTTTGAGATTATAGGTCAGCTCCTTGCTTTCGTAACTGTCATTACCTTCTTTAAACACCGGCGATCCGATGAGTTCATTATCAATGGTGTCCAAGGTGCCACGCGCATAGATGAGACTGCTGTCCATTTTGACCCGAATAAAATCACTGGTCAGCTCCATGGTCTGGTACTTGAGGTCACTCTCTCCATGCAGCATGGCGGTTCCGTTCTTGAGCAGGACAATGCTGTCCTTACAGGAGTACTCAATCGGAGCCTGAATAAAAGAGTGGTTTTTGCGTGCCAAAGTGTCCGCGCTCACGGGCGCTTGACACCATGCCATGGCGGTCGAAAGAATTCCAACCGCAAATGACATCACCTTATATGTATGTGCACATACGCGCATAGTACGCAAAATAACCCACAAAATTACACTTTTTCTGTCATATATGCAAATGAAGAGGGTGTTTTTTTGAAAAAATGAGAGATTTGACCCAAAAAATGGAAAATATTCGTCCAAAAATTAGTCTAATTCAAAAAAAAGTTGTATCTTTGCACGCTAATTTTGCGAATATGAAAGAAAAAATACAACAATTATTGGCGCAAATGGCCGATCTTCATGCCTCGTCCATGGAAGAGTTGGAAGCCTTGCGGATTCAGTATTTGAGTAAAAAAGGAGAAATATCCCTGCTGATGGATGAGTTTCGTCAGTTGCCTAAGGATCAAAAAGCGGTTTGGGGACAACAAATCAATGCGCTCAAGCAGCAGGCTGAGCAACGCATAGCTGCCCTGAGGGATCAGTTTGAGTCCAAACAGGCCGAGACCAATCGGGAAGACTTGACCCGTACACCGGATCCTGTATTGCTGGGATCCCGTCATCCGTTGAGTCTCGTACGAGAAGAGATTGTGGATATCTTCTCCCGCATCGGATTTACGGTGGCAGATGGCCCCGAAGTGGAGGATGACAAGCATGTGTTTGGCATGCTCAATTTTGCTCCGGAGCATCCGGCTCGCGATATGCAGGACACATTTTTTGTGGAAAAAGAGGAGGGCGTACAAAAGCCGACGGATATCCTGTTGCGCACTCACACTTCGAGCGTGCAAACGCGTGTGATGACATCTCAGCAACCTCCGATACGAGTGCTTTGCCCGGGGCGTGTGTATCGTAACGAAGCCATTTCCGCTCGTGCACACTGCTTCTTCCATCAGGTGGAGGGATTGTATATTGACAAAAATGTCAGTTTTGCAGACCTGCGTCAGGCGTTGCTGTATTTCGCCAAGGAGATGTTTGGCCCGGAGACCAAGATTCGTTTGCGTCCGTCCTATTTTCCCTTTACCGAACCCAGTGCGGAAATGGATATCTCCTGCGACTTGTGTGGTGGTAAAGGGTGCGCGTTCTGTAAGGGAACCGGTTGGGTAGAGATTCTGGGTTGTGGCATGGTGGATCCCAACGTGCTGGAAAGTTGCGGAATTGATTCCAAAGTATATACCGGTTATGCCTTTGGCATGGGCGTGGAACGAATCGCCAATTTGAAATACCGAGTCAAGGACTTGAGACTGTTTAGTGAGAACGATGTTCGCTTCCTAAATCAGTTCGAAAGTTGCTAAATTGCGATTTTTTTACAAAAAAACACCAAAATATTTGTCTAATTCAAAAAAAAGCAGTACCTTTGCAGGCCAATTTGGAAAATAGGGTTTCATTGGATCGTCTCGAGCCGGGCCGTCATGTCTGGGAGTACGAGTTGACCGATGCGTTTTTTTCTGGTTTGGAGTGGACGGAAGTGTTGTCAGGTAATGTGCATGCCGTTGCTCGTTTGGACTTGAGAGAATCGGATTATTCCCTGACCATTGCGCTTCGAGGACGTGTTCAGCTCACTTGCGACCGATGTCTGGATCCTATGGATTGGGACATAGTGTGCGAGGAGGAGGTAGAGCCGGAGCCGGAGTCAAAGGAGTTGGATTTGAATTGGCTGGCATATGAACTGATCGCTGTCAATCTTCCGCTTGTGCATCGTCACCCGGAAGGTGGTTGCAACCCCGAAATGGCTGCACTTCTCCAAAACCACCTTTGTAGCATGAGCGAGGATCCCGATGACGGTGACAAAGATAATATGGAATAAAAATTTTAAAAAGTATAAGAAACTATGGCACATCCTAAAAGAAGACAATCGCACACGAGACAAGCGAAACGTCGTACGCATGACGTGGCTAAAATGCCCGCATTGGCCATTTGCCCGAACTGTGGCGCTCATTACATTTATCACACTGTATGCCCAAGTTGTGGTTACTATCGTGGTAAGTTAGCTATTGAGCAAGCTGCTGAGGCATAACCTCCATAAGACTCCGGGCTTGGCTCGGGGTCTTATGTTTTAATCAATCTGACTGTTCCCATCTTCCTAAACCATATAACGCCTTAACATGCCATTATAAGTTAACCTTAACTGCAATTTTTTTAGATTCATTAATCTTATGTATTCAAACAATTCAGAAAATCCTCGTCGTCAGCGCCAACGCATCACCCGTCCGGGTGCCGTTCGTGCGGAGAGAGTAGAACCACACGCTCGCGTTGAGCGTCCTTCTGTTGGAGAACAACGCCCTGCTTTTGGAGATCGTCCTGCAAGGCGTCCTCAGTCACCTAAACCTTTTGGCGAACGCCCCGCTTTTGGCGAACGCCCCGCTTTTGGAGAATTTCATTCCCAACGCCCTGCGTTTGGCAGTAATCATGCGTTTGCTCCCAAATCATCCCGTCCGCGTCCACAGCAGCCAGGCCCGCGGGATCAGCAGCAAGGACCCCGTCCGAAGCGCAATGCGGCGGTCTATTCACAAAAGAAACGGATTGAATATCAACAGAAATATGAAGATCCTACCAAGCCCATGCGCTTGAATAAGTTCCTGTCCAATGCGGGAGTGTGCTCGCGTCGTGAGGCAGATGACTTTATCCAGGCCGGTGTTATTTCCGTGAATGGGGTAGTCGTAGACAACTTGGGAGCCAAAGTGCTTCCGACAGATCATGTCATGTTTCATGACCAACCGATTCATCGGGAACAGAAAGTATATATTTTGCTTAACAAACCCAAAAATACCATTACTACTTCGGATGATCCCGAAGAACGTAACACCGTATTAGATATCGTGCGCGACGCATGCACGGAGCGCGTGTATCCGGTGGGCCGTTTGGACCGCAATACCACAGGTGTGTTGTTGCTGACCAATGATGGCGATTTGGCCGCAAAACTGACGCATCCGAAGTTTGAAAAGAAGAAAGTGTATGCTGCCACCTTGGATCGCGACCTCGATCCTACGGACGAGGCGATTCTTCGTACCGGTGTCACCATTGATGACGAACGAGTCGTTCCGGATGCGTTGGAGTTTCCAAAAGAAGACCGCAAACATGTGGGACTGGAGATACACTCGGGCCAAAACCGTGTGGTTCGTCGTATGTTTGAGAAAGTCGGTTATAAGGTGATCCAGTTGGATCGCGTCAGCTTTGCCGGTTTAACCAAAAAGAATGTCAAACGAGGAACTTATCGTTTCCTCACCGCCAAAGAAGTTGCAATGCTTCAAATGGGCGCCTTTGAATAATCAACAATAAGCAATCAACAATCAACAATCACCAATAAGTAATCATGAAAAAAATCCTTTCCTTGCTCCTCGTACTGGTTGGTTCGATGAGTATGATGGCAGAAACGATTCCTGCCGACGACCCACGCGTCGTGTTTATCGGTCGCACTCAGGTGCTTGACCATAGTGTTCGTTTTGACTGGTCTGCTACCTATTTGCGTGTGGCCTTTACGGGTAAAGAGTTGCGCATGAGGGTGAGTGATACGGGTCGAAACCTGTTTAACCTCATCATCGATCGTCCCTTGTCGGCCGAACCTGATCAGGTAGTCATCACTCACGGTCAGGACTCTGTGATCACCTTGTTTGCCGGTAAGAAAGGCAATCATACCATCATCCTGCAAAAACGCAACGAAGGAGAACAGGGAATAACAACCATTCTTGGGTTTGAAACCGATGGCGTGTTCACACAGGCTGAGAAACTCAAAGACCGTCAGATTGAGATTTTGGGTGACAGTTATACCTGCGGCTATGGTACGGAGAACAGTGGTCGGCGCGATCCGTTCAAACCGGAGACCGAGAGTGCACCTAAGTCTTATGGTGGCATTTTGGCCCGCTATTTTGATGCGGACTATATCCAAATCGCTCACTCGGGCATGGGTATTGCTCGTAACTATAACACGAAGTTCCCCAATTGGTACATGCCGGATCGCTATATGCAGATTTTTGATATGGATTCGACCCAAGCCAATCGTTGGTCCATCACCATGTCGGAGTTCCGTCCGGATATCACGATTATCTTCTTGGGAGCCAATGACTTCTCGTGCAAACTGCAACCTTCGTACGAAGACTATAAACAGCACTATTATCAGCTTATTCGCGAAATCAAGGCTAACTATGGTGAGGATCATCCTATCTTGTGTTGCACCAAGAAAGGTGCGGATGCGTTGTTCGCTTATGTACAACGCTTGATTATTGAGAGTGAATTTACGAATGTGTATTATGTAGGTTTGTTTGAGGCTTTGTTCCACAACGATGATCGCGATTTGGGAGCCAGCTTCCATCCTAATTATGTGGCTCACCAAAAAGTGGCACATGTTTTGGCTCCGTATGTGGGCACCATCACCAATTGGGAATTACAGGACAAGCCGATTAAGTAACTAAGACGATATTTTTGCACCATGAAACGTATTAAACTTCCTTTATTGGTTAAAGTCCTGATTGCTATCGGACTGGGTATCCTGATTGGTACATGGTCTCCGGACTGGTTTGTTCGTGCCATGAATACCTTTAATGGTATCTTCAGCCAGTTCCTTTCGTTTATGGTGCCTCTGATTATCGTGGGACTGATTGTTCCTGCGATAGCGGATTTGGGTTCCAAAGCCACCTGGTTGCTGCTGTTGACTGTGGGTATAGCCTATGCCTCCACCGTATTGGCGGGTATATTTGGTTTTGAAGTGGCTGATGCCATTTTTCCGCGCCTGTTGCACAACAATATGATGACGGCCGACCCTGCTACCACACCCTCATTTCCGGCTTTCTTTGAATTGGCTATTCCGCCTCTGCTGGATGTGATGACGGCTTTGGTGGTGTCTGTGTTATTGGGATTGGGTATTGCGTTGATGCATGCTACCGCACTTAAAAATTGCTTTGACGAGTTTTGTGGCATCATGACCAAGGCCATTGAGCGCGCACTGATTCCGCTACTGCCCATTTATATCTTTGGTATGTTCCTTAACATGCGTGCAGTGGGTAGTGTAGGCAGTATGATGGTCATCTTTGGCAAACTGATAGGTATCATTCTGGCCATGACTTTGGTCGTATTGATTTTACAATACTGCATTGCCGGCATCGTCACGCGCCGCAATCCGTTCCGGTTGCTGTGGAATATGTTACCCGCATACGCTACGGCATTGGGCACTTCCTCGTCGGCGGCTACTATTCCGGTGACTCTGAGACAAACGCTCAAAAACGGAGTCAGTGAGGAGGTCGCCGGATTTACCGTTCCGCTGTGTGCTACCATTCATATGAGTGGTTCGATTGTCAAGATTACCACATGTGCCATGGCCATTATGCTGACTCAGGGAATGGGGTATACTACGCCGATGATGATTGGCTTCATTTTTATGCTGGCTGTTACGATGGTAGCCGCTCCGGGAGTTCCGGGAGGTTGTATCATGGCCGCATTGGGTATATTGCATTCGATGCTTGGTTTCTCGCCTGAACAACAGGCGCTGATGATTACACTCTATATCACCATGGACTCGTTTGGTACGGCCTGCAATGTCACCGGAGACGGCGCCATCGCCCTGATTATTGACCGTATTTCAGCTAAACAGAAAAAAAATTGAAGATAAATTTGCACAGGTCAAAAAAAAGTGCTAATTTTGCATCAGTTTTAGAATGAGTCTAAAATTATTCATGTTTAACCGAACTTTGTGTTCACAAAAAATCAATAACATTATGGCTAATAAGTATGCCGGTACCCAGACCGAGAAAAATCTGGAAATCGCTTTTGCTGGTGAAAGCCAGGCGCGTAACAAGTACACTTTCTTTGCAAGTAAGGCAAAAAAAGAGGGTTTTGAACAAATCAGCGCTATCTTTACCGAGACCGCAGGTAATGAGAAAGAGCATGCTGAACTGTGGTACAAAGAGCTCCATCAGATTGGTTCTACCGCCGATTGTCTGAAGGCTGCTGCCGATGGTGAGAACTATGAATGGACAGATATGTATGCCGGATTTGCTGACACGGCCGAGAAAGAAGGTTTCCCGGAATTGGCTGCCAAGTTCCGTGCCGTAGCGGCTATCGAGAAACATCATGAAGAGCGTTATCGTGCCTTGCTCGAGAATGTGGAAATGAAGAAGGTGTTTGAAAAGAGCGAAGTCAAGGTTTGGAAGTGCCGTAACTGCGGTCATATCATGGTGGGAACCAAGGCTCCCGAAGAGTGCCCCGTTTGCGCTCATCCGCAAGCCTATTTCGAACTCAACGCCGAGAATTATTAAGCTTAGCGGAAAGTGAGGGATTCGGACTCCGCCTTGCCTATCGGCAATTCCCCCGAAAGCCCTAAGCCTTGCAAGGAGCGTCCTTGCAAGGCTTTTTCGTACATACCGAACAAAAAAAAACAAGATGCAAGCACCTTGTTTCTCTTGTTCGGTATATCCGAACTTCCCTTGCGGAAAGTGAGGGATTCGAACCCCCGGTACGACGTAATGCGTACACCACATTTCGAGTGTGGCTCTTTCGACCACTCAGACAACTTTCCCCGGTCGTTGCTTTTTAAAAGCGACTGCAAAAGTACAACAATTTTTTGGAATGTGCAAGAATTCGACTAAAAAAATTGCATATCTGATAAATTTTGCGTACTTTTGCACGCTAAATTGTTCAATATGGCTGCATTGACACCTTATTTGTTGGTTGAAGACCTGACCAAATCAGTTGGTTCCAAATTGCTTTTTGAGCATATCTCTTTTGCGGTCAACAAAGGAGAGCATATCGCATTGATTGCTCGCAACGGCATTGGCAAATCGACCTTATTGGATATCCTAATGGGCCGAACGGATTACGATAGTGGCAAAATAACCTACCGCAACGATCTCAAGATTGCCTATCTTCCCCAAGTCATCGATTATCCTGCAGAACTGGCTACATGGAGTGGGGGACAAAAGAAAAAACGCATGCTCGAGCGCGTGCTCGGGTGCGAAGAAGGCCAATGGGAAACAAACATACCGGATTTGGTCATTTTGGACGAACCGACCAACCATTTGGATTTGGGTACGGTGCAGTGGCTGGAAGAATATCTGCGAAAATCGCAGATTACCCTGCTGATGGTCACGCACGATCGGTATTTTTTAGACCGCGTGTGCACGGATATACTCGAACTCGATCAGCATGGCCTCTATGCCTATCATGGCAATTATTCCTACTATCTGGAGAAACGCGCGGAACGCATCGATGCCCAAAATGCCGAAACGGCCAAGTTTCGCAATCTCTACCGAACGGAACTGGACTGGATGCGACGCATGCCTCAGGCACGGGCGCATAAGGCGCAATACCGCATTGATAATTTCTACGAGATAGAACGCAAAGCGCATCGTAATATAGAGGAAACGGATGTCAAACTGCAAGTGCAATCCTCGTATATCGGCAACAAGATCTTTGAGGCAAAATCGGTTTCCAAAGCGTTTGATACACGCGTCATTTTAGACCAATTCAGTTATGTCTTTTCCCGCTATGAAAAATTGGGTATCGTGGGCAATAACGGCACCGGCAAATCGACTTTTATCAAACTGCTGTTGGGCGAATTGTCTCCCGACAGTGGGCATTTTGATATCGGTACGACGGTGCGCTTTGGTTACTACCGCCAAACGGGATTGGATTTTGCGCCGGGCAAGAAAGTGATTGATATCGTGCGGGATATAGCGGAAACGATAGACCTTGGCAATGGCGATAAACTCACGGCAGGTCAGTTCTTGCAGCACTTTCTGTTTTCCCCCTCTCAGCAATATGACTATGTGGAGAAACTCAGCGGAGGCGAGCGCCAACGACTGCACTTGTGTATGGTGCTGATGCGCAATCCCAATTTTCTCATTTTGGACGAACCGACCAACGATTTGGATATTCCCACATTGCAGGTATTGGAGGAGTATCTGCGCCAGTTCCGTGGGTGTCTGATTGTGGTGAGCCACGACCGCTATTTCATGGACAAAGTGGTCGACCATCTTTTTGTCTTCCATGGACAGGGACAGATAGATGATTTTCCCGGCAATTATACCCAATACCGCCAATCGCAGTTGGCCGCTGCTCCTGCAACGGATGGGGTTGGCAAATCGGAACCTGCCAAACCAAAAGCGCAGCCTCAAGAACGGGCCAGACGATTGAGTTTTAAGGAAAAACAGGAGTTGGCTGCCTTGGAAGAGCAAATGCCTTTGCTGGAAAAAGAAAAAGCCGAACTCGAGGCTCAGCTTTCCGGTTTATTATCTTCTCCCGATGCGATAGCATCTGCCAGTGCCCGTTACCGCGAAGTGCAGGAAGAATTGGACACTTGTGAGCTGCGTTGGTTGGAACTCAGCGAAATTTAGTTTGCGCTCTGAATCGTATCTTGGGGCAATTGCAAGGTGTATAAGATAGCTTCTGCCTGGCGCAGCGCATTGCGTTTGCGTTGACCGGCGGCATAGATAAACACTTCTGCCGTAACGATTTGTCCATGTACTTCGTCCACACGGGTGTGACTGACATACGGACCGCCCATCGCTTCTCCGCCTTGCATTTTCCACAGTCCGCGAACTTCCCCCGCATACTGATGGTTCTGGACACTCAATGCCCGCATTTGTGGCGGGAAAACCTTGTACTCCGTTCCCATATAACTGCCCGGTACACTGGCCGAAATCTTGGGCCCCAACACTTCGTCCCGTTTGGCACATAAATAGGGCAGGGTAAAGGTATTGGGGTCGGTATAGGGGTATTTGTACACAATCAAATCGCGCCGCATGGGTCCTTTGTTATTGCAGCACCAGACAAAATCCGTGGTATCCTTAATCAGCATATAGTCCTGTGGAATCCACATGTCCACCCCAATGGTTGCCTGGAGCGCTTGGCGTGCCTGCTTATTCGTGCTGGCTTTTAAGAAACCATCCTGGCGACGAATCTCCTCCCTCACAAACCACTCGCGTACCTGTTCACCATGGTCCATCCACCAGACCAGCATCGAATCCACACAAGGGGCCTGAATTCTGCAGTACGCTTGTGGCGTAGACCATTGGTCGCGAATATACTTGGCCTGAGTGTGGGTATAGCGTTCCGCGCTGATGTCTGCCATCAGTATGTTGCGGGTGGATTTGAGAAAATCGTCAAACACGCTGTTGCTCACATGGGTGAGATTAAAATAAGGTTCCATCTGGGGCAAACACGGCATATCGGCCCCCATCACCACTTCGATATCGGCATAGACCGTTTTGGGACAAACCACCAGACATTCATAGATGGAACCCGTGGCGGATACTTTGGTTGTACCTGCCGATTGGCGACAACCTGTTAAACACGCAACAGCCGAAATGGCCATTGTCGCTACCAATAAAATTCGTTTCATGCTGCAAAATTACAAAATTATTTGCATATGTGCAAATTTATTACTAACTTTGCAGCCAAATTGTAAATTTGGCCCAATATGGAAAATTTTGAACAACTATGTCAGCAGCGCCGTTCGATTCGGAAATACCAAAATCGGGAGGTGGAGCAGGAAAAAATAGATACCATTTTGCGTTGCGCCCTCATGAGCCCATCGTCCAAGCGGAGTAATCCGTGGGAGTTTGTGGTGATTCGGGAAGAACAGGTGTTGCGTCAGTTATCCGCCTGCCGCACCTATGGCAGTGGAATGTTTGATACGGCGATGGCAGCGATTGTGATTGCCCTGCATGCGGACATAACCGACACCTGGCAATGTGATGGTGCCATTGCCGCACAAAATATCCTGCTGGCGGCGCAAGACCAGGGTTTGGGCGCCTGTTGGTGCCAAGTGTACCAGCGTGAAGGAGCTCAGGAACTGATTCACTCGCTCACCAATCTGCCGCAGGATCTCACCGTGTTATGTGTTATTTCCCTGGGCTATAAGGATGAGGAACGAAAAAACTACGATCCGTCCAAACTGCTGTATGAGAAAGTACATTGGGAAAAATTTTGAATTAAGCATATGAAACCTATTATTGCAATTACCGCTGGCGATATCAACGGCGTCGGTTATGAAATTCTGTTAAAAGGCATTGCAGATCCGCATATCTGTGAGATTTGTCGTCCGATTGTGTACGGCAATGCCAAAATTGCTCGTCAGCATGCGATGACACTGGACGAGGAATACCATAATATTCAGTTTAATATCATCTCTTCGCCCAAGGAGGCCAAAGATGGTCGACTCAATCTGATTACCTGTTATGAGGACAATACGCCCTTGCAAATCGGCCATTCCACGCCACAGGCGGGTAAGGCATCGTTTGCTTCCCTGTCTCGTGCCTGTCAGGATATGAAGAATGGGTTGGTGGACGCTTTGGTGACGGCTCCTATCAGTAAGGAGAATATTCAGTCCGAGCAGTTCACATTCTCGGGCCATACGGAATATCTCAGTTCGGTGTTTGGTGGCGAGAGTCTGATGATGATGGTCAGTGAACCTATGCGCATAGCGCTGGTGTGCAATCACACGCCGATTGCCAAGATTCCACAAATGATTACCAAGGACCGCATTGTCAAGAAATTACAAATTCTCAATGCCACCCTTCAGCGAGATTTTACCATTCGTCGTCCGCGTATTGCCGTGCTGGCACTCAATCCACATGCAGGGGATAACGGCCTCATAGGTAAGGAGGAACAGGAGATTATTGCGCCTGCCATAGAAGAAGCCAATAACCAGCAGATTCTGGCTTTTGGTCCCTACAGTGCGGACGGATTTTTTGGTGCAGGCAAGTATGTGCACTTTGATGCCGTATTGGCTATGTACCACGACCAGGGGCTGATTCCGTTCAAGTCGTTGGATATGAATGGTGTCAATTTTACCGCAGGTCTTCCCATTGTTCGCACTTCGCCCGACCATGGTACAGCCTATGATTTGGCAGGTAAGAACCAGGCCAATCCGATTTCGTTTGCCCATGCCCTGTACATGGCCATTGATATTTTGCACACACGCCAGCAAAACGATGAAATCAATGCCAATCCGCTTATTATCGAACCTAAAGAAAATAAACATAATGACCAGTAAAGAGATTAGACAGTCCTATTTGGACTTTTTTCGCAGTAAAGGACATCAAATCGTGCCATCGGCTCCGATGGTCATCAAGGATGATCCTACCCTGATGTTCACCAATGCCGGAATGAACCCTTGGAAGGGAATCATTTTGGGCAATGACCCCATCAAATATCCCCGCGTAGCCGATTCGCAAAAATGCTTGCGCGTCAGCGGTAAACACAACGATTTGGAGGAAGTGGGGCACGATACCTACCACCACACGATGTTTGAGATGTTGGGTAACTGGTCCTTTGGGGATTACTTCAAACAGGAAGCCATTGATTATGCCTGGGAATATATTGTCGATGTACTCAAAATCGATCCCGCTAACCTGTATGCAACCGTGTTTGAGGGCTCCAAAGAGGAAGGACTCAGTCGGGATGACGAAGCGGCTTCGTTCTGGCTCCGCCACCTGCCTGAAGACCATATTATCAACGGTAATAAGCATGATAACTTCTGGGAAATGGGAGATACCGGTCCTTGCGGTCCATGTTCGGAAATCCATGTAGACAGCCGTAGCGAAGAGGAGAAAAAACAGGTTCCGGGTCGTGAGATGGTCAATAAGGATCATCCGCAGGTGATTGAGATTTGGAATATCGTCTTTATGCAGTACAACCGCAAGGCCGATGGCAGCCTTGAACCGTTGGCCAAGAAAGTGATTGATACCGGTATGGGTTTTGAGCGTCTGGTGCGCACCATGCAGGGCAAACAGTCCAACTACGATACGGATGTGTTCCAACCCATGCTGCACAAGATTGGCGAACTCACCGGCCATACCTATGGCAAGGATGAACCGACGGATATCGCCATGCGCGTGATAGCCGACCATATACGAACCATCTCGTTTGCCATTACCGATGGTCAGTTGCCCAGCAACGAGAAAGCCGGTTATGTCATTCGTCGTATCCTGCGTCGTGCCGTTCGTTATGGGTATACATTCTTAGGCATGCGTGAGGCATTTATGTACCGTCTGGTGCCGCAACTCATTGCGGACATGGGCGAAGCGTATCCTGAACTCATTAAACAGGAACAACAGATTACACCGGTCATCAAGGCCGAAGAAGAGGCGTTCCTGCGTACGCTGGACAAGGGTATCTCGCTGTTGGATAAACTGATTGCAGATGCCCGAGAAGCCGGCAAAACAGAGATTTCCGGTATCGATGTGTTTACCCTCAAGGATACCTACGGATTCCCCTTGGATCTCACCGAACTCATTCTCCGTGAAAACGGGATGACGACCAATGAACAGGAATATAATCAGGCGCTGGAGCATCAGAAAGAAATGGGTCGAAGCGCCAATAAGCAGGATCTGGGTGACTGGATAAGCCTCACCACCTCCTCTCCGGAAGGCGAGGCAGAGTTTGTCGGATACGATGAACTGGAAGTGGAAACACGCATTGTTCGCTATCGTCAGGTGAGTCAAAAAGGCAAGGTCTTCTACCAGGTAGTATTGGAAAAAACGCCCTTCTATGCAGAAATGGGTGGTGAAGTGGGGGACACGGGCACCCTGAACGGTGTAGCGGTGGTGGATACCAAACGAGAGAATGGTCTGAGTGTCTGTGTGATGGAGACATTGCCGGAGAATATTCAGGGAACGGTTGTGGCACGCGTCGATGCCGACCGTCGTCAGGCTATTGCCTGCAACCACTCGGCAACCCATATGCTGCACTACGCACTGCGTCAGGTGTTGGGCAATCATGTGGAGCAAAAGGGTAGTCTGGTCACTCCCGACAGCCTGCGTTTCGATTTCTCACACTTCCAAAAAGTGACGCCACAGGAACTGCGTCAGGTGGAGATGCTGGCCAATCAACTGATACGAAACGATTATCCGTTGCAGGAAAGTCGTCATACGCCCATTGCGAAGGCTAAAGAAATGGGCGCAATGGCCCTCTTTGGTGAGAAATATGGCGATGATGTGCGTGTGATTCAATACGGTCCTTCCATTGAGTTATGTGGTGGTTGCCATGTGTCGGGTACGGGTCGAATCGGTTCGTTGCGCATTTTGATGGAAACGAGTGTGGCGGCCGGTGTGCGTCGTATTGAGGCGGTAACGGCGGCCAAAGCCGACGAACTGTTCTATCGCAATACGGATATGCTCAACAGCCTGCGTGCCATGTTCAACAATGCTCCGGATATCATGGCCACCATTCAGAAACAACTGGATGAGAATAGTGATTTGAAAAAACAGGTGGACGATTACCGTGCCGAGAAAGCGGCTCAAATAGGTGCCAAACTGGTGGAGAAAGCCGTAGACTATCATGGCATCCAACTGGTGAAACTGACGGGTGATTATGACCCAACGATGCTGCGCAATGTGCTGACGGCCCTTCGTGGTAAGTTTGCAGACCAACGCGTGGCCATCGTAGGTGCCACCTATTATGAGGATAAACCCATGATTTCCATTTTCCTGAGTCAACCGCTGGTGGACGAAGGCAAGAATGCCGGCATGATGATCAAAGCGGCTGCCAAACGGATTCAGGGCGGTGGCGGAGGTCAACCCTGGATGGCTACTGCGGGCGGTCGTGATGTCAACGGACTGCATGACGCCATGGAAGAAATGTTGAATATGCTTGCCTGATGAAACTGCCAACTGCTTACCTGCCGGATCGTATCCGCAGTATCGTCCGTTTTTGCATCGTCGGAAATGTCGGCACATTTGTGCAAACGGGATTTTTCCTGTTGGCCATGCTGGTGCTGGGTGAACCGGAACAAAATACGGTCCTTTATTATGTGGCGTTCGGAATCGGGTTTGTGCTCGAAATGATTCCCAATTATTTCCTGAGCAACTGGTACACATTTGGTACCAAACCCAATATCAAAAACGCCGGTGGCTTTGTTCTTGCCCGTGCCATCAATCTGGTCATTCAGTTTGGCCTCCTTCCGTTAGCCATCCGTCTGATGCCCAATGTGGGAGATGGCGTGCTCGGTTGGATTGTCATTTTTGTGGCCGGCATCATCAACTACCTGGTTTTGACGCTGTTTTTTAAGAAATAAACGCTATGAAACTGTATCGCGCTAACCTGATTTTTACGCCCACCAAAGACGCGTTTCGCATCCTGCCGCATGGTTATATTGCCGTTCGGGAGGATGGCATCATCGATCAAGTCTATGAATCTCTCCCACAGGAACTGCAATCGCTTCCTGTGACCGATTATGGCGACCGACTCATGATTCCGGGTTTTTGCGATCTTCATGTGCATGCTCCGCAGTATCGCAATATGGGTATTGCCATGGACCTCGAACTGTTGCCTTGGCTTACTACC
Organism: Bacteroidales bacterium UBA1714; assembly: GCA_002317295.1. Lineage (GTDB taxonomy): Bacteria > Bacteroidota > Bacteroidia > Bacteroidales > Paludibacteraceae > Colicola. The sequence goes on from DCIY01000030.1 coordinate 69,051, forward strand.
TATACCTTCCCCGAGGAGGCCAAGTTTGCCGATGTGAACTATGCCGACCATATCTATCGCCGCTTTGTGCACGAGTTATGGATGCAGGGTTCGATGCGTAGTGCGGTATTTGGCACCATTCATCCGGAGGGTACGCGTCGTTTGGCAGACCTGTTTGTGCAGGCTGGCTTGGGTTCCCGCATCGGTTTGGTAGCCATGGATCGTAATGCACCGGATAACTTGCGCAATACGCCTCAACAGGCCGTACAGGATACGCTTGCACTGCAACAGCACTTGTCACAGCACGGCAATGACGATTTGGTTCAGACCATCGTTACCCCACGGTTTATACCTTCCTGCACCCCCCAGATGCTGACTGCCTTGGGACAATTGGCCAAAGAGCAAAATCTGGCCGTGCAGTCGCACCTGAGTGAGAACCGCAGCGAGATAGAGTGGGTGCGTGAACTGGAACCCGAGTCCTCCTGTTATGGCGATGCCTACTATCGCTATGGTCTGTTTGGTCAACAACCTACGCTTATGGCGCATTGTTGCTATACGGAAGGTGAGGAATTGCAGATGATGAAGGATCATCATGTCTATGTGGTGCATTGCCCCACATCCAACTGCAATATCGCTTCCGGCATGGCTCCCATTCGTACCTTCCTCGATGCCGGCATACCGGTAGGTTTGGGTTCGGATGTGGCCGGTGGACACAATTTCTCCATTCTGCGCATTATTCAGTACGCCATTCAGGTGAGCAAACTGGTCTATGCACAAACGCATGGCGAATTGCAGTTCCTCAGTTTGAGCGAAGCGTTCTGGTTGGCCACCAAGTCCGGTGGTTCGTTCTTTGGCAAAGTGGGCAGTTTTGAACCCGGTTACGAGTTGGATGCCTTGGTCATTGATGACGGTTATCTCAATTACGACCACTACACCCTCGAGCAGCGTCTGGAACGCTATATTTATTTAGGTGACGATCGCGATATCCGTTGGCGCTTCTGCCGCGGAACCAAACTCGTCGAACCCGTGATGTAATCAGCAATCATCAATAGCCCGCAAGGGCGATCAATCATCAATCATCAATCTCGAACACTATCTTGCCCAGGAAGAGGAAATAGCCCGCACGGTGCAGTCTCCTACCTTCTTTACATGGCGCGTCGCGCCTACGGTTATTTATGGCCGTCACCAGTGTCGGGAGCAGGAGGTGAATGAGGCCTATTGTCAGGAGCATGACATTCGTATCGTCCAGCGCAAGAGTGGGGGAGGGTGTGTGTATGCGGATGAAGGCAATCTGATGCTGTCGTTCATTTCTCCTTCCACCCATAGTGAAGAAGTCTTTCACGACTTTTTGCATGTTGTGGCTGCGGCTTTGTGCCAAATGGGTTATGAGGCGGTGACGACCGAACATAATGATATTTTGGTTCAAGGATACAAGGTGGCGGGTTTTGCCTGCTATGCCCTTTCCACGGGTACCATTGTGCATGCGTGCATGCTCTATGATGTGAATCTGGATCATCTCATTCAGGCCATTACCCCTTCCGCACAGAAACTGGCTAAACATGCGGTTATGTCGGTTCGTCAACGGGTACATAATCTCCGAGAATGGAAAGATTGGGGAGAAACTGACACTTTTGAACAGGAAATTAACAAAATTATTCGCAAAAACTTGCAAGTTTAAGAAAAAAGCAGTACTTTTGCACCGTCAAACCATTACCTTGCGGCTTTAGCACATCGGTAGTGCATCAGCTTCCCAAGCTGAGGAGGCGGGTCCGACTCCCGTAAGCCGCTCAACTCCAGCCTCTTCGTGAGGCTGAAGCTGTCTTACGGGGTTACCCGTAAGCCGCTCTCGTCGGAACAAACTACGCTATGGGAACTTCCACTTGTCGTGGAACTTGGGCGCTCCGTTGTTTCTCCTCTCCCCACCGCAGCAAAATATCACTTTTATTGCCTAAATATTTGCACATTCCAAATATTTGTTGTACTTTTGCAGTCGGAAATAATTTTTACTAGTTCCATTGAGTATTTTTACTAGTTCCATTGAGTAAATTTTATTTATCATATGCAACGTATTTATTACCAGACGATTATTGAACGAATAAATGAGCCAAGACGGTGCATCCAAATCATCGAGGGTCCACGACAAGTCGGTAAATCGACCGTTATTAGGCAGGTTTTGGAGACGATCTCTATACCTTGGTTGCATTTTGCGGCCGATGATATTCCGGCTACACGTGCTGCCTGGATTAGCGACTGCTGGGAGATGGCTCGTGCCAAGATGGCGGCAAACCATTCTTCTGAATTGCTATTAGTGATTGATGAAATCCAACGATTATCTCAATGGAGCTCGGTTGTAAAAAAAGAATGGGATGCCGATACATTTAACCATGTCAATATTAAGGTGATACTATTGGGATCTTCCCGTGTGCGCCTTGAGAGAGGATTGTCGGAGAGTCTGATGGGACGGTTTGAGGTAATCAAAATGCCCCATTGGTCTTATACAGAGATGCGTGAGGCATTTGGTATGAGTTTAGATGAGTATGTTTTTTATGGCGGATATCCCGGAATGGTAGATTTTTGCCATTCTACCGAGCGGTGGCACAATTACATGCGGTCTTCTATCGTCGATGCGACCATTAATAACGACATCTTAATGGATAGTCTTATTACCAAACCGGCTTTGTTGCGTCAAACGTTTGAATTAGCATCCGCCTATTCATCCCAACAATTGTCCGTGACCAAGATGTTGGGACAGTTACAAGATGCAGGTAATACCACCACTTTGAGTGGGTACTTACAACTGCTTGGGCAGTGTGGCTTGGTGACCGGATTGAACAAATTTTCTATGGATCTAGCACGCAGAAGAGCCTCTGTACCGAAATACCAAGTATATAACAACGGGTTAATGACATTGTATGGGAATTTGGATTTATCTACAGCTCGCGCTACACCAAAGGTTTGGGGGCGTATTGTTGAGTCTGCTGTGGGAGCTTATCTTCTCAATGCTGCCTATGCCCAAGATTTTCAATTGTACTACTGGCGTGATGGCAAGGATGAGGTGGATTTCGTATTAGTGCGTTATGGTAAAGTGGTGGCCATTGAGGTAAAGTCGGGTGATGAACGTGATACTTTTGGATTACATCGTTTCCGTGATATGTTTCATCCCTATCGTACGCTGATTGTAGGCCCCAATGCTTTCCCATTGGAAGACTTTTTGTCCATGGACATAACAACTCTATTTGACTAATCCTTTCGCTGGTTACTCGTTGTTTTTTTTGCACATGTCAAAAAAAAGCAGTACCTTTGCAACCGATTTTGAAATCTTCAAACAAGGAAGTAAAAAATCTTCAAACACGGAATTTAAAAATCTATATACACGGAAGCAAATATGGAATACAGGAAACGCATTATAGATGAAATATTGGAACTGCAATTGGAAGCAGCTGGAATTGTACTGATGAAGACAAACCATTGAGTGATAAAACGATTTTGTCCTACCTGAATGCATTACGCAAGATATTCGTGATAGAAGATATGGTCGCCTGGAATCCCAACTTACGCAGTAAAGCTGCTATTCGAACCACGGATACACGCTATTTTATCGATCCAAGTATAGCCACAGCAGCTTTGGGACTTGGTCCAAAGGATTTGACAAAGGATCTGAATACATTGGGATTGTTGTTTGAGACGATGGCTGTGCGAGACTTGCGTGTATATGCAGATGCCTTAGATGGAAACGTATATCATTATCGCGACAACAATGGTTTGGAATGTGACAGCGTAATGCATCTGCGTAATGGTCAATATGGACTGATAGAAATTAAATTGGGAGGAGATACTTTGATTGAGGAAGGAGCAAAGAATTTATGTTTGTTGGCATCCAAAATAGATACTACAAAGATGAACGAGCCTTCTTTCCTAATGGTACTGACGGGCATCGGTCAATATGCCTATCAGCGTGAAGATGGTGTCTATGTGGTGCCCATTGGCTGCCTTAAACCCTAGGGCTAACGACGCGCAGACGCGCTATGACAACTGTAGGAGCAACGCTCCGTCAGGCGCAGCCGTCTAAACTGTAGCGACTACGTCGCGTCCTCTAAACTAAAAAAATGCACCGAAAAGTGCATTTTTTTTTGCACATGTCGCAAATATTTAGTATCTTTGCGGCCAAATAGGTCATTTAGTATGTCAGAACAATCATTCATAGATAGTTTATCCCATTTTGGCAAGAGTATACTGCCAAAGGATGCATCGATGTGGCTTTATGGTTCACGTGCTCGCAATCATGCTCATGAAGGTTCAGATTGGGACCTGCTGATTTTGCTCAACAAAGAAAAACAAGAGTATAATGATTTTGATGATTATTCTTATCCTTTGATTGATTTAGGAGCACAAAAAGGACAAATTGTTTCTGCACAAATTTATACTCAGAAGGAATGGCAGTCCATGTCCTTTACCCCTTTTTATAAAAATGTTGAACAAGATAAATTGGTGTTAGTATGAGCTTATCTGATGAAGAAAGACGGATTATGGTTGCGTTGGAAATAGAACGAGCCCGCAAGATAAAATCAGAGTTTCCTGTTTATCAGCAAAATGCATTGTGGAGTACATTAGCTAATAGAATGTATTATGCCGTCTACCATGCGGCAATGGCATTACTAATAGCAAATGGTCTTCATGCTGGCACTCATCAAGGAGTTTACGTGTTACTTAACCAGTATTTTATCAAAGAGAACTTATTGAGTGCTGAATATGGCTCTCTCTGCAAATTCGCGCGGGAAGGTGT
>DCIY01000005.1:0-61636 GCA_002317295.1 Bacteroidales bacterium UBA1714
CTGATGGGCAAGTTACATACGCGTTACTCCCCCGTGCGCCGGTCGCCCCCCGAAGTGCTGCCCCTCGACTTGCATGTGTTAGGCCTGTCGCTAGCGTTCATCCTGAGCCAGGATCAAACTCTTCGTTGTAAAATTAAATTATTTGTTTAGCTCAGAACGCAATTTATTAAGTGTACTTTGACAAGGGACTTTTAAATTTTCCCAATTCTTGTAGAACCTAATTCTCACTAACGTTCGATTAGATTCCCAAGTTATTCTTGTACTACATCTATTGTTTTCAATCTTTCAAAGATCACTCTTAGTTGAGCGGATTTTAGAAGTCTAAAATCATCATCATTTCGTAGGCTAAAACTCCTTTCGTTCGTTCTTAGCGCGAAATCGGATGCAAAATTACTGCTTTTTTTTGACATACGCAAATTTTTCTTCATTTTTTTTGAAAAAACTTTGTAAGTCGCTGATAATCAGCACCCATTATTTTTACTCATTTTTGCCTTATTTTTCGGGACGCTTCCCGTTTGGGCGAAAACGGCTGCAAAATTACTGCTTTTTTTTGAACTGTGCAAATTTTAGGTTTAAAAAAAGAGAAAAAAGGTGCACACCTTATATAATATATGCACGTATGCGTACGCGCATTAATACGCGCGCGTATATAAAAAAGGTTGCGCTTCTTATTAGGAAACGCAACCAGACTCATACAGGAATACGGGGAGTATTCGAAATTACAAACTGATTTCCAGAATTTCGAACTCCATCACACCGGCAGGGACCGATACCTGAGCCACCTCGCCCACTTTCTTACCCATCAGACCTTTGGCAATTGGAGTAGTCACAGCGATTTTGCCCTCGGCAATATTTGCCTCGCCTTCGGTAACGAGCTGGTAGATTTTCTCCATCCCATTTTTGAGGTTTTTGACCCGTACTTTGGTTAATATTTGTACCTCATCGGTCTTGATGGTGGATTCATCTATAATACGGGCATCCATAATCTTGCCTTTGAGCATGGCAATCTTACTCTCTATAATACCCTGTTCTTCTTTTGCTGCATCATACTCGGCGTTTTCGCTCAGGTCCCCTTTTTCACGTGCCTCTGCAATGGCAGCGATCACGCGTGGGCGTTCTGTGGATTCCAAGAACTGGAGTTCATCTTTTAATTTCTGCAGACCTTCTGCAGTCATATACGTTGTAGCCATAATATTCGTTTGTTGTTTTTAAAAAAATCCTTTAACCATCTATTCATACTTACGCGCAAAGATCTCACTCATGACAAACGCTCTGCGCGCTTCATCCAAATCCGTCAAATCGGGCAAAAGGGGCGTTTGTTGTTCTTCTTCGTTCATATCTAAAAAAAGCCCTTTCTGGGGCAAATTTGCGTTTAATGGAAAAATAACAGGAAACTGTCACAGCCTCCTGTTACCATTAAACCTAAACCTTAACTATGAAAATTTTATTTGTTTTCATTGCAAAAGTACTGCTTTTTTTTTACATGTGCAAATATTTGGTCAAAAAAAAGTGATTTTTAACCAATTTTATACGATTTTTCCTTTTAAAGTCGCTGCGGAAGCCTCCAAAACCTGTACTTGAACCATTTCACCGATATGTCTGCCTTCACGCGGTAAGATAACGGTTTTGTACTGTGAAGTACGTCCGAACATATCGTCATGGCTTCGTTTGGAGTATCCCTCTACCAGCACTTCGACCACCTTACCGATTTCCCGTTGATTGCTTACCAATGACAATTCGTTTTGCAAAGCGATGATCTCATTGAGTCTTCGGATTTTTTCCTCTTCGGGCACATTATCCGGATAGACCTTACTGGCACGAGTTCCGGGTCGTTCTGAGTACTTGAACATAAATGCGGTATCAAAGCCCACTTCACGCATCAGGGACAATGTTTGCTCATGGTCCTCCAGGCTCTCGTCATGGAAGCCACAGAACACATCGGTGCCAATGGCGGCATCAGGCAGGATGCGTCGAATGGCGGCGATGCGATCGAGATACCACTCTCGGGTATATTTGCGGTTCATAATTTCCAATATATGGTTGGAACCCGACTGCACCGGCAGGTGTATAAATCGGCAAAGATTAGGATGGCGACTGATGGCTTCCAGGGTACGGTCGGACATATCCTTTGGGTGGGAGGTGGTAAAACGAACGCGCATATGAGGGACCGCATCTGCCACCCGTTCCAGCAGCATGGGAAAATCCACCTGTTCATAGTGATAGGAATTGACATTTTGTCCCAGGAGGGTAACTTCTTTGTAGTTTTTGGCAGCCAAATCCCTTACTTCTGCCAATATACTATCCACATCTCGGCTGCGTTCGCGACCCCGCGTATAGGGCACCACGCAATACGAGCAAAAATTATTGCATCCGCGCATAATGCTCACAAACCCGCTGATACTGTGTCCTATTCGTGCCGGAATGATATCCCGATAGGTTTGGGTGGTACTTAAGGTGATATTGATGGCCTGGTGCCCCTGTTGGGCCTGAGCAACGAGGTTAGGCAGATCCATGTACGCATCGGGGCCTGCCACAAAGTCCACTCCCCAGTCTCGGAGCAATTCCTGCCCCATACGCTCTGCCATACAACCAATGACACCGATGATGGGTGAAGGCTTTTTTTTCTTGAGTAGTGCGCGTATCTCCTCCAGGCGGTGTTTGACCGTTTGTTCCGCTTTGTCTCGAATGGAGCAGGTATTAAGAATCAGAATATCTGCCTCGTTCATATCTTCGGTTAGGACAGCATCGGTCGTTTGCATAATGGCAGCCACCACCTCACTGTCTGCCACATTCATTTGGCATCCGTAAGTCTCAATATAAAATTTATTCATCATGTCTATTACGATTCTATCTTAAACATAAACCGTATGGCCCAAAGTTGACCCAAGGGATCCTGGCGGTGGGTCAGGCGCCAAATCGAATACAGATTGGCTACCCGGAAGATATTTCCCAATCCAAATCCCATTTCGATATAGGGTACTTGCGCCGCTTGCATTCGTTGAGATCCATCGGGCATGGTCGGCAGTGCCAACACCGATTGGTGTTTATCGCTCATACCACTCCATCCGGCTTTGAACACCACCAGTTCGCGCAGGCGCAGGTAACGGATACCCGGAATGAGATTGAACAGGCAGCCTTTACCATTCCATTCCCCCATCAGTTGCAAGTAGCGATCACCGGCGAAGGAATAGTTATACAGCAACGAGAAACGTTCCAAGTTATATCCCCAGCTCTGACATCCCTGGAAAATATGTAACATATTATAGGGAACCTTACCCAGGATCAGTCCTCCTTCCACCAGATAATCCAATCGTCCTGCCACGCCCAGGTTCACCTGTTGGCGAAGCATCAAACGCAGTTTGCCATACATATCGTAGGTGGACATGGCATCTGTTTGGTAACTGCCTATTTCGGCATTAAGGAACAAAACGGGCATATTGCTATACACATGGACGCGTTGGAAATACAAATCCACTTTGCGTTCCTGCCATCCGAGTCGGAATGTGGTGGCCAAAGAGGCAAATCGGTAGGAAGGCTGTTGGGTGTAGGGCAAAATGGGTTCATCATATCCACGACGCCCGACACTCAGTCGCGTGATAGTCTCCAGGTGGTCTGTCCAATCGTTTTCACTCTCCACCAGGAACTCCCGATTGCGGACCATGGCATTGAAGGTGTTGGGATCGGATTCCGTGAATCCACGCGTAAACCGGGAACCCATATTCATATCCTTACACCAGTTGATATTCTCGCGCTTGTACCGGTCAAAGTAGTCCCAGTCGGAATAGATATAGGCATCCGTGTACTGGAAATGCATGATATTGCGTCGCAAACCGGGTATTTGGACATGGACGGCACCTTTGCCCTTCCACCCAGTATCTTTGAAACCATAGGCCACATACGCTTCCAAACTGACATTTTTCATCAGTTTTTCATTGGTTCTGAACGGCAACGCCACGCGTACGAGTTCCTGTTTGTTCATATCTATAATATCAGCTCCATTACCTACATCGATGCAGGTGCCTGTAGGGATATAGGCCGTCAAGATGGTTTTGGCCAGGAACTGCGCCGTTCGCATCAGTGGTGTATGGTTGAGTTCTTCTATTTTGGTTTCTGCCTGCGACAACATGGCTGTGTCTACCGCCCAAACAGACGAAGACGCAGACGCAGACGAAGACGCAGATGAAGATGCAGGAACGACGGCACTGTGTTGTTGCACCAAAATGGTGGGGAGGATACGGGACGAATCCATTTTGACCGCCATATCCAGCAACAACATCTTGTCCTCCGCTATCAGCGTATGCGTGAGTGAATCAAAGGTTTGAGATATTTGACCGCTGCGCAGGAAATTGGCACTGGACTGTTTGACCACTGACGCTTCGATACGAATCAAAGCGGCCGAGGCGGAGTCGATGATCATTTGTCCATCAAAACTGTATCCAAACGGATTTTTGCTTTTGAAATGTACAATATACTGTTTGGCATCATGGTGATCGGATTCCAGGCTGTCCACCAGATAATACTGATAATAGGTATTGCCATTGGAAGCGAGTGGACTGATGAAATTTTGGTCATACATCACCACGGAGTTGTTGTAGAAGTTTTTGGGAATCTGGATATCCGACATCATCATATCATAATCCTGCTCGGTGAGCATTGTTACCCGTGTGCGGGTTTGACCATGTTCACGGAGTCGATGATAGATAGGCAGCAGACAGGTAGAATCCTCCTGTTCAATGAGTCCTACTTCCAATCCTTTCCAAAACTTACGATGCAGTTGACGGGAACCGATATTGCTCACATACAGGGATGTCTCATAGTCCACCTCGGTGGTATCCACCGGACAATAATTGTAGGGACGATTGGCTCGTACCCTATCCATAAGCGGTAGAGCAGGATTGGCGCCCGGAGTAACAAACAGATCCGCCAACAGGGTGGTGCGTTCCTCCAAGGCAATGTCCATGGCACCACTTTGTCCAGGTTCCAGGGGAATGCGTTGTGATTTATAACCGATACAACTGGCAACCAGGGTGTATTTTTTGTTGAGGTTGCAGCGAATCACATAATATCCCTCCGGGCCGGAAGATGTACCAAAGGAGGTTCCCTGAATGGTCAGATTGACATTGGGAATGGGCAAACCGGAATTGAGATCATAGACCTGGCCCACAATCATTGTGTTTTGTGCAGCACTGATCACAGCTGCGCAGCACAACAAAAACAGGATGTATAGTTTCCGTTTCATTTCTGGTTGGCAGGGTGGTATTGTAATATAGCTCGCCGCAAATCTTCCACATCCAGGTGGGTATAAATTTCCGTGGTGGCTATATCTTCGTGTCCTAATAATTGTTGTATCACCCGTAAGTCTGCACCGTTTTGCAGCAGGTGAGTCGCAAACGAGTGACGGAGTGTGTGGGGTGAAATAGTCTTGGTAATTCCAGCCTGAGCGGCCAAACGGCGAATGATGGTAAAGATCATGGCACGAGTCAGTTGGCGCCCATAGTGGTTAACGAACGCAATATCGACGGCTTCGGGTTTGACATCCAACCGGCAACGATCCTGCATCCAGTAGCCAAACCACTCTTCGGCAGTGGGAGAGATAGGCACCAGACGTTGTTTATTTCCTTTTCCCAAAATGAGCATATATCCTTCTTGGCGATACATATTGCTCAGTCTCAGGTTTACCAGTTCACTGACACGTAATCCGCTGCCATACAGCATCTCCAATATGGCTCGATTACGGTGTCCTTCGGGCGAGGAAAGATCAATGGCATTGACCAATCTGTCCACTTCCTCGAGGGTAAGCACCTGTGGAAGGTGATGTTCCTTGGAAGGCATTTCCAATAATTCGCTGGGATCATCCTCACGCAAGTGGTGGTAGAGCATAAACCGATAAAACGAATGTACTCCGCTCAGCACGCGTGCCTGGCTCCGCGCATTGCTGTCACTGGTAAACTGGTGGTAGACAAATTCCTGCAAATCCTCTTCGATAGCAGTTTCCGGAGTGCGTTGTCCCACGAGGGGAGAGGTGGCAAAAAAATCCTCCAGTTTATCCAGATCCTGTTCGTAAGCCAAAACGGAATTATCGCTCAATCCCCGTTCCAGTTTGAGATAAATATGATAATCTTTACGCGTGGAGGGATTCATGATAACGAAGGGTTTTGGTAGGTATATAAGCAGCTATCCAACCAATGAGCAATACCACGGCAAGCACAAAAACAATATCCAAAGCCTCTACCGCGACAGGATAGGCTGTGAGCACATATTCGGTTCCGTTGCCCAGTTTGAGCAAACCCCAGTGCTCTTGCGCCAAACTGAGTGCCAATCCACAGACGAGGCCTGTCAGGGCACCCAGCGAAGAAATGAGCCATCCTTCATAACGAAAAATATGCTGAATCTGTTGAGAAGAAGCTCCCAAGGATTGGAGAATGGAAATATCATGCTGTTTATCAATCATCAGCATGGTCAGCGAACCAATGATATTGAAGGTTGCTATCAGGAGAATAAACACCAATAACAGGGTCACCATCAGTTTTTCCACTTTGACAATACGGAAAAAATCGGCCTGTTGCTCATATCGATTGAGTACCTGATAATCAGCACCCAGCATCTGGCATATTTCCCGCTGAACGGCAGGCACAGAAGCCTGGGGCTGAAGACGGAGTTCAATCGCAGTCACCTGATGATCGTTATAGTCGAACAGTCGACGGGCCAGAGGTAGAGACACCAGCATATAGTGGTCATCATATTGTACCTGATTGACGGCAAAGATGCCGGCAATAAAACAACTTTCGTCATTAAAACTCTCATCCGGTCGCATCAGATTAACGGCCTGTTGACGTCGGGGTGCATACAGATGCAATCCTCGCACAAAATGAGCGCCGATGCTCAGTTGATTGGCCAGTCCCACTCCCAACACACTGCGTTCAAAAGCACCATCCCAAACCTGATACTTGCCATCCAGGATGATATCATCAATATGAGTCAGCGACGCGTAAGCGGTATCCACCCCTTTGAGCGTAGCCGGAATCTGACGCGATTCAAATTCGATCAACGCGGTTTCTTCGATGCACTCGCTATAGACTGCAATAGAAGATAGGGAACGCAAGGATTGGATTTGGGGAGCAGTTGTATCAAAATACTTGCCGGATGAAGCTGTAATGCGTAATTCGGGATCCAGTTGCGAGAACATACTCTCCACCACCCCACTGAAACCGTTCATCACGCTGAGCACACATATCATGGCAGCTGTCACCACACCGACAGCAGCAGCACTCACGCCACTGACGATATTGATGGCATGATGGCTTTTGGGAGAAAAAAGGTATCTCCAGGCGATATGCAGCTCCACACCCCTCATGAGACTTAGTGCTTAAGCAGTTGGTCTATGCGTTCCATTTTGTCGATGGTTTCGTCCAAATGGAAATGCAATTCGGGAATGATACGCAGTTGGTGACGTTCGAGGTTACCGAGTTCAAAACGAATCTTGGCCTGATTTTCCTCTATATTGGCCAATACGGTATGCACTTTATCCTGCGGAAAAACACTCAAATAAGCGTGGGCTATACTTAAGTCCGAGGATACTCTTACTTCACTCACGGATATGATCGTGCCCGTGAGCGTGCGCGCGTATCGTAAAAATATATCGCCCAAATCTTTCTGAATCAGGCGCTCAATTTTTTGTTGTCTGGTTGTTTCCATGATGGTGGTTTTTTAATGCAAAACAAGGGAAAGGAGACACATCTCTTTTCCCTCTTAGGTTATGCTAACAGAGTCTGTCAACTCCGGATTCTCGCAATGCGAAATTAGAACTTATGACGACCTTCGTCAGCTACGGTCAGTTTTTTACGACCATGAGCGCGACGAGCAGCGAGTACGCGGCGGCCGTTAGCGGTAGCCATTCTCTCCAGGAATCCGTGTTTGTTGCGACGCTTGCGTTGCGAGGGTTGGAATGTACGTTTCATATTCGTATGTATTTTGTTAGTTTACGTGGTTTGTTCTGTTTTCGTCTATTTGGTTTATTTGACGTCATAAGGCGAAAAAGCGTGCAAAGGTACTGCTTTTTTTTGAACTGTGCAAATTTTTGTGTAAAATTCTGTTATTTTTTAGTCAACTCGCGTCATTTTGACGCATTTTGTAACCACAAATCCATTTGCTCTGCCGCTTTTCGGCCATCAGACATAGCCAGAATAACCGTAGCTCCTCCACGGACAATATCGCCTCCCGCAAAAATGGTGGGCAGAGAGGATTGCAGACTTTCATTGACAGCAATGGTACCTTTGGGCGTTACCTGCAGGCCTGTCACACTGCGCGGAATCAGCGGATTGGGAGATACGCCTACGCTGACAATGACCAAGTCCACGGGAATGGTGATTGTTTTACCTGGTACAGGCACCGGAGAGCGACGACCCGATTCATCGGGTTCACCGAGTTCCATCACCTGAAGCACAGCTTCTTGGACACGACCCGATTCATCCGCATGGTACTCCAGCGGATTATGGAGTGTCAGGAACTCAATGCCTTCTTGTTTAGCATGCCGTATTTCCTCAATGCGGGCAGGCATCTCGTCCTCGGAACGGCGATAGATAATCATGGCATGTTCGGCACCCAGCCGTTTAGCGGTTCTGACCGCATCCATTGCGGTATTGCCACCACCAATGACCGCCACATTGCGACCTGAAAGCAATGGTGTATCGGTCAGAGAAGACGATGCGTCCATCAGGTTCACACGGGTGAGATATTCATTGCAGGAAAGTACCCCATTGAAGTTTTCTCCCGGGATATTCATAAACCGAGGCAGGCCTGCACCGGATCCCACAAAGATGGCTGCATATCCTTGTGCCTGCAGATCCTCGACAGTGATTGTTTTGCCGATAATGGTATCCGTAACAAAACGCACCCCCAATTGGCGCAATCCATCTATTTCGCGATCGACAATACGATTGGGTAAACGGAATTCAGGAATACCATATTTGAGTACCCCACCTATTTCGTGCAGGGCCTCAAAAACCGTGACACGATAACCCTTCTTGGCCATATCTCCGGCAAATGCCAATCCTGCAGGTCCGGAGCCAACCACGGCAATGGAGGGGCCCCCTCCGGTTCTCCCTGAATGAGGAGAGGAAGGTGATTGGGCGATTAGGTTATTAGGCGAAAGAGAGGCGGAGTGGTCGGCCACGAAGCGCTCGAGATAACCGATAGCGACGGGTTCGTGGCCCATTTTGAGATGGATACACTGACTTTCACACTGTTTCTCCTGGGGACAAACACGCCCACAGACAGCAGGAAGCGTTGACGACTGCTGGATAACGGCTGCGGCTTGGGGGATATTTCCTTCTTCTATTTGGTGGATAAATGCGGGGATATCAATATTCACCGGACAACCCGATACGCAGGTGGGTTTGGGACAATTCAGGCATCGATGCGATTCGGTGATTGCCTGCTCCAGGGTCAGTCCCTGATTAACCTCCATGTGCAACGAACGCACCCTCACCTGCGGATCCAGTTCGTTCATTTTGACACGCGGAATAGCCACGCGTTCTTTGGCTGTGAGCGGATGAAGCGACTGCTGATACTGGTCATAAGCAATGGTTTCTTCCTGTTTGTAGGAACGCAAACGGGTAAGCATCTCATCCCAATTGACCTGGTGGGCATCAAACTCCGGACCATCCACGCACACAAATTTGGTTTGTCCATCGATGCTCACACGGCACGCGCCGCACATACCGGTTCCGTCCACCATGATGGTATTGAGACTGGCATCGGTGGGAATGGCATATTTGGCCGTGGTCAGTGCCACAAATTTCATCATAATGGCGGGTCCAATTGTGATACATTTGTCTACATGTTCGCGAGCAATCACCTGCTCCACCCCCACAGTTACCACTCCCTGTTGGCCCATGGAACCATCATCGGTCATCACGATGACCTCATCCGAAGTGGCAGACAGTTCATCGTGCAGAATAATCAGATCCTTATTGCGTGCTGCCAAAACGGTAATCACCCGATTACCGGCCTGTTTGAGAGCCTGGGCAATGGGTAACATGGGTGCAGCACCCACGCCACCGCAGGCACATACAACGGTACCAAAATGCCGGATATCCGTGGCTTTGCCCAAAGGACCGACTATATCTTGAAGCATATCCCCGGGTTCCAGGGCACATAATTTGGCCGAACTGACTCCTATACGTTGGGTTACCAAGGTAATGGTACCCTGAGTGACATCGGCATTGGATATGGTTAAGGGCATGCGCTCGGAATGAGCATCCACGCGTACAATCACGAAGTGACCTGCTTTGCGGCTCTTGGCAATAAGGGGCGCTTCTACCACTAATTCCACCACATTGGGAGAAAAAAATCGTTTTGATACAACCTTATTCATAGGATATTTTCGATTGAGGCCGCAAAATTACAACAATTTTTCAATATATGCAAATTATGCCTTCGCTTTCACCCATAAAGGTATGGCCCAAATAGCGGTAACAATAAGGGACATGGGTACTCCCACGGTCAGCATTTCGCGAAGCATTGTTAGGGCTCCACCCTGCGTTGCCAGAGCAGAAAAGAATGGAAAGACGGGCATCAGTTCTCCGGAAATAATGTGATCCACGATCAGCATGATACTTCCACCGTAGAGCATTGTCTCCAAACGAGGAAGATGCTGAAGGAATGGAGAAACCTCGGAGTTATTGTGTGCTGTTTTGGCAGCACGATGGCGAATGGCCGTTGTGGCAATCGCCTGAGTCAATGGAACAATAAAACAAGCCATGATATTTAATGATGAATGTGTAATGTTTAGTCTACTTCAATGGAATGAATTTCGACTTCGTTGCCACGCACCAGATAGGTATCTGCGCTGCCACAATGGGGGCATATTTTGCCATATGTCACGGTTGCATACTCCTGATGACAGGACTCGCAGAACGTAACAGCCGGAATCGGATGGATATCGAGAATGCAGTTAGAAAGCATCTCTTCCCGCTGGACGGCCCATTTCCAACAATCCTGCAACTGGTAAGGTACCACCATAGATACCTCACCCAAATCGAGAATGACTTTGGAAACATGTTGAACCCCATTTTGTTCAGCCACTTTTTTTACATCCTTAATGATATAGAATACAACACCTAACTCGTGCATGAGTCTTTGAATTATTTTTTTATTTTCTTGACCAAAATCTTACTGCCACGTTTGATCATATATGGCAGGATACCCTTCATTTTATCTTCGGAGGTATACATGGTACTGGCCTCAGGCAGGTCGCGATTGAGATGGATGGCATCGAAGTTGCATCGAGTGGTACATAAGCCGCAGCCGATACATTGGTTTTCATCCACCACGGAGGCACCGCACTTGAGGCAGCGAGCCGTTTCATGCTTCACCTGTTCTTCGGTAAAGGTGATGACATGTTCGGCAAACGGATCGTCAGGATGGGACTCGCCCGGAGTCTGCCGTTGTGAATTATCATACGATTCGATGGCAATATTATCCTTATCCAGTTCGATAAACTCACGGCGATCACGACCGATGGTCATATGACCATGTTGTACATAGCGGTGAAGCGATTCGGCTCCCTGTTTACCGGCAGCAATGGCATCAATGGCAAATTTGGGTCCGGTAAAGCAATCTCCTCCCACAAAAATATCGGGTTCAGCCGTTTGGTATGTAAGGCTGTCCGCCTTGGGGAAGACGCCACGGATAAATTCGACCTTCGTGGATTGTAACAGATCCCGTAATACCACCGTTTGGCCGATGGCAAAGATAACCATATCCGCATCCAACGTGAGTGTTTCATTCTCATCAAAAGTTGGTGCAAACCGGTGCTCAGAATCAAAGACAGAGAGGCACTTTCGGAAGGTAATACCTTCTACCTTCTCACTACTACCTACTACCTCAACCGGTCCCCAACCAGGAGTGAGAACTACTCCATCCTCTTGGGCTTCACGGCGTTCGTCAGGTGAAGCGGGCATGATATCTTCGGTTTCCAGCGATACCATCGTTACCTGAGTTGCACCCGAGCGTTTAGCCACCCGTGCTGCGTCAATGGCTACATTGCCACCACCGACTACAACGATGCGACCCAAAGGGTCTATTGATGATTGATGCGGACTGCGTCCTATTGATGAATTGAGCATTTGGCCGCAGTTGGCAGCACGGAGGAAGTCAATGGCGGTGGTCACGCCTTGCAGGTTCTCGCCTGGGATACCCGGGAGACGACCACCCTGGCAACCAATGGCCACATAGAAGGCTTTGTAACCTTGTTCGCGCAGTTGGGCGATAGTGATATCCTTACCGACTTCGATGCCGGTTTTTATTTCCACACCGATGGCACGGAGCACATCCACTTCGGCTTCAATCACATCCTTAGCCAATTTATAGGATGGTATACCATAACGGAGCATACCACCGGTCATCGGATTTTTCTCAAACAATGTGGGTTTGTATCCCATGGTGGCCAGATAGTATGCGCAAGATATACCTGCAGGCCCTGCGCCTATGATGGCAATTTTTTCTTGCCATGTTCCGAGGTTGGAACCAATCACAATCTCCGGCACAAAACGAGTTTCTGCCTTGAGATCCTGCTCAGCAATAAAGCGTTTGACATCATCAATAGCCACCGGTTGGTCTATTGTTCCTCGTGTGCAGGCCGTCTCACAGCGCTTGTTGCAGATTCGTCCACAAACAGCAGGTAACGGATTTTCGCGTTTGATGAGTTCGAGTGCTTCGGTATATTTGCCTTCAGCAGCCTTACGCAGATAACCTTGGATGGCGATGTGAGCAGGGCAAGCTGTCTTACAGGGTGCAGTACCCGTATCGTAGCAGTTGATTCGGTTGTTGTCACGATAGTCCTCATCCCATTTTTCAGGTCCCCACGGCGCAGCATCGGGCAGTTCGCGTTTGGGATAGGCTATCTCGCCCAGTTTGGTAGGCAGTTTCTGTCCCAGTTTGACGGCACCTGCCGGACAAACTTCTACGCAGCGACCGCAGGCAACACATTTTTCTTTTTCCACATGCGCGCGGTAGGCGCTACGCGATAAATTAGGTGTATTAAACAACTGGGAAGTACGAAGGGCATTGCATACTTTGAGGTTACAGTTACAAATGGCAAAGATCTTGCCTTCCCCATCGATATTGGTAATCTGATGGACATAGCCATTGGCTTCCGCACGACGCAGAATTTCCATGGCTTCTTCGTAAGTAACATCATGACCTCGACCCGTCTCACGGCAATAATCGGCCATATCTCCTACTCCTATACACCAATCGTGATAATCGTCGGCACAACCTTCATCCAGTTTTTTGCGACCATAGCGACAGGAACAAATCGCAGCGCCTATATGTCCTTCGTATTTTTTGAGCCAATACGATATATGCTCTATGTCCATGGTTTGGTTTTCCATGGAAATGGCTTTTTCCACCGGAATGACATGCATACCGATACCGGCTCCTCCCATGGGCACCATGGGGGTAATTTTTTCCAGCGGAATAAAGGTCATGCGCTCAAAGAACATGGCCAATTCCGGATGGCGATCCATCAGGTCGGTGTTCATGTTGGTATATTCGGCCGAACCGGGTACAAACAGGGGCACCCAATACTCGCGTTCCTCACGAGGACCATATTTGATACCATCTTTCTCTTCAAATCGGCTCACACCATGCTCTCCCTGTTTATAGTGATCGCCATAATCATACTCGAGCATACCAAAATAGGAGAGTTTATCGAGCAGGGCATCAAACTCTTGGTCGGTAGTGGTGTAGTGTTTTTGGTGTTGCCACTCCAATAGGAGCGGATAAGGACGATGCTCACGCACACGCATGAACTTATCGGAGAGTACATCGAGCAGAAGGTCCAAACTCGCTTCGCGGGTGGTGGCATCCATTTCGTCCTCAAAGATACAGGCCAAACCCCAATATTCGGGGTCTTCGGTGGATACTTTGTGAATTTTGTGTGGTAAACAATCGGTTACCTTGGTGACGAACTCAATGAGTTTCGGATTGGGATTCTGATCGCCTCGGTGCTTCGGAATCCATCGGGTTGACATCTTTGGCATGGTATTATTGGTTATTGATGATTGATGATTGATGATTGTTTAGAGTTTCCATTTTCGGACTTCGTCGAGAAGCCACTGAGCGACGGCGTCAATTCCTTCACCCGTTTTGGCGGAGATAGGAAGGATGGTGGCCTTGGGATTGCGCATGAGCACATACTCGCGGCATTTATTCATATCGAAATCAAAATACGGCAACACATCCGTTTTGTTGATGATGACCAAATCGCAGATGGTAAACATCAAGGGATATTTGAGGGGTTTGTCGTGTCCTTCAGGTACGGAAAGAATCATGGCATTCTTGACGCTTCCGGTATCAAACTCGGCCGGACAAACCAGATTACCTACATTTTCGAGAATGGCCAGGTCAATGCCTTCTTTGGAGAGGTGGTCCAGTCCCTGACGGGTCATTTCGGCATCGAGGTGGCACATACCGCCTGTATGAAGCTGAACAGATTCCACACCGGTAGCCTCGCGTATCTTAACCGCATCCACATCGCTGTCGATATCCGCTTCCATGACGGCTATACGTATTTGGGATTTGAGGCGGTTGATGACTTGGATAAGGGTGGTGGTTTTTCCCGAACCGGGGGAAGACATCAGATTGAGCAGGAAGACACCGCGCTGCTTAAGTTCCTGACGAAGCAGATTCGCGTCCTGATCGTTGTCGGCAAAGACACTTTTTTTGATCTCAATGACTTTCATGGCATATAAAACAGATTAATCGACTGCAAAATTACAAAAAAATTTGCACATATCCAAAAAAAAGTGTAATTTTGCCCTGTCAATTGGGAAATATTTCCTTTTTACTTACTTTTTAAAATCTAATATTATGTTTTTTCATGTCTATGGAGAGCACGCCCTGATTCAATGGGGAATGATGCTGTTAGTCCTGTTGGGACTGATTTTGTTAAACGAGTTTTCACGTCGCACCAAATGGGGAGGACTGGTGATGTTTGGTATCGTGCCTGCGGCACTGACCATTTATTTTCTGTCCATCTACATCGGTGTCAAGATGGGTGCCGATTGGGCATTGAACAACCCTACGCACCTGTACATGCGTGGTTGGTTCCACTATGCCAAGTTGTATGCAGCACTGACCGGATGTATTGGTTTCTGCCTGATTAAGTACAATTATGGCATTGGCAAGCAGCACTGGTTCAGATGTTTCCCATTCATCATCGTGGCCATCAATATCCTTATCGCTGTGGCATCGGACTTTGAGCATGCGATTGATTATTGGCATGTATGGGGTTTGAGCGAAGAAGGTGTATGGTTGTATGGTGGTGAGCACCATGTGATGAACGGCATTGCGGGTATCTTGAATATACTCTGTATGACCGCCTGGTGGAACGTATTCGGCAGTAAGGACAAGAAAGATATGATTTGGGCCGATATGACATGGGTCTATATTATTGTGTATGATATTTGGAACTTTGCCTATACATACAACTCGTTGCCGACACACTCCTGGTATTGCGGTGTAGCGCTGCTGTTGGCTCCGACGATTGCCGCTTTGTGCTGGAACAAGGGTGGTTGGATTATGAACCGCGCCAACACATTGGCCATCTGGTGCATGTTTGCACAATGCTTCCCATTGTTCCAAGAGTGGCTTGTCAATAAGGGTGGTGAACATACTTCCTGGGCCGTATTACCGACTCTGTATATAGGCAACGAACTGCCTGCAGTAGGCGATATAGCAGTAGGTACCATCTTGACGGATGTTCCGGCTGATCCTACGGCCAATATATGGATTAGTGCTTTGGCCTTGGCAACGAACTTAGCCGCGTTTGCATATATCATGTACCAGGCCAAGAAACGTCACATCAATCCGTATAAAGAGGATGTCTTTGTGAACCAGAAGTACTACAAGGATGCCCTGGCTCGTGCAGATGTATAATTGGGAATGAGAGGTTGTTGGTTGTTTACCCTGTTGCTGGTTAGTCTTGGACTGCATGCGATTCGGTTCTCGGATGAGGCCAAACGCAATTGTCAGCAGATGGACAGCGTCGCAGGAACCGTGACGATTGTCTTTGCAACAGACCAGGCGCATTTTGGTATCCCAGTGGACTCGATTGCGAGTTTATGGGTGAGTGGTCCCGTGGCAGATTTTTGCGATACGCTACCCGGATACCGGTTGGACCTGGTGAGTGAAGACAGTTGTTTGTACCATACTTTTCGTTGGGAAGATTTGGACAAACCCGGCAACAGCGGTCAACCAGAATTTGTCTTTTTCATTATCAAGAAAGATTCCACTGGTGGCAATGTATATGGTGATATGATGCAGCAGGAGAAGATGGATTATGGTATCTATTTTCCCAATGGTCATCGGTATACCACCCTTTTGCTTCCCTGTGATGCGGACTATCTAACGAAGGATGTACATGTGTTGGCTTCCCGATTGGACACCGCCATTGAGATATGGGGGGTGGATCGGTTTGATTTGACCAACCCCGTGGATCAGCAGCACATCAGCAATTTTCGGCTGACACCCGGAACGAAGAACCTGTATCGGTCCTTTCATCCCTATTATCCCAGTTGTCCGCAATACGAGTCGGAACCATACCGGTTGTACTGGGTGGGTGAATTGGGACGACAGGCGGGTATTCGTAGCGATATCTGCCTGACAGGCAATATGGAAAGTTATGACGGTTCATGGTATCGGTGTGGAGCGGACTCGTTTCAGATTGTCATTCCTGATTACCAACGAGCCCTGATGGATAGTGGCAACATTTGTTATGTAGGTAGCCATACGGGAAGCAATCCCGATGTGGCTACCTGCTATTATCACAGCGATGAAGAGACTTTTGCCCAATACATGGGTGAGGTTATTACATTTATAGCCGATACATTGCACCCCTTACCCATGCAGATTCATTGTGCTGTGGGAGCCGATCGTACCGGTATGGTGTGTGCATTGATTGCCAGTTTGTGCGGAGCCGATTGGGAAGCCATCTGTGCAGACTATCAAGCCACGGTGAACATGAAGATACGCACCTATCGGCATCCGAACCGATTGATTTATGGTATAGAACGAATGACAGGCCTCAGACCGGATCGTTGCTCGGGTGAACAATTGCGGGCAGGTATACGCCACCATTTGGTCCAGACCATGGGGGTGGTGACGGATGCACAAGTGGACCAAATGATTGTAAGACTCCAGCAGGAATCTCCCACCGGCATCGAAATGGTGCAACCCACTCACCAAGTCCATAAAAAATATGATTTATTGGGCAGAGAAGTGAATGCCCATTATCGGGGATGGTGCATCGACTCCGATACACGCTGTCCCATCATATCGTATGTAGAGGCTCCCCGATGAATCATCATTCGCCCTTGATGCAGGGTTTTGACAGGCAAGGTTAAAACCCCATCCTGCGATGAAACAGGGTCTATGTCCGTAGGAGTGGAGGGCGTGTAATCATAGAGATTATCCATATAAGCCAAGCGGTCAATGACCCAATCATGAATATACATCTGTTCCGATGGAATATCCAAATCGATGCGATTGTGCCCCGACCACAAACGCTGTTCGATACTGTCCATTCCGGTGGTTGCGTACAGGTCAAAATAGGGAGCAAAGAGTGAATCGATATGCTCGATGGTAAAGTAGTATTGACGCAACTGAGCATAACGGGCAGCCAAGGTATCCTGAAGGTGATAGTAGTATTGCATCCGCCTGTACAGATAGTTTTCCGTCCATTCTACCGTTGTATTGGATGCTTCCAAATCACCATTGTATTGTCTTCCCCAGGAATGGTCCAAATCCCAGGGTGTATAGAGTGCTTGTTGCGAACCAGCATTATAAAAACTGACAAACAGGTTCTTGCACTTATTATCACGCGCACAGAGTAATTGTACAAAAAGGATATAATCCACATATACCGGTATATCCAAATGCGCCTGAGCCGTATCCACAAACGAACTGCCATAGGTATGGGTGAGGACATCAATGTGATGGTACAGTGCATCCCACGCAATCGGTTCACCATCTTCAGCATCCGGATATTGTTGTTCCCAACCATCCCAGGTGACAGAGGTATTGGAAGGAGTATTCCACAGGTTGTAATACACCGTGCGATAATTATACTCGCTCTTGTACAGCAAACCCTGTACCCCTTTTTTGGCCGAGTATTTTTTGAGTTTGAGTTGCTTGCGGTCCACCCGTTCACTCAAGTGGTAGATACCTTGGGAAGAATCATTGACCAGCACTTCGACCATTTGGCCACGATAACCATTAAGCATCTTGGGTTCCTGGGCCTTATACCAGGGTTGGCGGCTGAACTCCAGCCACAAATCCATGCTGACCCGGTTGCGCATACGGGCATGGTCCACCGCCATGGCATCCAGTATCCAATAGTTGTCACTGCGCATCCCCAACAGGGATGTATCCTGTTTAGCACCCACGGAATCCAATATCTTAATGGCATAGGAGGGTTTGTCCATATAGAGGGCCGAATGGCCGCGACGACGGAGGAGAATGGGCAGTGAAAGGGTATCACTGTCCTGAACCAACTGCATATGGGAGAGGTAGAAGGTGTCCGAAGCCAATGTGTCATAACCCAGGAAGAGGCGAGGCATTTCCTGGGCCATACTCTTCACACTCAGCAGTATGAGCCCTATCCAAAGTACCGTTTTTGCTTTCATGGTCAGGACCATTGGATAAACAGCCTCTTGTTTTTACCAGATATGCACCCTGTTCTCTGGGGCAACATATAAGGGACTGTTTTCCGTCACATTCCAGGCCTGGTACCAGGCATCAATCTGTGGCAGCGCACCATTGACACGCCACATACCCAATGAGTGGGGGTCGGTCTTGGTACGACGCAGCACCTCCGCATCGCGGATATTGCCGGCCCAAACGAAGGCATAACTGAGAAAGAAACGCTGTGCCGGCGTAAATCCATTGACCACCTTACCTTCCTGATAGCATTTGGTTTTTTGGAAGGCCTGATAAGCCACTTGTAATCCACCATGGTCGGCAATGTTTTCCCCTAAGGTGAAGGCACCATTGGCATATACACCGGGAGCCACTTCGATGCCGTTGAAGTACTCCTCCATCACCTTGGTGCGCTCTGTAAAACGAGCCTTATCTTCGTCGGTCCACCAGTTATTGAGATTACCATCTTTGTCAAATTGGCATCCCTGGTCATCAAATCCGTGGGTCATCTCGTGACCAATCACCACACCGATGGCACCATAATTGAACGCATCATCGGCACTCATGTCAAAGAATGGATATTGCAATATGCCCGCAGGGAAACATATCTCATTGGTGGAAGGATTGTAATAGGCATTGACGGTTTGCGGGGTCATGTACCATTTGGTGCGGTCCACCGGTTTGTCCAGGAAGGAGAGGGAATAAGCCAGTTCAAATTTGGCCGAGCGTTGCAGGTTAGCATAGTAACTGAGGCTTGAATCGATATCCAGTGTGGTGTAATCACGCCAGGTGTCGGGATAACCTATTTTGATGGTAAATGCATTCAGTTTCTCCTGTGCCTTGACCTTGGTGGTATCGCTCATCCAATCGGTAGCAGCAATGCGCTCTCCCAAACTCGTTTGCAGATTCTTGACCAATGCCAGCATACGGGCCTTGTTTTGCTCCGGGAAATAACGCTGTACATACATCTGACCTACAGCCTCACCCAAGGTCCCATTGACGATATTCGTGGCCCGTTTCCATAGCGGTGTGGGTTCCTGTTTACCGGACATCACACGGCCATAGAAATTGAAGGAGGCATCATAGAAGTCCGAAGACAGATACGAAGCCGCCCCATCCAACACCTGCCAGGTGAGCAGCACTTTGATATCGTTCAAACTCTCATCCTCCAGCATCTTACCCACCTCTTGCAGGTGTGCAATCTGACCTACGGACAGGCTGTCCGTATGAATATTCATGGCAGAAAAGAATATATCCCAATCCATTTGCGGAACCAACTGCTTGAGGGCGTCTATGGACATTTTGTTGTAATTGAGTACCGGGTCACGCAATTCTTCCTTGCTCAGTGCTGCCTTGGCCAAACGAGTCTCCAGACGCAGCACAATCGGCGCACAGATGTCTCCGTCGATATAGCCATAGAGCGAGAACATTTTCTCGACGAACTTAAGGTATTCGGCCCGTATCATCCGGGTATGTTCATCCTGGTCCAGGTAATAATCGCGTTCTCCCAAAGCAAATCCAGCCTGACACTCATTGAGGATATTCATATTCGAGTTCATGGCATCCGCATCCACATATAGGGCAAACAATCCACATTCCATGGACTCGCCCAAGAATCGGCACAAGTCTTCTTTGGTGCGGATGGAATCAATCTTCTCCATGGAGGCAATGATAGGTTGGATATTCTCCCGGTCTCGGCGGGCTGTATCCATGCACAGTTTGTACATGTCGCTGATTTTTTGCTCAATCGTTCCGTGAGCATAATCGCCTTTACCCAACTCTTCAATGATACCATTTACCTGTTCCAGGTTATTGAGTCCCAATTGGTCAAAACTGCCAAAACGGGCATACTCATCACTGAGCGGATTATTCTTCATCCAACCGCCACAGGCATAGTGGTAAAAATCATTTTGAGCCACCACGGTGGTGTCCATATTTTCCAAACGAATGCCCATGGATTGGGGCTGATGACATGCTGTTAACATACTGATACTCATCAATATAAATACAATCTTTTTCATTTTACTATTTTTTTGTATATCAAAATGCGAATTTGGTCGATTAATACCGCTACAATAAATATGCCAATCATATACAGCACTATCCAACCAAAGGCAGGCAGAGCATCGTATTGGGCGGAGAACCATCGTAGCGGTTTCTTGTATCCTTCAAAATAGAAGAACGGACTCAGATGCAGCAGGAACACGGCAAAAGCCGAAGCACCGACCCAGTTCACCAGTTTGGATTGGAGTTCCAGTTTGCTGAAGAACAACAACAGCGCCAAAGACTCCAAGATCACCAACGGATTGCTATAGGCCAAGATGCGGGTATTCAGACCAGATATATCCCAATACACGCCTGCAAAACCGATTCCGGCCACCAACAAAGCCGCAGCCAGATAAATAAGCAGGTCCCAACCTTTGGCCAATTGGGTACACTTCATCGGATACTTGTGCACATACTGTGCCAACAGATACAGTCCGATGAACGACAGGGTCGAATAACCATCCTTGAATATGGTCCACTCACTGCCCAACAGCCATCCGTACAGGGTCTGGAAGGCATAGAAGAGGATGATGGTCCAACCCAATTGCTTCTGACTGGATTTTTCCACATACGCATTCAGCACCGGAGCCAACAGATAGAGCCCGATATAGGAGACAATGAACCAGTATAAAGGGATATACTCATTGGCAGGAACCGATGTAAAAGTGAGGGCGGTAAACAGATTATTCCACTCAAAACAGGACCAGCCCATGGCCAGGTTGAACACAAACAGGGAGATGGAGAAAAAGGCTACCTGAAAAATGAATTTGCCGAAACCTTTTCCGCTCGGGCGTATACCAAACCATCCACTGAGCAGCACAAACACATTGACACAGACGATGGCCAATCCCTCAAACAAGTACCGCCACAGAATGACTCCGGTCTGATTGACGGCATCCAAATGGGTGGGCTGCCCCAAGGCTGCAAAGTCGGCGTGAACCACCAAAACCAAAAACATGGCTACAATACGTAATAACTCAAAATTCGATTGACGAGCGGGTTTGTGAGACATAAGTGTGTCGTGATAAGTGTAAAAATGACTGATAATACTCAAAAAAGCGTGCAAAGTTACAATAAAATTTGCATATTCACAAATATTTTTGTATCTTTGCGCCTAATTTTGACACAAACTGAACAATAACATCCCTTCCTCAATGAAAAAAGGCTTAAAATTGGTTCAATCCGATCCGTATCTGTTACCTTACGCTTCTGCCATTCAAGGACGATACGATTATGCTGTTTCCAAAGAGCAACAGTTAACCGGAGGTACTCCGTTACAGGATTGGGCGGATGGTTATCTGTATTTTGGACTGCACCACACCGAAGAGGGTTGGGTCTTGAGAGAATGGGCTCCCAATGCAACAGCCGTTTATGTAAAAGGGGATATGAATGCCTGGCAAAAGGAGGAGAGTTATCGTCTGAAGCCTCTGCCCAATGGGATATGGGAAGGTAGGTTCCAGGAAGGACAGTTCCGACACGGGCAGTTGTTTAAGTTGCTCATTGAGTGGAACGGCGGTTGGGGCGAGCGTATTCCCAGTTATGCCACTCGGGTGGTACAGGATGAACAATCCAAACTATTTTCAGCCCAGGTGTGGGAAGAGGAAAACAAGCCCCGAACCGGTAAACGATTTAAGGGACTGAAAAAAGGGACACCGCTGTTTATTTACGAATGCCATATCGGTATGTCCTCAGAACAGGAAAAGGTGTCTACCTATGAGGAATTTCGGGTGAATGTGTTGCCACGCATCCACGCTTTGGGATACAATTGTGTGCAGATGATGGCGGTTCAGGAGCATCCGTACTATGGCAGTTTTGGATATCATGTCAGTAACTTTTTTGCTGCCAGCAGTCGGTTTGGTACTCCTGAGCAACTCAAAGCACTGATTGACGATGCCCATGCCTTGGGCATGATGGTTATCATGGATATCGTTCACTCCCACGCGGCCAAGAACGAGCGCGAAGGGATTGCCAACATGGACGGTACCCCTTACCTATATTTCCACGAAGGTGCCCGACGCGAGCATCCGGCCTGGGACAGCATGTGCTTTGATTATGGCAAACCCCAGGTGTTGCACTTCTTACTCTCCAATTGTAAGTTTTGGTTGAGTGAATATGATTTTGACGGTTTCCGATTTGACGGAGTGACTTCCATGATGTATCTGAGCCATGGATTAGGTGAGGATTTTATGGATTATGGCAGTTACTACAATGGCAATGAGGATGGCGATGCCATCGTTTATCTCACATTGGCCAATAAACTGATTCATGCGGTTAAGCCCTATGCCATTACCATTGCCGAAGACATGTCCGGCATGCCGGGTTTGGCAAGGCCCATTGCAGAAGGAGGTATGGGATTTGATTTTCGATTGGCCATGGGTATTCCGGATTTCTGGATTAAGTACATCAAGGAAATAAGAGACGAGGATTGGAAGGCAGGACATATCCTTTATGAGATGACCAACCGCCGAGAGAACGAAAAAACCATCTCCTATGCCGAATCTCATGACCAGGCCTTGGTGGGGGATAAGACCATTATCTTCCGACTTATCGATGCCGACATGTATTGGCATTTTGAGCACGGGCATTCCACTTACATGGTAGACCGCGGTATAGCCCTTCATAAGATGATTCGTCTCATCACCGCCTCCACCATACACGGCGGCTATCTCAATTTTATGGGCAACGAATTTGGCCATCCCGAATGGATTGATTTTCCACGGCAGGGGAATGGTTGGAGTTATAAGTATGCACGCCGCCAATGGAGTTTGGTAGATAATCCCAATTTCTATTACAGCGACCTCAATCGCTTTGACCAGGCCATGGTTCGCCTGCTGCAAGAGCATATCCACACCGCCAAAGACACCATGCAGGACTTTGAAAAACTGTGGGACAATGAAGGAGATCAGGTGGTGGCTTATCGGAGGGGAAAATTGGTTTTTGTCTTTAACTGGTCCGGTAATCGTTCTTACACAGACTATGGTATTCTCGCGCGCGAGGGTAAATATAAGGTAGTACTTGACACCGATGCTCCGGCGTTTGGTGGATTTGGACTCAATGACGACAGTGTGGAACATTTTACCCAACCGAATGGGGTCTATCAACCCTATGGTAAAGGATGGTTAAAGTTATACCTCCCTGCCCGCAGTGCGCTGGTTTTGGCTTATCAGGATTAGAAAAAACATTAAAAACACAAAACATACTAAAATTTTTGCATTATGAGATTAATTATTGAACAGAATTATGATTTGCTCAGTGAATGGGCTGCCAACTATGTGGCTGCAAAGATTAACGCATTTGCTCCCAAAGAGAGCAATCCGTTTGTATTGGGTCTTCCTACCGGTTCTTCCCCTCTGGGTATGTACCGTCATTTGATTGAGTTGAACAAACAAGGTAAGGTCAGTTTCCGTAACGTGGTAACCTTTAATATGGACGAGTATGTAGGTATCGCCGAAGACCATCCGGAGAGTTATCACAGTTTTATGTGGAACAATTTCTTCTCCCATATTGATATTCGTAAAGAAAATGTCAATATCCTCAATGGCAATGCTCCGGACCTGGCGGCTGAGTGTGCACGATATGAAGCCAAAATTAAGAGTTTTGGTGGCATTCGTCTCTTCTTGGGTGGCATCGGTCCTGATGGTCATATTGCGTTTAACGAACCCGGTTCATCCCTGGCTTCCCGTACCCGCATGAAAGAACTGACCACGGACACCATTATTGCCAATTCACGATTCTTCAACAACGACGTTAACCTTGTTCCCAAAACCGCCCTTACCGTGGGTGTAGGCACCATCATGGATGCCGAAGAGGTACTGATTATGGTGAATGGCCACAATAAGGCCCGTGCGCTCCAACACGCTGTGGAAGAACCTGTCAGCCATATGTGGACCATTTCTGCACTGCAGATGCATCAGCATGGAATCATTGTTTGCGATGAGGCCGCCTGTGATGAATTGAAAGTGGGTACCTACAAATATTTCCTGGACATCGAGAAAAACAACCTCGACCCAAAGACTCTGCTCTAAGGATTTTACGAATATTTGCGTAAAAAATTCACTTTTTTGCGCAAATATTTGCATATATCAGAAAAAAGCAGTACTTTTGCAGTCGCGTTTGATATCAGACGCGATTTGGTCGGTTGCCCGAGTGGTTAGGGACCGGTCTGCAAAACCGGGGACAGCGGTTCGAATCTGCTACCGACCTCTGAGAGCCGCCTATGTTGGGCGGTTCTTTTTGTTAAGATGCAAAAAGAGATACAGGATATAACGTCGCGTGAGTACCAATATGGTTTTACCACTCAGGTAGAAACGGATGTGATAGCGCGTGGACTGAACGAGGATGTCATTCGACTCATTTCAGCCAAGAAACAGGAGCCCCAATGGTTATTGGACTTTCGTCTCAAGGCTTATCGCAAATGGCTCACGATGACGCCGCCCACCTGGGCGCATCTGCGTATTCCTGCCATCGACTTTCAGGCTATCTCCTACTATGCCGCTCCCGGAGCAAAAAAAGACGAAGGGTCCAAAGAGATAGACCCCGAGATTCAAAAAACCTTTGACAAATTAGGTATTCCGCTGGAGGAACGTGCAGCCCTGGCAGGCAATATGGCTGTGGATGCTGTCATGGATTCCGTTTCGGTCAAAACCACTTTTCGCGACACCTTACTCAAACAGGGTATTATCTTTTGCTCCATCTCCGAAGCCGTTCGTGAGTATCCTGAGTTGGTTCAGGAACACTTGGGTAGCGTTGTGCCCTATGCGGACAATTTCTATGCGGCTCTCAACAGTGCCGTCTTTTCGGATGGCAGTTTTGTCTATATACCCAAAGGGGTTCGCTGTCCCATGGAACTGAGCACCTATTTTCGTATCAATGCCGGCAATACCGGTCAGTTTGAGCGGACGCTGCTCATTGCTGACGAAGGAGCCTATCTCAGTTATCTGGAGGGATGCACCGCTCCTATGCGGGACGAAAATCAGTTGCATGCGGCCATCGTGGAGATTGTGGTTAAAAACGATGCCGAGGTCAAGTATTCCACCGTTCAAAACTGGTATCCGGGAGACAAAGAGGGCAAAGGAGGTATATACAATTTTGTGACCAAACGGGGCATTACCTATGAGAATGCCCGTTTGAGTTGGACCCAAGTGGAAACAGGCAGTGCCATTACCTGGAAATATCCCAGTTGCATTCTCAAGGGTGATAACTCTTCCGCAGAGTTTTATTCGGTGGCCGTCACCAATAACTATCAACAGGCCGACACCGGCACCAAAATGATTCATTTGGGCAAGAACACCCGTTCTCGTATTATCAGTAAAGGTATATCTGCCGGACACAGTGAAAACTCTTACCGAGGTTTGGTCAAGGTGGTTGGCAAGGCCACCAATGCCCGCAACTACTCCCAGTGCGACAGTCTGCTCATCGGGGACCAATGCGGTGCACACACTTTTCCAGATATGCAGATAGCCAACGCATCCGCTGTCATTGAGCACGAGGCCTCCACTTCCAAGATTTCCGAGGACCAACTCTTCTATTGCCGCCAACGGGGTATAGGCATTGAAGATGCCGTGGGACTGATTGTGAATGGTTATGCCAAACAGGTGATGGATAAACTGCCCATGGAGTTTGCCGTTGAGGCACAAAAACTGCTCAGCCTCTCCCTCGAAGGAACCATAGGTTGATTGATCGGCCAAGGGCCTATTGATGAATGATGAATGATGAATGATTTAAATACTATGAGAAAAATATTCTTTTTGCTCTTTGCAGCAATCACTGCTCAAGTATGGGGCACGGAGGGCACCCCGCAAGGGTTTATCTACCAAATGGTGGAAGCCGGTTATATGGACCAACCCATGCAAACGCCCTATGGTATCGTTGCCACCAATGACCGCCAATCGGAAATTTATCTGTTGCAGGAGGGTCAACTGCGAACGCTGGTAGCCGCTCCGGGATGTGGTCGTTATATCACCCTCAATGCCAACCGCTCCCTTATTGGTTTCAAACTCATTGACGAGAATGAATATCAGGTGCCTGCTATATTGGACCTCAGGGATGGAGAGATATGGTTATTGGAGGATTATGCTTTCCAATGCGGTCAGGTCAGTTTCTCTCATCAACGAGATGTGGCCTACACCTATAACAATGACCTAATTGTGCTGCGTGAGGACAAAAAAGAAACCTTCCCGTTGGGTTTCTATACCAATATTGCCCGTATCTCTCCTGATGGTCGATATGTGGCCATGACCCACCGTAATGGGATGCCGATAGTGTTGGATACCCACTCTGGCAAATGGGAAGAGATATCCGATGTGGATGCCCTTTACGAACCCAAGTGGAACGAGGATGGCAGTCGTATCCTGTGGGAGCGAACCGATGGCGATCTCTATGTCATTGACCCCATGACCCACCAAACCACCTGTTTGGGTGCCGGTTGGGGTGGCCAATGGTCAGATGAGCGCACGATTGTTTTCTCCCGTTCGCATTACCGAAACAACGATGTATTCTTCTTTACCGGCATCTCCGTTCGTTCCATTCGTTGGGACGGCAGCCACGAGGTGGAGATAGTGCCTAAGACGATGGATTGTCCTCAACAGATTGGTTTGGACGACCAGGGGGCCCTGCTCATTGCTTATTCTTACAACAACCGTTGTTTGGTACGGTGGCAGGAGGGCAAAGAAGAGGTGCTCTATACCCTGCCCACCAACGAGCATTTTGGTTATGTGCCACCTTCGCTCAAAGAGCGGGAGATTAAGGTGAATCGGTCTTTGGCTAATGCCACCTCGGCCATGGGTGGAACGATTGGTATTCACGATATACCCTATATCAACCAAGTCTATGATGTACCCGATTCCTATGCCGGATGCCATGGTTATGGTTCAGTAGCCTGTGCTCCTACCACCTCCTGCATGCTCTTGGCCTGGTTGGGTGATTTATCCAAACATGCGGTTACTTCCCGCTATTCCGGTTGCCCGTGGGGACAAACCAACTACTACTCCTGGTATGTAGGCCAGCAGTACACTTCCAACAGTGGCAATTACACGTTCTCGCTGGTTGCTACCGGTAATAGTTGCTCTGCCAAAGGGGGTTTCGGGTATATGTGGAATGGTAGTAGTAGCCCCAGTACCAAGATGAAATCGTTCTACGACAAAAACGATATTCCGACCAACATGACTACTCAAAAATGGTCCATTACCTATGCCTCCCTCAAGGCACAATGCGATGCCGACCATCCTTATTCGTGGTGCATCACTTCTGGTCGCTCGAATGGTCACTTGATTTTGCCCTTCCGTTGCAATGCCAAGTGTGTCAAACAAAGTGGTGTGTGGACCTTAGTGGAAGGAGCAGAAGGCAGTTTGGTGGTTCAGGACCCCTACGGAGATGCCAACAATTCCACCTGGTTAGGTGATGGTCGTTACTCCACCTACGATTTTAGCGGATACAATAATGGTCACTACAAGATGGTCAATGCCTGGGGTGTCACCTGCAGTAAACGACCTGCTGCCTCGGCCAAAATCAAAGTGAATCCGTCCTCTATCACCTTCAAAGATGTGGCAGTGGGAGAATCAGCCTCCAAGATGTTTAGCGTTACCGGTGTCAATCTCACCGATAGTATCCATATGGTTTTGGAAGGCACCGGAGTGAGCGTTTATACCGTCAGTCCAATGGTACTTCCTTACACTGGAGGGGATGTGACCATCACCTTCCAGCCGAATAAAGCAGCCCAACGGGATTTGAAGATTACCCTCCTCAGCACCAATGCCGAGGATGCTTATGTATCGGTAACGGGTCGTGCAGTTACCCCCGTTGAAGAGGTGGAATCTGTGCCTGCTCCGTTGAATGGCAAGGTGATTGAGCAGGGCCGAATCTATATCTATCGGAACGGAGTGAAGTACGATATTTTGGGCAATCAACCCTAAAAATAGCCGTTTTAAAGGTCAAAACATCATTTTTTGGCTATTTATTCCGAAAAAATTCGGAAAAAACTTGCATATATCAAAAATATGTAGTACTTTTGCAGTCCCATTGGAAAAAATGGTGTTATATCGCGGAGTAGAGCAGTGGTAGCTCGTCAGGCTCATAACCTGAAGGTCATTGGTTCGATCCCATTCTCCGCAACCAAAAAAGGAACGCATCGCTGCGTTCCTTTTATTTTTCTTCGTTCATCGTTCAACGTTCTTCGTTCATCGTTATCGATTGGCACGTTTACGCTCCAACTCGTCGAGGATGATTTTTCTAAGTCGCATATGGGTCGGGGTGACCTCCACATATTCGTCGGCCTTGATATATTCCAATGCCTCTTCCAGTGAGAACTTGATGGCCGGTGGCAACACTGCCTTGTCGTCCGCGGACTTGGAACGCATGTTTGTCAGGTTCTTGGCCTTGACCACATTGATGACAATATCCCCTTCCTTGGCATTCTCACCCACTACCTGACCGGCATACACTTCCTCTTGTGGGTCAATGAAGAAGCGACCACGGTCCTGCAACTTATCCAGTGCATACGCTGAAGCGGTACCGGCTTCCATGGCAATCAGACTGCCATTGGTACGAACGGGCATGTCGCCCTTGTAGGGTTGGTACTCCAAGAAACGATGGGCCATAATGGCTTCACCCGCACTGATGTTCATGACATAGGTACGCATGCCCAGAATGCCACGACTCGGGATGGTAAACTCCAGTTGTACGCGGTCGTTGACCAATTCCATTCGGGTCATTTCCCCATGACGAATGGTCACATATTCGATGATTTTACCCGAACATTCCTCCGGGGTGTTGACGGTCAATTGCTCCACCGGTTCACACTTGACCCCATCTATCTGTTTGATGATCACTTGCGGTTGACCTACCTGCAATTCGTATCCCTCACGACGCATGGTTTCTATCAGCACACTCAGGTGCAGTACACCACGGCCATAAACTCTCCAACTCGAATCGCTCTGACTGGCCTCTACTCGCAGTGCCAGGTTCTTCTCCAGTTCCTTGTTGAGTCGGTCCTGAATATGACGAGAGGTGACATACTTACCATCCTTGCCAAAGAACGGCGAATCGTTGATGGTAAATGTCATCGACATGGTCGGTTCGTCAATGGCAATGGGCTTGAGTGCTTCGGGTTCCTGTACGTCACAAATGGTATCGCCTATTTCAAATCCGTCGATACCTATCAGGGCACATATATCTCCACTCGATACGGCATCGGTCTTCATGTGACCCATGCCCTTGAACGTATGCAATTCCTTGATTTTGGTCTTGACCATGGTGCCATCTTTCTTGGCCAGGGACACCTGTTGACCATCCCGCAAGGTGCCACGATGAACACGACCCACGGCGATACGACCCACATAGGGGTTGTAGTCCAGGGAGGTAATCAGCATCTGAGGCGTACCTTCCAGCACTTGGGGTTCAGGTATATATTCGATGATGGCATCCATCAGGGCCGTCAGGTCTGTGGTAGGTTGGTGCCAATCGGTGGACATCCAACCGTTCTTGGCGCTGCCAAAGATGGTTTGAAAATCCAATTGGTCATCCGTGGCATTGAGGTTGACCATGAGGTCAAACACTGCTTCTTGTACTTCATCCGGACGGCAGTTGAGTTTGTCCACCTTGTTGATGACCACGATGGGTTTGAGGTTCATTTCCAATGCTTTTTGCAGCACAAAGCGGGTTTGAGGCATCGGACCCTCAAAGGCATCCACCAACAGCAATACACCATCGGCCATATTGAGCACTCGCTCTACCTCACCTCCAAAATCGGCGTGGCCCGGGGTGTCAATGATATTGATTTTGTAGCCCTTGTACTCAATGGCCACATTCTTTGCCAAAATGGTGATACCCCGCTCGCGCTCCAATTCATTATTATCCAATATCAACTCTTTTTGCTCCTGAAAATCTCCATGAGCCTCTTTCACTACCTGTGCCGTATACAGCATCTTGTCCACCAGGGTCGTTTTACCGTGGTCAACGTGTGCAATAATGGCAATGTTTCGAATTTTCTGCATATTCAGCCAATTTAAATCGGCTGCAAAAGTACTGCTTTTTTTGCACATATGCAACTCTTTTCGTTTTTTTTCTTCATATATTTGCTTATCTCGTGGAAAAAGTGTAATTTTGCAACCTATTATGAAAAAATCGGTTGTTATATTGGCTATCGAATCGAGTTGTGATGACACCAGTTGTGCCGTCATTCGCGATGGCATCTTACTGAGCAATGTCATTGCTTCTCAAAAGGTGCATGAAGAATTTGGAGGGGTCGTTCCCGAATTGGCTTCTCGTGCGCATCAGCAGAATATTGTTCCTGTTGTGGATACGGCGCTCAAACGTGCTCATGTGGCCAAATCCGAACTCAGTGCCATTGCTTTTACGCGTGGTCCGGGTCTGTTGGGCAGTCTGTTGGTGGGAACCAGTTTTGCCAAAGGTATGGCGTTGGCTTTGGGTATTCCTCTAATTGACGTCAACCACCTGCAGGGACATATCATGGCCCATTTTGTGGAACCCGGTGAGGATATCATTGCTGCTACCCCGAGCCTGCAAGGTGTCCAGATACGGCATCCGCAATTCCCGTTTCTGTGTCTGCTGGTCAGTGGAGGTAATTCGCAGATTGTCAAGGTGAATGGTTACAATAACATGGAAATCATCGGCCAAACCATCGACGATGCGGCCGGTGAGGCGTTTGACAAATGTGCCAAGGTGATGGGACTGCCTTATCCCGGTGGCCCTTGGATCGATAAGTATGCCAAAGAGGGCAATCCTCAGGCGTTTGAGTTTGCTCGCCCCAATATACCGGGGTATGATTATTCGTTCTCCGGTCTCAAGACCTCGTTTTTGTATTTCCTTCGGGATAACCTCAAGCTGGATCCGGATTTTATAGCCCATCATCGTGACGATTTGTGTGCTTCCTTACAAGCCACCGTTATTGATATATTGATGCGTAAACTCAAAAAAGCCGCCAAAGACACCGGTATCACGCAGGTGGCTGTAGCAGGTGGGGTCAGTGCCAACAGTGGTCTTCGGGCCGCTTTCCTCGATTATGGTCGTCGCTACCATTGGGATGTCTATATCCCGCCGTTCTCCTTCACGACCGACAATGCCGCCATGATTGGTCAGGCAGCCTATTTTAAGTACTTGGACGGGGAATTCTGCGCCATTGACGAAGTACCTTATTCCAAAACCTGCATCTGATTGCTTGTGAACTGGTCCACTATCAAATATCATCTCACTCCTTATCGCGATATCCTCGTGTTCATCGGCACATTATTGTTGGCCAATGGCATTTGGAAACTGCTCATTACCGGTGATGAAGGTATGGAGTATGTGGCTTTGTTGGGATGGGATGTGTCTGCGTTTTTTACCGCCGTCAGTGACCATGTGGCCCATATGGTGTACTATGTGGTGCACCTGTTTCGTTCCACGCTGTCCCTTGTGGGGGAGCATTGGCTGAGGTTTGATAACGGTTCGGGTACCACCATTGTATGGAGTTGTTCGGGTCTCAAGCAGGCTTGGATTTGGGCGGCACTCATCTTGACGGCTCGTGGCCGTTGGATACACAAGTTGTGGTTTATTCCTGCAGGATGGGTGGGTGTGTATGTGTTCAATATCCTCCGCATAGCAGCCATCTGTCTGTTGATTGAGTTTCACCCTGATTGGTTTGATATATTACACGACTATATATTCAAGTACCTCTTCTATGCCATGATGTTTGGCATGTGGGTGATTTGGATAGAAAAAATTGCCAACAAATGAACGGATTGTACACCATCCTGTTGCTCATTGTCAGCAACTGTTTTATGACTCTCGCCTGGTATGGACATCTCAAACTGCAGTCCATCCATGTCATTACCGACCATACTCCTTTGATTTTGGTCATACTCCTATCCTGGATGCTGGCCTTGCCGGAGTATATCTGCCAGGTCAATGGTAATCGAATTGGTTTTATTGAGAACGGAGGTCCTTTCTCGCTGATGCAACTCAAGATTATTCAGGAGGTCATCTCCATCACCATCTTCACCCTTTTCTCGGTGCTTGTCTTCAAGGGTCAGGCCCTGCATTGGAACCATTTGGCCGCCTTTGCCTGCCTCATCCTGGCTGTTTATTTTGTATTTTTAAAATAATATAAGGTGACATCCCAAATCACTCTTCTTAATACAGGAAGGGTTGATTATTTGTGGTTCATTGCGCTGTTTACAGGTTGGGCACTTTTTCCATTTTGAAGGAGGTGACATAACGGGTGCCATCTTCTCGCTCACGAAGGGCGGACCACTTCATGATGGAGTCGCAACGGTCCAAGTCCCACCACTCACGATACTCGACACGATTGGCATCTCTCCAGCGGCATGCCAGATAATCACCATCGACCACATACTCATTCTCCGTGTTGGCACTGGGAACCCATTGTTGTTGCTCGTTTTGCACATAATAAATATAGGATCCATCGGCAAAATACTGCCAACGGTGCTTATAGTCACCATAAGTCGTATCACCAATCAGTTCCCGACCTTCCCATGTGCCAATGATAGACTTGGAATAATCCACATTCACACGCATTTGTTCCGATGAAGACTGGGAAAATACGTTGAACTCATGGTCCGTAGAAGCACAGAGGATGGTCAACACATCGTTAGCCAGAGACTTGACGGTAATGGTACTCGTGGTGGTTCCGTCTGTTGAACGGGTGTGAATGATATTATCATCTATGGTGTAACTGAACTCCGTACGCGCATGCCATACGCCCAGGTTGGCACGAGAAGTGGTATAATAATACTTACCATCCGCGGTGAAGTGCTTGATACTGCGTTCATTGGTGGTCACAGTCACCCCATCCCGTTTGGTCACCTTCCAGGTGCCTACGATATTTTCCTGGATAAACTTGGCATTGCTGTTGGAATCTTCACATCCCACCAACATCAAACATAGCACGCCGGTCAGTGCAAGACAGATTTTTTTCATAAAGTTGTTTTTAATTTATTAATGATACAAAAAACGTTTAATCGATTTTTTGGGAGTCTTCTCAAACTCTTTTTCCACAATCTCAATATCGCTCACCTTGCTAAACGAAGGCAGTTGCCGATTGAGTCGTTGCAGGTTCTCTGCCATCAGGGCTTTGAGTTTATCCCATTCCTGCAATTGTTCCGGGAACACCAGTCCTATCAATCGACCCTCTCGTTCCACCACCACCGACTCCTGAACGCCGGTCATGCTGTTGAGTTTGTCCTCAATCTCCTCCGGATAGATATTTTGTCCCGAGGCGCCGAGGATCATGTTTTTGCTTCGTCCTTTGAGGTACACATTGCCTTTGCGGTCCACCACACCGATATCTCCGGTTCGTAACCAGCCATCTTCGGTAAACACATTATCCGTGGCCTGCATGTTCTTGTAATATCCCCGCATAACACTGTCACCACGAACCAGAATCTCACCGGGTTCTTTATGTGGATTATCACTTTCTATCATCAACTCCATTCGGTCCACAATCTTACCACAGGATTTGAATTCATACTTATTCCACACCTCGTAGCACACGAGCGGAGAGCATTCGGTCATTCCATAGCCACAGGTATAGGGGAAACGAATCTGTCGCATGCAACGCTCCACATCTTCATTGAGTGCCGCTCCGCCGATAATCAGGAATTGCAACCTGCCACCAAAGGTCATCATCAGTTGGTCTTTGACCCTGCGACGAATAGGACGATTGAGGATGGGAGTATTCCATACCACCTTGGCCATGGGACGCTGAATGGCCGGCAATATTTTTTTGCGGAAAATCTTTTCCACCACCAGGGGTACCGTGAGTATCATGTAGGGTTTGACCTCCTGGAAGGCTTTCATGAGCATGGCCGCATTGAGGCTCTTGGTGATGAAGTACACATGTGTCCCTCCGGCCAACTGGTAGAGGAACTCAAACATGAGGCCAAACATATGGGCCAGGGGCAGCATGGATACCAGGGTATATCCCACATGGTTGGGTATATTATCCTGGCCATAGATGACATTGGTGGAGAGATTGCGGTGGGTAATCATGACCCCTTTGGGACTTCCTGTCGAACCGGAGGTGTAATTGATGAGCGCCAAATCGTCGAAATTGTCCATGGGGTAATACACATCTTTTTCGCTGTATCCATCGGGATATTTCGCATCAAATGCTGCATTCACTGCTGCCCTGTCAATGGGTACACGAGACTGCATGATAGAGAAATCCTCAATGGCAATAAACGTCTCTATATGGGGCATCTTGTCCAGTTCGATTCTTCCCCGCACCCATGGACCTATGAACATCACGCGCGCATCGGAGTGGTTGACCAGTTCATGAATACTGTCACTGGTAAAATCGGGCAATATACTAACCACCACGGCACGATGGATGGCAGCAGCCAGGTAGGCCACACCCCAATGGGAACAGTTACGTCCGCAGATAGCCACCTTGTCACCGGGTTGTAAGCCTATACAGTCAAACAGATAAGCCAACCGTGCCACTTCCTGGGCCAATTGTCCGTAGGTATAACTGACCGTTCCTTCATAGTCCGACAATGCCATCGCATTCCAATTGTGACGCATCGTGGTAGAAATATAATCCAAATAGTGTCTCATTTTCAGTGTCAGTGTTAGTGTCCGTGTTAGTGTCCGTTGTAAAAAACGATGCAAAAGTACTGGAATTTTACCAAAGGCACAAATTTTTGGTAGGCAGATATCCAAAATGGGAAGAAATGACCTAAAATTGGGGTGAAATGTCGTTATATGGGGTCAATGGATTTGCATATATCAAATAATTATTGTACCTTTGCAGCCGAAAATAAATTGGGTAAATATGGCAGAATTGGATTCAACACAAGTCAACAGTTCCGTGTACAACGACGACAACATTATCCATTTGGATGATCGGGAGCATATTCGTCGCCGTCCTGGTATGTATATCGGCAAATTGGGAGATGGGTCTCACAGTGATGATGGTATCTATGTGCTCATGAAGGAGACCATTGACAACTCCATTGATGAGTACCGCATGGGGGAAGGCAAGGTTATAGAAGTGACTGTGCATGATGGAGTCGTGAGTGTACGCGACTATGGTCGTGGCATTCCATTGGGAAAGATGGTAGAAGCGGTATCGCTGTTGAATACAGGTGGTAAATATGATACCAAAGCGTTTAAAAAATCCGTAGGACTGAATGGTGTCGGAACCAAGGCGGTCAATGCACTGTCCATGGACTTTATGGTGCAGTCATTTCGTGAAGACAAAACCCGTCAGGCAACATTTCACCAGGGACATTTGGTCAATGATACGGGTGTTATGGATATCAGCGAATGGATGAAAATGTCCGGTGAAACCAAGGAACCCAAGCGTGGAACCCATATTGTCTTTACCCCGGACAGTTCGAAGGGGTTGTTTGAGAATTACCAATTCCGAACCGAGACGATTGAGACGATGCTGCGTAACTACGCGTATCTGAATACCGGTTTGACGCTGGTGTATAATGGTCAGAAGTTTACCTCCAAAAATGGTTTGTTGGATTTGCTGACCGAGAACATGGACCAGCAGCCTCTCTACCCCATTATTCACATCAAAGGGGAAGATATTGAGATTG
This sequence comes from Bacteroidales bacterium UBA1714, assembly GCA_002317295.1. Taxonomy (GTDB): domain Bacteria; phylum Bacteroidota; class Bacteroidia; order Bacteroidales; family Paludibacteraceae; genus Colicola. Next base: position 36,312 of record DCIY01000005.1, read on the forward strand.
CTCTTACGCATACCAATCAGAACAACGATGAATATTTCTCGTTTGTCAACGGCCAACATACCATTCAGGGAGGTACTCACCAGGTAGCCTACCGTGAAGCTATTGGGCGCACCATCAAGGAGTTTTTTAATAAGAACATGGACCTGGCCGACATTCGTAATGGAGTGGTTGGTGCGATTGCCATCAATGTGGAGGAACCGGTGTTTGAGTCCCAAACCAAGGTGAAACTGGGTTCGAAAGACATGTCTCCCACGGGCGGGTTGAGTGTCAATAAGTTTGTCAATGATTTTGTCAAGCAGCAATTGGACAACTACCTGCACATTCATCAGGAAGTGGTGGAGCCCATGTTGCAAAAGATTCAGGAATCCGAGAAGGAACGCAAAGCGATAGCCGGTGTGACCAAGGCGGCGAGAGAACGGGCCAAAAAGAATCTGCTCAACAATCCCAAATTGCGGGATTGTCAGGTGCACTACAACGACCCGAAACCTGTTCATTCGAGCAAGGACAGCGATGACGATTTGCGTGAAGCGAGCAGTATCTTCATCACTGAGGGTCAGTCTGCATCGGGTTCCATTACCCAGGCTCGGGATGTTCGTACCCAGGCGGTGTTCTCCCTGCGGGGTAAGCCTATGAACGCATATGGGTTAAGCAAGTCGTATGTGTACGAGAATGAAGAGTTCAATTGTCTGCAATCGGCACTCAATATTGAAGATGGATTGGATGACTTGAGATATAATAAGGTCATTATTGCCACGGATGCCGATGTGGATGGTATGCATATTCGGTTGCTGTTGCTGACATTCTTTTTGCAGTTTTTTCCGGACTTGGTCAAAAAAGGTCATGTCTATATTCTGCAAACGCCTCTGTTCTGTGTCAAGAACAAACAGGACACCCGGTATTGTTACAACGAAGAGGAGCGTATCAAAGCCTTGAATGAAATCAAGAATCCCGAGATTACCCGATTCAAAGGTTTGGGTGAGATATCGTACGATCAGTTTAAGGAATTTATCGATGAACGCATTCGTCTGGACCAGGTAACGCTGCGCAAAGAAGATGCTGTGGCTGACCTGTTGGCTTACTACATGGGCAAGAACACCATGGAGCGACAAAATTTCATTATTGATAATCTGGTGGTAGAAGAGGACGCTGTAGAATGATTCCACTGATATTGTTTATTGCCATGGCATTGGGCATCCTCATCTTCTTTGAGGTAGAAGCCCGCAAGAAGGGGAAGACCCCATCGGCAGATGAAGAGCAGTCCGTTGTTCCCAATGACGACTCCGGTTGCTGTGGTCAGCATTTGGTGTGTGAAAGGGAGACATTGCTGCAAACCAATGCCGAAATCGTGTATTATGACGATGAAGAGTTGGATGCTCTTGCCGGTATCCCTGCATCGGAATTTACCGATGAACAGGCCCAAAAAATTCGGGAAGTGTTTCAAACGATGCAGGAAAAAGATGTCCCAGGTTGGGTGCGCAGTCTGCAACTGCGCAATATTCAGTTACCCATGGATGTGCGGGAAGAAGCCCTGTTGATTGTGGTAGAACGGCGCAAGCAATAGATGAGTGCAGCCGTAACCACCAGACTGAGTATTCCCAACCACAACGTATCTCCCGTTCCCAACGATTCCATTTGTTCCATCTCCAGTCCCTCGCGATGGTCGATGATGTAGTACAGGATGACCGACATTGCATTGTTGGTAAAGTGCATCAGGATGGGCACCCACAGACTGCCCGTCCATGCGAGTGCATATCCAAACAGCGCTCCCATCAGCATGCGGGGGATAAACCCGTAAAACTGAAAATGCAGCAGGGAGAACACCACGGCCACGGCCCATATGGGGCCATGAGGCAGTTTGGATGTGGAATGGCGTGGGGTAAAGAACCGAGTGAGCAGGGCTCGAAAAGTGAGTTCTTCGGACAAAGCGGCGCCAACGCCTATCAGTGCCAGATTGGCCAGCAGTCCACCGAGGGTATTCACCGACAACAGTCGTTCGGTGGTCAGCGCATTCTGTTCCTCCAGTTGTTTCATCCACTGCTCCAGGGGTTGGAGCACCTGTGGCAGTGCCAACTGTTCATTCCAGTGACTGAGCAGATTGATAGCGGGAGCCGCCAACAGCATGGTCAGGATGGCCAAAACAGCGGTGAGGGCACTCATTCCCCGGTTCAGATGCAGATAGGTCATGGGTTGACCACTCATCCAACAGGCCAACACGAAGGCGGGAATGATTAGTACCAGCAAATCCTGCCCGGTGAGCAACCACCGCATGGCAGCAGGTTGGGACATGTCCACATCCGAGTGTGTGGCGATGGTAATGCCTATGAACAACACACTCACTCCTGCAGTCATGAGGAGTATCCATGCCCAAAAAGGATAATTTTTCCATTTCATGTTGCAAAAATACCATTTTTTTTTGGAATGTACAAAATAAAATGCATTTTATTTGTATAATCCAGAATTTTGTTGTACTTTTGTACCCAAATTTGGTTAATTAGAACAATTATGGCGCAATCCGATTACATCATTGAGGTCAATCATGTCTCCAAACAGTTTGAAGACGGTAAGTTTGCCTTGGACGATGTGAGCCTTCAGATTAGGAAAGGCGAGTTTGTAACCATCCTCGGTCCCTCCGGCTGTGGTAAGACCACCCTGCTGAGGTGTATTGCCGGATTTCAGGTGGCTACGCAGGGAGATATTCTGCTCAATGGGGAAGATATGACGAGCATGCCTCCTCATTTGAGGCCGGTGAACACCGTATTTCAAAAGTACGCTCTTTTCCCCCATCTCAACGTGTATGACAATGTGGCTTTTGGCCTCAATCTCAAGCATGTGGACAAACGGGAAACCGAGCGTCGGGTGAAGAAAGCCCTCAAGATGGTTTCCATGTCTGATTATGAATATCGAGATGTGGACAGTCTGTCCGGAGGTCAGCAGCAGCGTGTGGCCATTGCTCGTGCCATCATCAATGAACCCGAAGTGTTGTTGCTAGATGAACCTTTGGCTGCCCTTGACCGCAAGATGCGTTCGGACATGCAACTGGAGTTGAGGGATATGCACAACAAGTTGGGTATCACCTTTATCTATGTCACCCATGACCAGGAAGAAGCCTTGACCTTAAGTGATCGTGTGGTGGTGATGCGCGAGGGTAAGATTCAGCAGATAGGCAGTCCCACGGATATCTACAACGAACCCAAAAACTGTTTTGTGGCAGATTTTATCGGGGAAAGCAATATATTGGATGCCACCATGATTCGGGACTGCAAAGTGCATTTCTGCGACGAGGATTTTGAGTGCGTTGATAAGGGTTTTGGAGAAGATAACGAAGTGGATGTGGTCATTCGTCCCGAAGATTTTTATATTGCCGAATCCAAGGCAGAAAACAAGCAACAGGAAGCCGATGACCCCTGGCAGTTGCATGGTGTGGTCAGTTCATGCATCTTTAGAGGGGTTCATTACCATATGAGTGTCAAGACCGATAATGGTTATGAACTCGAAGTGCAGGACTATCATGCGTTTGAACCCGGTACTCGTGTTGGTTTGCTGGTCAGACCCGAAGATATCCAGGTGATGCACAAGGAAAGACTGTGTAACGCTTTTGAAGGAGAAGTGCTGGAGGATAACAAAGTGCTCTTCCTGGGTGAAGAATGGGATGTGTTGGAACGAACGGCCGAACGGTTTGAAGTGGGGGAGAAAGTGGAAGTGGAAGTGGACTTTGACCATGTCAATCTGTTGGATGATGAAGAAGAGGGTGTTCTCTCCGGTGAGGTACATTTTATTCTTTACAAGGGCGACCACTATCATTTGCAGATTCGCACCGATGATGGAGACGATATCTTTGTGGATACCAACGACATATGGGACAAAGGAGACCGTGTGGGTATCAAGATAGCAGCCAGTTGGATTAGACTTTACAAGACCGAACAGGAATGAAAAGCAACTCTATCATACAGAACCGACGCACATGGGCCTGGCCTTATGTGGGGCTGATGGTTTTTTTAGTGGTATTGCCTCTCATACTGATTGGTATTTATGCGTTTACCAATCAGCAGGGAGATTTTACCATTCAGAACTTTGTGCAGTTCTTTCATCGGTCCGAGGCTGTGAATACGTTTATCTATTCGATTGCCATTGCGCTGATCACCACGCTCATTTGCCTTTTAGTGGGATACCCTGCCGCTTATATCATGGCGTTGAATTCGTTCCGCACCCCTGCGGTGATGGCCATGTTGTTTATTTTGCCCATGTGGATTAATTTTCTGTTGCGCACCATTGCCACCGTGGAACTGTTTCATATGTTTAATCTCCCGTTGGGAGAAGGAGCGTTGCTGTATGGTATGGTGTACGACTTTTTGCCGTTTATGATTTATCCCATCTACAACACATTGCAAAAAATCGACATCAGCCTCATGGAAGCCGCCATGGATTTGGGTGCCAACCGACGCAAAGTGTTTACCAAGGTCATTTTGCCGCTCTCGCTTCCCGGTATCTATTCGGGTATTGTGATGGTCTTTATGCCCACTGTCAGCACATTTGCCATTTCCGAATTGCTTACTCAAAACAAGATTACGTTGTTTGGCAGTTTGATTCAGCGCAGTTTTGGTGAGGGAGGTATCGCCATGTGGAACTACGGAGCGGCATTATCCCTCATTATGCTTATTATCATAGGTTTAACTTCATTCTTTGGCAATCATGACACAGAAGATATTAATCGATAGACGCAGTCTGATTTCGCGCATTGCCGGTCAAAGTTACCTGTGGTTGCTGCTGGTGGTTCTCTATGCCCCCATTGTGCTGATTATCATTTTCTCTTTTACCAAGAGTAAGGTGCTGGGTAACTGGACCGGTTTTACCTTTGGACTATACGAGAATTTCTTTTCCGGTTATGACACTTCCTGCGGTGTGCGAGTGGATCCGAATCTGTATCGGGCCCTGTTGTATACGGGTGTGATTGCCGTTGCCTCTTCCCTGATTGCCACGCTGTTGGGCACCATAGCCGCCATTGGTATCTTTAATCTCAGGCAGCGACATCGTCAGGCCGTGATGTTTCTCAATAGCATCCCGATGATTAATCCGGATATCATCACCGGTATCTCTCTTTTCCTGCTTTTTGTCTTTTTGGGCATCAGTCGTGGGTTGGTGACGGTGATTATTGCGCATGTGGTGTTCTGCACCCCTTATGTGGTGCTCAGTGTCATGCCCCGACTTAAAAAAATGAATCCGAATATCTACGAAGCTGCGTTGGATTTGGGGGCCACTCCCATTCAGGCCTTCAGCAAAGTGATGGTTCCGGAACTGTGGCCCGGAATGGTTTCCGGATTTATTTTGTCCCTCACCCTGAGTATTGATGATTTCGGTGTGACATTTTTTACCAAAGGAAGCAACGGACTGGAGACGCTCTCCACATTTATCTATGCAGATGCCCGCAAGGGAGGTTTGACCCCGGAACTGCGACCGTTGTTCACCATTATCTTTATCACCATCCTTGCTTTGTTAATTATTTCCAATATACGAACCAATAAACAAACCAAAAAATGAAAAGACTTTTTGTAACCTGTGTTTCTGTGGTGATGGTTTTGACCTCGGCCATGGCGGTTGACCGTGCGCATACGCTCAAGGTGTATAACTGGGCCGACTACATGGATATGACCAATGTTCTGAATAAGTTCCCGGAATGGTATCGTGAGCAAACGGGTGAAGAGGTGCTGGTCAGTTATCAAACCTTTGATATCAACGAGTCCATGCTCACTCAAATCGAGATAGGACACGAGGATTATGATGTCATTTGTCCTTCCGAATATATCATTGAGCGCATGCTTCGTCAAGGATTGCTGTTGCCTATTGATAAGGATTTTGGTTCTACGCCCGATTATACCAAACTGGTGGCACCATTTGTGTTGGATAAGTTCCAACAAATGGCTCCGGACCCTTCGGTTCGTGTGAGCGACTATGCCATAGGTTATATGTGGGGAACCACGGGTATATTGTACAACACTGCGCTGGTGGATGGTGACAAACTCCATTCCTGGGGTGCGTTGTTGAATCCCGAATTCAATGGTCATATTTTTATGAAAGATGCTTTTCGGGATGTCTATTCGGTGATTGTGCTCTACTGCTATCGTGATGAGATTGCTGCCGGAGAGGAAGACCGCGATGACCTGGTGGCCAATATCACTCCTGAACGCATTCAGCGGGTGGAAGAATTTCTCACCGGCATGAAAGAGAATATTGCAGGATGGGAAGTGGATTTTGGTAAGGAAGAGATGACCAAAGGCAAAACATGGATGGATGTATTGTGGTCGGGTGATGCCCAGTGGGCCATTGATGAGGCGGAAGAGATGGGAGTGGAACTCAAGTACACCATTCCTGAGGAAGGTTCCAATGTATGGTTTGATGGTTGGTGCATTCCCAAGTATGCCCAAAACGTCAAGGCAGCCAGTTACTTTATCAATTTTATGTGCATGCCCGAAAATGCCATTCTCAATATGGAGGAGATAGGTTATGTCAGTGTGATTGCTTCCCCTCAGATATTGGAATGGGCCAATAATGAAGATATTGAACAGACTGCCGACCTGAGTTATTTCTTTGGAGACGGTGCCACGGCCGTTCATGCCAATCAGGTCTTTTATCCGGACCGTCAAATCATCGAACGTTGTGCCCTGATGCATGATTGTGCTGACCAAACCGAAGCCATGCTGGCCATGTGGAATCGTGTCAAGGGAGATAACCTGAATACCAAGATGGTGATTATCATCCTGGTAACCTTGCTGGCTATCTTTGTGGTTGCCATTATTCAGGTAGTGAACAAACGCAAACAGCGTGCATTGCAAAACAAACGTCGTAAAAATCATCATAAATGAGAAAATTTGCTATCGTTATTATTGGATTATGGTGCCTCATACCGTTGGTATCAGCCAATGATGTAGAGGACCGTTTTCATGAGGTCAAACTATTGTTTGAGGCTCGCAACAAGAGTGCCCAAAATGAATTGAAACAATACCTCAAAGATTATCCGTACACCACCTACGACAGTGAGGTTCAACTCATGATGGGTGTATTGCAAACGGAACGAGGTAAGTATAAGAATGCCCTCAAGTCGTTTCAAAAAGTAGAGTGGAAGCAACTCACACGGGATGAGCAGCCCATGTTCTTCTTTTACCGGGGTTATGCCTATCTCAATCATGAGGAACACCAGGCCGCAGCCGCCTGTTTTAAGACCTTGAGGGACAGCGACAGTCCTTATCGGGTGCAGGGCAGTTATTACTATGCGTACTGCTGGTATCTGGAGCAGGATTATGACCGTGCTTTACCGGAGTTTTTGGATATCGAACATACCTCTCAGTACAAGCATATTGTGCCGTATTACATTGTTCAAATTTACTATGCCAAGCACCAATACGAGGAGGTCTACGACCGCATTCGCTATTTGTTGGAGGAAAATCCCAATAATCCCAACAATGCCGAACTGCATCGTATCCTGGGTGAGATATACTATTCCCAGGGTAAGTATGATGTGGCTGCGACCAACCTCAAAGAGTACGAACGTATTCACCAATCCATTTTGGACAAGAAAGGCAAACCCAAAGAGCCGCTGTTGCGCGAGGATTTGTACCTCATTGGTATGAGCGAATATCGTTTGGGGCAATATCAGGATGCCATTGCTTATTTCAAGCGGGTGAAACAACTGCAGGATACGCTCAGTGAAAACACCTGTCTGCATCTGGGTCATGCCTATATTCAGGTGAACGACCGGGAAAAAGCCAAACTGAGTTATAGTGCTGCCATGCGTTTTAATCTCAGTCCCAAGGTGCGGGAAGAGGCCATGTACAACTATGCACTCACCTGTTACGAAAGTGGCACCGCATTGGGAGAAAGCATCCAGGCATTTGAAGATTTTTTGGCCACATACCCCAATACGCAACATGCCCAACAGGTGTATGCGCTGATGGCCAGCATGTATATGAGCAGCAAGAATTACCTGGCAGCTTACGAATCCATTGGCAAGGTACAGGACCCTTCCGCCAAGATGCTGCAAACACGGCAATACCTGCGTTACCAAATCGGTGTGGATAAGTTTGTGCAGGGCAAAATGAAAGAGTGTCAGGAATGGATGAACGAAGTGATTGCCAACGCAACAGAGGGTTCTGTCTACAAAACAGAGGCTTATTACTACCGCGCTGAAGCCGATTATCGGTTGCAGGAATACGAAGGGTGCATTCGTGATGTCCGCACTTTCCTCAGTCAGGTGAATGTTGCCCAATCCAAAAATGTACATCATGCCGATTACTTATTGGGATATGCCTTATGGGCCACAAGCCAATATAGCGATGCCGAATCCTCATTTCGTCTGTACCTCACCCATGCCGACCCGGCACACAACACCTATAGTGATGCGCTGAACCGAATAGGAGACTGCTGTTTCAATAATCGTCAGTTTGCACCCGCCATCGAGGCCTATCAGCATGTGATTGATATCAACAAATCCGGAGTAGACCATGCGTTGTATCAGCAGGCTTATGCCTATGGTTTGAGCCACCGGTATGAGGACAAGGTGAATAATCTGAACCTGCTTAATCACAAGTATGCCAAATCGGATTATGCTGATGATGGACTCTACGAACTGGCTCGTGCCCTGTTGCAACTCAACCGGAATGAAGATGCCACGCAAGCCTATGAACAACTCATTACCCGTTATCCACACTCTCCTCTGGCCAAACAGGCTTCGCTCGAATTGGCCATGACCTATCGTAATATGGGACAAAAAGAGTTGGCCATTGCGGCGTTCCAAAAAACCATCGAACAGTATCCGGGCAGCAAGGAGGCTTATTTGGCCCTGGAAAACATGGAGCAGGTGTATGTGGAAAACAACGATATCAACACCTATTTGGAGTACGCACGCGGGTTGGGACAAATGAACATGAATATCTCCAGTCAGGAGGATTCACTCACCTATGCTGCCGCCGAATTGCAATATATGTTGGGTAACTATGCGGCATCAGCAGCCGGTTTTGGTACCTATCTGTCTCAATTCTGCCCTACCGGTCGCTACTGTGCTACGGCCACATACTATGCCGCGGATGCCCACTATCGTATGGGGGATAAACAGCAGGCAGAAGCGCTCTATACCCAATTGAGTGAAACGGGAAGCAATCAGTATGTGGAAGAGACCTATACCCGATTGGCTGAACTGGCCTTTGACCGTCAGGACTACACCAAAGCCCGAGAGGCCTTCCGTTATCTGGCTCGCACCGCCACCCAACAACCTACCCAGACAGCGGCTCGGTTGGGAGCCTTGCGTTGCAGTTATCAGTTGCAGGACCAACCCGATTTGATTACCGTAGCCACGCAGTTATTGGAGGACAATGCGTTGAGTCCTGCCGTACGGGATGAAGCGTTATACAACCGTGCCAAAGCCTACCTGTCCGGGCAACAGTGGGAAGAGGCCATGGCTGACCTGGCGGTACTGGCCAAGAATGTCAAAATAGAAACGGGTGCCGAAGCCAAGTATCTCATGGCGGTATGTTACCAGCAAATCGGTCAAAACGATGCGGCAGAAACCGAAATCATGGATTTTGCCGGTATGAAGACCCCGCACCAGTATTGGCTGGCCAAGAGTTTTATCTTGTTATCGGACCTCAATCTGGCCAAAGGAGAGACATTCCAGGCCAAACAATACCTGTTGGCTCTCCAACAAAACTACAAAGGAGAGGATGAAATCCAATCCATCATTACGGAAAAGTTAAATGCGATTGCTCTCAGTGAGCAACCTCAAACGATAGAAGAGGAGGAAGAATTATGATGCGTCGATCATGGATTTTGTTGGGTGCCTTAGCGCTCAGTGTCACCACCACGGCACAAGATACCATCAATCGTCAGGTAACGGTGGAACGGGAGTTTCAACCAGTAATCAAGAATGCCAAAAAACTGTCGGTCAATCCTGTCCGAGTGGAAGCAGACATCCCTGCGGAAAAGGTCAGTTATTCGACCTATAGCGAACCCTTACCGGCAGTGACGGGGATTCAGCCCCTGGCCGGATCGGCCACTCGATTTGCTCCTCCCGAAATCTCTCGAGGCTGGTTGGAAGGCAATGTGGGACACAACAATACCTATTTGGACTTTATCTATCGTCTGCGGGACAAAAAAGAAGTGGGTTTGGATTTGTATGCCAAACACGATGCTCATTGGGGTCGTAACACGCTGGAAACGAGCAAGGTGGGCATGGATTTTAAAAAATCCTTTACCCCGCTTGATGTGTATTTCACGGTGGAAGGCCAAAACCGTTATTATAGCCGTTATGGGCGTTACTATGATGGTCATAATGGTTTGACCATCGATAAGATGAAAGACCTCCAGCCGCAGGATTGGCAGGCGTTGTGGGATGTACATACGAATATCGGCATTCGTTCTGCCTCCTCCCAACAGGTACAATACTGTGTCCAGACCGGTTACCACACATTGATTGTGCCCTCTGTGGTTGCCGAACATCGGGTGCAGTCTTATGCCATGGTGGAGTGGCAAACGGATCACCATCATGCCGGAATGAAAGCCCATGTTCGCAATGCGTTCATGACGCTGGACAAGGACAGTATGCATCTCGACCCTGCTTCCTACAATAATCGTCATGGCATTCGAATCAATCCTTACTACGAATATATATCGGAGCGCGTGCGCGTACACGCAGGAGCCAACCTGGATATGAATATTGGTCGCGGCCAATTCTTAACCCAAACGGAAAACCTCAGTTTTGCTCCGTCACCCGATGTCAAGGTGGAGTATAGAATCATTCCTTCGTGGCTGATGGTATGGGCGGAAGCCAAGGGCAGTTTTGGGTATGGTATGCTGGTGGATTATTATGATTTTAACCGTTACCTCGGGGTAGAAAATGGCATTCAGTCCCATCATGTATGTGGTTATACTCCCGTGGATGCCGGATTGGGATTTCGCATCAAACCCTGTGCCGGGCTGCTGTTGGATATTCATGCCCGGTATGCGTACCGCATGAACCAAAAAACGATTTTGGCTCCAGACACCCTGACGCTGTGGACCCAAGCGGGAACCAACCTGGCCTATTTGTATGGCAATTGGCAACAATGGTCCGTGGGTGGAGAGATTACCTATCACTATCAGGATATCGTCCATATCCTGGCCTCGGGTTACTACTACAAATGGATTCAGCAGTCGTTGGAGAACAAGGACTATGCCTACAACCCCGCCGCTGCCTATGACCATCCCGACTGGGATGCTCACCTGCGCATCGATGCCAATATCGACCGCAAGTGGTCCCTGTACTCGGACAATATCTTTGAAGGTGCCCGTACCGCTCTTACCACGGCAGGAGATGTTAAACTAAAACCAACGATTGATCTTCGTCTGGGTGTCCAGTACGCCGTCAATCGTTGGCTAAAATGTTATTTGCAACTCAATAACTACCTCAACCGTCATCATGATATCTACTACGGCTATCAAAGCCAGGGTATCAACGGTCAGATAGGAGTGCGGTGGGAATACTGATTAGCGAACTCGCTCGCAGTAACTGCCATCGCGGGTATCCACGCGGATGATCTCGCCCTCGTTGATAAACAGAGGAACACGAATCTCTGCACCGGTCTCCAACTTGGCAGGTTTTAAGGTGTTGGTAGCGGTATCACCCTTCAGACCCGGCTCGGTGTAGGCAATAGCCAACTCCACCTTGGTGGGTAACTCGGCAAACAGGACCGTATCCGAAGTGGCATCGCTGACTACATCGCAAACCATACCTTCCTTGAGGAAATCCACGCCGGTAATCAGGTCGTGAGCGATAGGAATTTGCTCATAGGTCTCCTGATTCATAAAGATGTAATCATTGCCTTCGGCATACAGATACTGATATGGACGACGCTCCACGCGTACATCTTCCAGTTTCTCACCGATGTTGAAGCGACGCTCCAATACGCGACCGTCCACTACATCTTTGAATTTAACACGCATGATCGTGTTACCTTTACCTGGTTTCACATGAAGGAACTCGATCACAAAATACAAACGGCCGTCCATACGAATGCAAATACCGTTTTTGACATCTTGAGAGTTAATCATACTATTAAAAATTTATTAATCGAAACTATCCATTTTATTTTTCGCTGCAAAGGTACAATTTTTTTTGCAAATATACAAATTTTTGTGTAACTTTGCAGCCGATTTATAAATAAACTGCATTATGGAGTCCTTACAAGCCTATTTAGGTACCTTCAGTTGGTGGCATGCCATCTCCTCTTTTATTTTCATGATTGCCATTATTGACCCCATTGGCAACATGCCTGTAACCATCTCCATGGAGGAGAAAGGAACCAAGATCCACCCCATGCGTGTGTGCATCTATTCCCTGATTATCCTATGTGCTTTTTTGGTACTTGGTGATATTGCCCTTCGTATCTTTGGCATCCGCATTGAGTATTTTGCGGTAGCGGGTGGATTTGTTATCCTGCTCATGGCCATGGAGATGCTGTTGGATATCGAGATTTTTAAGTCCAATGATTTGGGAGGCAGTGGCGATTTGGTTCCTTTGGCTTTTCCTCTGTATGCGGGCCCGGGTTCCTTTACCGCCCTCATCTCCCTCACTACAGACTACTCAATGATTAGTTTGCTGGTAGCTATTCTGCTGTGCATGATAGCCCTGTATATTGTCCTCAAGACGACCCATTGGGTAACCAAATACATGAAACCCGTGTCGTTGTTTATTGTTCGTAAGTTCTTTGGTGTCATCGTTTTGGCCATTGCCATGCAACTGATGTTTGCCAACCTGCTTAAGGTATTCCGTCCGGAGTTGGTACGCGATTCTGCGCCTACACAGATGCCGGAAATCATCGAAACGCCCCATGCTGACATACCCACAAATACAGTTGATAGCACAGCAATGTGGAATTGATGCCATCGGTTGCGCCCCTGCTCGCTGCATGGATGACCAGATAGGGTTTATGAATGAATGGATACGGGCTGGTTATCATGGTGCAATGGACTATTTGGAGCGTAATCAGGATAAACGATACGATATCCGGCAATTGGTTCCAGGTGCCCAAACCGTGGTGGTGATATTACTGACCTGGGAGCATAGCGGACATGACTATCATCGGGTAGTCAAATCCAAACTGTATCAGTTGGAACAGGCCCTGCGGGATGCAGCCGCAGCCCAAGGTCAGAGACTGCAAACCTATGAGGGACAACATTTGTTTTGCGATTCGGCACCGGTGCTCGAAAAACGATGGGCCATTGAGGCCGGATTGGGATATATTGGCAAAAACCACCAACTGATTCATCCCCAGTGGGGCAGTTGGGTACATATGGGGGAACTGGTGCTCAACGAAGCCGTAGCGGATATACCGGAGGTACGAGTGGATGCATCGTACTATATACCCGGTGGTCAATGCGGGGCGTGTGATGTCTGCATCCAAGCCTGCCCCCAACAGGCCCTGTCGGGAGATTGGGATGCGAGACGATGTATTGCGTACACCACCCACCGCTGCACCCTGTGTCAGCAGGAGTGCCCTTGTAATGGTTAACGGTTAATGGTTAATGGTTAATGGTTAACGGTTCGCCACAAATGTGGCTATGGTTAATGGTTATTGATGATTGATTTTAAAGATATGAAAAGTATTATGATTACCGGCGGAGCCGGATTTATTGGCAGTCATGTAGTTCGTTTGTTTGTTAACAAATATCCGGACTACCGAATTATCAATGTAGACAAACTGACCTATGCAGGCAATTTGGAAAACCTCAGGGATATTGAAAACTGTCCCAATTATCGGTTTGTCAAAGCCGACATCTGCGATTTTGATACCATCTATGCCCTCATGCAGGAAGAGCAGGTAACGGGTGTTATCCATCTGGCAGCAGAGAGTCATGTTGACCGTTCCATCAAAGACCCCTTCACCTTTGCCCGCACCAATGTCATGGGTACCTTATCCATGCTCCAGGCGGCCAAACTGTATTGGGAAACGAGAGAAAACAAATACGAGGGATGCCGTTTTTACCACATCTCTACCGATGAAGTGTATGGCGCATTGGAACTGACCCATCCCGAAGGCATCGATTCTCCATTTACCACCACCGCTTCCAGTGCGTTGCACCACCACGCATATGGTGAGAAATTCTTTACCGAGGATTTGAAATACATGCCCCACAGTCCCTACTCCGCTTCCAAAGCGTCTTCCGACCACTTTGTACGCGCTTTCCACGACACCTATGGCATGCCGACCATTGTCACCAACTGTTCCAATAACTATGGTCCTTACCAGTTCCCCGAGAAACTCATTCCGTTGTTCATCAACAATATTCGTCATCGCAAACCCCTGCCCGTCTATGGTAAGGGAGAAAATGTGCGTGACTGGTTGTATGTAGAAGACCATGCCCGTGCCATTGATTTGATTTTTCACAAGGGTCAGGTGGCCGAAACCTACAATATTGGTGGATTCAATGAGTGGAAAAACATCGATATCATCAAGGTGGTGATTGCCACCGTCGACCGCATTTTGGGCCGTGAAGAAGGAGCCGATATGGACCTGATTACCTATGTTACCGACCGTGCAGGACACGATATGCGGTATGCTATCGATTCGAGAAAATTACAACGAGAACTCGGTTGGGAGCCCTCGCTGCAGTTTGAAGAAGGTATAGAGCGCACCGTTCGTTGGTACCTCGACCATCAGGAATGGATGGACCGCATCACTTCCGGCGAGTACGAGCGCTACTACGAAGATATGTACAAAAATCGCTGATTAGAGCAGATGATACACATGGTCCCAGAAGCATTTGTGTTATCGTGTGGTACAATTATGACATATAGAGAGGGTATGGCGATGATGCAATACCTGATTTCTAAACCGATTGGCCTCTTCCCCGTGCCAGATGGTCTTCAAATCCTGCTTCAGCAGATTGCCCCATATATATTCCCCATTTTTATCAAAACAGCAGGGCCGCACATTCCCTTCCACATCCACCACACAACCCGTCCACAAGCGATGACAGGGGGTTAAGCGGGGTGTATGCAGGCGGTTTTTGGGATGATACGCTCCATCTGCGCCCTGTACATAACGGTTGTATTGGGGTTGGGTAGGCATGAGAGGATGGCCTGAGGCATAATCATAAAACTGGGCCGTTTTGAATACCAGTCTGTCGGCCCCTATCTTGCGATACACCCGTCGCATCATTTTCCATTCACCTTCATTGGAACGTAACCGCAGGCATTGCATTTCTATCACCACGTTGCTGGACAATTGTTTTTTGGCCTGACGCAGGTAACCGATGCCTTCCAACGCCTTGTGCAGATTACCCCCCACCCGATATGCCTGGTAACTGGCCTGACTCATGCCGTCCACCGAGACAATGATGCGATGGACTCCGGCCCTCACCAGTTGCTCAGCCAACAGAGGGGTCAGTGTTTGGGCATTAGTGCTCACGATGGTATAGAGATGGTACTCATGAGCCAAACGAATCATTTGTGGCAATTGCTCATTCAGAAGCGGTTCGCCTTGAAAATACAACTGAATCGTATGCACCCATGGAGAAACTTGCTGCAAGATATGTTGATAATCCGCCATGTCCATTTTTTGCACCTTTTGGGGCGGGACACGCATACCTATGGGACACTCGGGGCAATGCAGATTGCATCCATTGACAGGCTCTATGCTTACAAACGTAGGCATGTGCCTCACCTGCACTATGCCTAAACGAGATAGCGCAAAACTGTATTCACTGCAAACAAGATTAGCAATCGATTTTAAGGATACGACGCTCATGTCTTCCTCCTTCAAAATCCGTTTTTAAAAAAGTGAGCACAATCTCTTTGGCCTTGTCCTGACTGATAAAATTAGCCGGCAGGGCCAGGATATTGGCATTATTATGACGACGGGCCAAATCGGCCAACGGGGTATCCCAACACAGGGCAGCACGGACACCCGGATGGTGGTTGCAGGTCATCGCTATTCCATTGCCCGTGGAACAGATGGCAATGCCAAAATCCACTTCTCGGTTGGCTACTGCTGTCGCCAGAGGATGGGCATAATCGGGATAATCGCAACTTTGGGTGGAGTCACATCCACAATCCATTACCTGAGCGCCCCATTGGGTCAACTCACTTTTCAGGGCCTCTTTGAGCGCATAACCTGCGTGGTCCGAAGCCAAACCGACTTTAATAGAAAACATAGCGTATTTGTTTAAAATGGTAGGTTCGTTGCTCTCCCTGACGGGTTTGCAACACCAGTTCTCCTTGGGATGTAACCTCCACAATCCGGGCCTCAAATACATCCTCACTGAGACCGGTTTGGTTCATCGTGGGAGAGTTATCCACCGGCCGTGGAACATAAGGATGATAGCCCTGGCGGCGGTACAGATGGTCCATATAGGTGGTATGCAGTTGTTCCTGAGTCCAGGAACCCAATTGTTCAAACCGTTCCACGATAGCATCCAGCAATGCCGACGGATCATACTCCTGTCCGGTCAACAGCCGCAGCGATGTGGGATTGGGCGCATCGCTGACAAAATGCGTTTGGTTGACATTCAGTCCCACCCCCAGGATGGAGCATGCAATCCACTCCCCCTGTAACTGGTTCTCCACCAAGATGCCGGCCAGTTTATCATTTCCCACATAGATATCATTGGGCCACTTGATGGTTGCCTCTACAGGCAGGGACAACACGATGGCCAGTGCTATACGCTCACTGAGAACAAAACCCGCTTGTGCCGCCAGATGTTCAGGACGATAACGAAGGGAAAAAAGCAGATTCTGATTTGGTTCGCTTTCCCAATGATTCCCCTGTTGACCCCTACCCGCGGTCTGAAACCCCGTGGATAACACCAGCAAGGACTTGTCCGGTTCCAACTCCGGATGCGATTTCAGGTAGTCGTTGGTACTATTGGTTTGCGGAATATACATTCAGTAAGTATTGTTCTATCACCCGCCGTATATGTTGCGCTTTGCCATGGGCATCGCTAATCAATATGGCAAAGGCCCACTCATCCCCATTGGGCATCTGGATATATCCGGCATAATTGCGGGTGGCCGTTATCGTTCCACTCTTGGCATGCACCCGCCCTGTCAATGGGGAATCTCGCAACAACGATTTGAGCGTCCCACTTTCACCACTGACCGGAAGCGATTGAAAAAAAGCCTCCCGCTCTCGGGATCGGGACATATATTCCATCAACTGCACCAGCGATGTGGCACTAATTGCATTCTGAGAGGCCAGACCACAACCGTCCAACAGTCGGGCACAGGTGATGTCCACGCCTCGATTGGCCCAAAACTGACGCACCACCATTTCACTGTTATGATAGGTGCCCGGTACACTGACCCGTGTACCCAGATACCGGTATATCAGTTCCGCATACAGGTTGACACTCTCCATATTGGTGCGGCGCACAATCTCGCGCAATGGCAGACTCTTGTGCTCAAACAG
Organism: Bacteroidales bacterium UBA1714; assembly: GCA_002317295.1. Lineage (GTDB taxonomy): Bacteria > Bacteroidota > Bacteroidia > Bacteroidales > Paludibacteraceae > Colicola. Next base: position 53,741 of record DCIY01000005.1, read on the forward strand.
CAGGGTACGATGCACCCCATTGGCCTCTGTGATATAAGAAGGCAGGTTGGTGGTATGAATGCCCATTTGATTGAGCCGCTGATCCAGATGTTGCGCCAGCAGCAAGCCCGGATTGGGGATATCTCCTTTGACCCCAAACTGTCCCAGATTGGAAGGAATACTGCCGGTCAGATAACGAAACATCACATACGGCATACCATGGATATAGGCCCCATCATAATCGATGGTGGTACAACGTATATGGTTCTCAAACTGCAACCCTGGCACTTCCGGCACCGTATACATCACCCGAGCCACCGTGCCCACCGGACCACTGCGCAGCACCACATTCATGGTATTGTCCATATAGGCCAACGACATCACACCCATGCCGTAATACGAACCTATATCTTCCCAGGCCCAACCACAACCCATCGCATCGGCATCCAGCATGGACAAATCGGCCATGACACATCCTTCGATGCGCTGAATACCCGCTTCTCTTATTTTATTGACCCAGGCATGCATAAATCCCTGACCATCTTCCAGATTGCCCAAAGTCGGGTCACAACCGCCATAGATATAGAGGTCCCCATAGAGCACCCCCTGACGAATGGTCCCGGAATATTCGATGCGGGTGGTAAACTGAAAATCTCCTCCCAACATCTCCAGCGCCGTGGCTGTGGTCAGTGTTTTGAGCGTACTGGCAGGAGGAATAATATTCTGAGCACGATAACTGTCTATCACCTGACCGGTGGTCAGATTCTTGATCAGCACGCCGATATTGGCATGGGCAGTCACCGGATTATTGAGCAAGAGTTGTATCGACGCCGACTCTTGAGCACGGACACTTATCAGGGCCATTCCCATGGCCAAAATCAACCAAAACTTCTTCATTTTGTACACTTGGATACTCCTTCTATCACATGTTGACGAACCACTTCTATATCTTCATCTGCCGACAGGGCCTGTCCAATATACAGGGAGATGGGATGGCGTGTGACAAAGAAGGCATGACGATTCATCACCTCATACGCACCGGATATGGAAATGGGAATAATCGGCAACTGCAAATCCTGTGCAATACGAAATGCCCCCCGTTTAAAGGGCTGAATCGCTCCATCCGATGTACGGGTACCTTCGGGAAAAATCACCGTGGACACCCCGTTTTGCAATTCGGCCTCCACCTTCTGCAGACTCTCTTGAGCCGCACGGGCATGCGTTCTGTCCACACAGATATGCCCTGCAGCCTGACAGGCTTGCGCCACAAATGGTATACGACCTATCTCCTTCTTCATCAGCCACTTAAAGATAACCGGCAACCATCCATAAATGACAAATATATCGTAAAACGACTGGTGGTTACTCACAAACACATAGGATTGGCCGGGTTGTATATGTTCCAAACCCTGTACAGACACGGGAATAAACATCAGATAACAAAACGACCGTGCCCACAATTGTTGTGCATGGTATATCCACCGGGCATTGCGCCACCTGCGACCGGCCAGTACGGTAACGATGGAACACAACAGGGTGCCCACCATCAGCAGCGGTAAGGCAATCAGGAGTTGGTATAGGCGATAGATAAGGGTCATTATACGTTATATTTGAGCATAAATCCACGATACATGGCACAGATACGACGAATCTCGTCCCAGGTCTCTTCACTGAGTTTGGTACCAATGATTTCCACCACACGGCCGGCAGCAATGGTCCCTATTTCCGCACAACGACGAATATCAAAACCATCGCTTAACGCATGTAAGAACCCACCGGCATATAGGTCTCCGGCACCGGTGGAGTCGGTGCAGGAAGTGGTAATGGCACCAATGTGGTACATCTTATCCCCCTGTTGTACATAACTGCCCCGCTTGCCCACTTTGACCACGGCAATATCACATTGCTGGGCGATATTATGAACTGATTCTTCCGGATTGAGATGGGTATAGGCAAAACTCTCGTCTTCGTTGGCAAAAACGATATCCACATATTTTTTAATCAACTCTTTGAGAAAATAGTGATTCTCATTCACCACATTGTACGAGGCCAGGTCCAGACTGATCATGCACCCACTCTCCTTGGCCATCTTGATGGCTTTTTCAATCAACTCATTGTCCTGCACCATATATCCCTCTATATGGAAGATGTCATATCCAATAAACGCCTCCTTGCGGATATCATCTGCATGCATATCGGCCGCAGCACCCAGATAGGTGGCAAATGTACGCTCTCCATCCGGGGTAATGAGTACAATACTGCATCCGGACATCTTTTCCGATTCCAGCAACAACGGGGTAATGCCGTTTTTGAGCATATCGGCACGATAAAAATCGCCCACCTCATCGTTGCCTATTTTGCCGATAAAGGCTGCTTTGCCTCCCAATTGGGCAATGGTCGTTATCGTATTGGACGCACTGCCACCGGCTACCATTCTCCGACGTACATTGGCAAAACGTACTTGAATGGCTTCTGCCTGCTCCATCGAAATCAGTTTCATACTCCCCTTGGGCAAATTCAATTCGCGCAGGTCATCATCAGTCACTTGAAGCAAAACATCGGTCAAAGCATTACCTAAACCAAGAATTTTTTTCATAAATATCTAAATTTTGTGCAAAGTTACACTTTTTTTTTGAAAAAAACGAATTTTTTTATAAAAATATTTGCACATGTGGAAAAAAAGCAGTACTTTTGCACCCGCTTTTGAAAAAAACAACCCATTTCTTAAGCACACACGCTTCCTTAGCTCAGTCGGTTAGAGCATCTGACTGTTAATCAGGGGGTCCTAGGTTCAAGTCCTAGAGGGAGCGCAAAGACGGTCTTTCGGCCGTCTTTTTTTGTGGTATCTTCCTTATTCTATTTCGTACGCGTACCGCATCACGCGTATAGGGACATAAATCGAAACGCATTGCCTATCTCCCCCAGATATTGCGCAAACCACCTGTTCGCGATTGGAAATATACTCCATGGGGCAAACTATTATACGGGATCAATAGCTTGGGCAATCGAATTGGCCATTTCGGCCATTTCTTCTGCCGGGAATTCTTTTTTCTTTCTGAAGTCCATATCGCCCTCCTGATTCATGGGAATCAGATGCATATGCACATGGTGTACTTCCAGACCGATGACAGCCACGCCCACGCGCTTGCAATCCGTAGCCTGCCGGATGCCAATGGCCACTTTTTTGGCAAAAACCATCATATCTTTGAGCAAGTCATCATCCAGGTCAAAGATATAATCGGCCTCCGGCTCCGGCAACTTGGGAACCACCAACACATGTCCTTTTTGTACAGGGTTAATATCCAGGAAGGCATAGAAATGATCGTCTTCCGCTACCTTAAAACTCGGAATCTCTCCGTTGATAATTTTAGAAAAAATAGTCATAGTGTTTGAATTTTTGTGCAAAAATACACTTTTTTTCCCAATTATGCAAGACTTTGACCAAATAATTTGCACATATGAAAAAAATATACTACCTTTGTGGCGATTAACCAAATTGGGTAATCCCTATGAACAGTCACATTTCGTTGCTATTGGTGGTTTTGAATTTGGCACTTCTTGCCAGCGTCTTTGTCTGGGGACTCAATACGCTGCTGGAGCGTCAGTACATCAAGCGCCCCGGTGAAGAGCAGTTGCCGTATAATCCGCTACGATGGACAGCGGGTGCATTGGCCATATCCCTGTTTATATGCCTGGCGTATTGGTTTATTGTCAAGTTGTTTCCCAACCATATTCCCAGTTATTGGGAGTATTGTGGTAATTTTTTGGATCTGGTATGTGTTCCGTTGGGTGCCCTGGTCGTGGTCCAACTGACTCACCCCAAACCCCTGACCTTCACCCGTATTCTGAGCAATGTCCTGCCTTTTGCGGGGCTGATTATCATTGGTTGCGTGGTGTATAGCCGCATCACCATGCTCATTATCTTTATCCTCACCGCCGGGTATCTGATTGCGTTGATGATTTATTCCATCGTCCAGCAACGGCGATTTGAGACCGAACTGAAAAACATCTGTTCTTCTATCGAGGGTATCAGCCTGCATTGGTTGTGGATTGTGCCGGTGCTCATTACCGCACTGCTGATTTATTGGTTATTCCTCAGTTACTTCAACACGACCACCGGTTTGTTGATTTATTTTCCCGTAGCCATCGTGCTGTGGAATATCCTTTTTTCGCGTATCTATCAGTCGATTATCGTTTTGGAGCACTATAATGATGATTTGCAGTTGGCCCACCTGGGTGACGACAAAACGGATATGGAAGAGGTGAGCGAGGAGGAACCTGTCAGCCAACATGAACTGAAGGTCATGGATTTTAAAAACCGATTGTACCAAGTGTGCGAGACCCAGAAAATCTACCTCAATCCCGAATTGACTAGAGACGATTTGGCCAAGGAACTGCTGATGAGTAACTCGTCCTTTACGGCTTTTTTAAAGGAAGCCACCGGTAAGACATTTTATGACTACATCAATTCATTGCGCATAGACAAAGCGGCGGAATTGTTGGCCTCCGATATGGACAGCAATAAGATTTGCCAGTTGGTAGGATACCGCTATCGCAGCACGTTTAACCGGGCTTTCATCACCCACAAAGGCTGCACGCCTTCCGAATACCGGCAGCAACTCAAAGAACATAAACAAGATTGAAAACCAAGACAAAAAATAAAATAGGCAATCTGTGCGCTATTCTGGTAGCCATCGTTTTCCTGCTATCCGGTTTTGCCAAATCCGCTGATTGTGCCTACTTTTCCAATATCCTTTGGCGTACATTCCAGTGGCAATGGCTGGCCCTGTCCGCACCGGTCATTATCCTGACCGAAATAGCATTGGGCCTGTTGTTGATGACCGGTTTGTACCGAAGAATCGTCTCTGTGCTGACCGCCCTCTTCTTGGTTGGCATCAGCGCCGGTTTCCTCTACGGGGTCTATGCTTTTGGCATGACCAATTGCGGATGTTTCGGCCATTTGAGTTTTCTGAACCTGTCTCCCACCTTTACTTTGGTGCGCAATGGCATCATGGTGGTGCTGCTTATTCTGGCGGCTGTTTGGGCACAACCCAAGCCCATGCATTGGGTAAGAGCAATGATAATGATTATAGGTATGCTCGCGGGCACATTCGCGTGCGGGTATACATTGCCCAAAGCCACGGCGCTGTTTCACAAGCATGCCAAGTATCAGGGAGAACTGGTGGAGAACACCCCTCTGGCCGCGTTGCAACTGCAGCCGGACAGCAGTTATATGGTCTTTTTCTTTTCCTTTGACTGTCCCTTCTGCATGACTGCCGTGCCTCAGGTGGGCTGGTGGGAAAAGAGCGGTTTGGTCGATCGGGTCATTGGTATTGCCACCCAGGACAGTGTGGGAGAGCACAAGTTCCGTTCTTTCTATCAGGACACGGCGCATACCTATCCGCTGACCTCGCCCTTTACCATACAGGTGATACCTATGGACAGTGTTTTGTACTTCACCAACGACCTGCCCATGGCTTATGTGATTCGTCATGATACCATCATCGCTTCCTGGAGCGGTGAGGTACCTCCCGGAATATTTTTTTATCAACCCAATTATTCATTAAACAATTCATTACAGCAATGAAAAAACTATTGATGGCAGCTGCGCTTGTATTGGCAGCAATCTCTTTCTCAGCATGTGAAGATGGTAAATGTGTTTGCACCGGTATCAAATCTGATGGTGGCACCCTCAAGGAAGACCTGCAACAGGGTGGTTATACCGACGACATGGCATGTCAGGACATCCGTTCCAGATACCAGGACGCTCAAGTCATCAGTTGCGTTCCCGGCAAGGTCGCAGCAGACCTCAAGGCCGAATAAGTTGTCGTATTTTTGCACGCGCAAACCAGAGACCTGATGTCCATTGACATAGTCACATACCTTAGTGGTGTTAGCAGCACCATCTATGCTGTCATCTGCCTATTGTGCGGACTGCAATTGTGCTTCGGTATCTTTACGCAGCACCGGCGTGCCAACACATATCTGAGCAATATCATGGGCTGTTGTTTGCTCATTCTGTTCGGTAGCGCCATGTGTTACATGCTTTCCAATCTGTTGCCTGACGCAGGCTATCTGTATCGTATAGGTGCATCCATTGATATGTTTATCTTCATAGGCTATGCGATGATGGGTTATGCGCTGTACACCAACAACGAGTCTCCAAAAACCAAACTCATTGCATTGGCCAGTCCGTTTGCGTTATGTGCCATCCTGAATACTTGCTTTCCCGACTGGCTTACCGTATTATTCTTTGTGGCGGAAGCGATCCTGTTTACCTATTTTATTTATTTTGGCATAGCGCTCCAACGTAGAGAACGGCTATTGGGAGATATTTATTCCGACCCTGAGGCGCACTCGCTCCGTTGGATATGGACTACCATCGGCTTATTTGTCGGATGGTGGATAGTCAGTGGGTTGTTCCAGTTACTCCCAGCCTTGCATCCATGGTACAACGTCGCTACTTTTGCCTACATGACCGTACTCCTTCTGTTTGTTTTTGCCAAAGTGAGCAACTATAAGCAGCCTGTCAGTCTGGCGACGCAGCAGGAGATGGAAGATGACGAAAACGCAGACGTAAACGTAAACGTAGACCAAGTGGTTCGTCTTCGAGAGTTGTTGGAGCAGGAGCAGTTGTATCTCAATCCCGACCTGACGGTGGAGGATGTGGTGAAACACTTGGGTACCAATACCAAGTATTTCTCCACCATGTTGCACAAGCAGATGAACACTTCGTTCTCCCGACTGGTTAATGAATATCGGGTGGAGCGGGCCAAATCCATCTTGGCGCACACCGACACAAAGGTAGAGTTTATTCACGAACGCTGTGGATTCAATTCGCGTCAATCTTTCCATCGTGTGTTTGTCAAACTCACCGGCCAGACACCCTCTGAATGGCGTGAAAAGAAGGATTAGTTGTATCTTTGAACCGTACTTCTAAAAATGCAAACATTTGAGGATAATTAGTACGATGATTCCGACGATCAGGCTGATAAGTATCCCGGCACACCATTTATAGAACGCGGGTACGTATTTCTGGGCAGGTGGTGGGGGTATGGTTATGACCTTCTCTTTATAGATAGTATCTGTATGCGCTACAAGTTGAGTCTTGTAGCGTATCTTTTCCTTATAATAATACACAGTGTCCGCCCGCTGGGTGATATAGATGCTGTCGTGCTGGTAGTCGTACACGCTGTCATGCACTACTTTGGTCACCACTTGCACACTGTCTTCACCCCCCACACACGGGGGACACTGCATAGTCTTACAGGAAGTCAATAAGACCGCTAATAGGATAAGTACTTTTTTCATATTTATTGTTTCGCTTTGTAATGATAATCGATTCCAATTAGACTTCCCGAAAAGGTCAGGATCTCGCCGAAGGCGACGAGGACGGAGTTATCAATCACACCCGAAGGTGGAGTAAAGAAACTGACCGTGATCAGTACGCACCCGAAGGTACATAGAACCACGGCCAGAATCAGTTGCAGACGGTTACTCATAACGGTTAACGGTTAACGGTGAATGGTGAAAGGTTAACGGTGAAAGGTTAATGGTTAATGGTTAATGGTTCGTTAGATTTTCAGTTAGATTTTCAGTTAGATTTCTGAGGAACGAAGTGACGAAATAAAGCCTATCTTGCGTTCCAATATTTTCAGCTGAGATTTTTGAGCGTAGCGAACTAATGATTTTAAAATCTTTACTAAAAATCCCCTCAGCCTCTCATCCCCTCATCCTTTCAGCCTTTAGCCACGTGAGTGGCGAGCCCTTAGCCACGTTAGTGGCGAGCCCTTAGCCACGTGAGTGGCGAGCCCCTCAGCCCCTCAGCCCCTTCTCCCCTCCTTTCAGGGAGGGGTCGGGGGTAGGCCCATTAAGACTGTTGATTCAGAGTACCGGCTTTAGCCAGCGACCACAAGT
>DCIY01000005.1:61790-63381 GCA_002317295.1 Bacteroidales bacterium UBA1714
GTCGAACGCTTACCATAGATGTGGGTGTAGGGTTTCCGTTCACCCTCGTTGTTAGCGGCGACGCGTTGAGCGAAGCCGAAGGAGCCTTTCATCTTGCCGTGAAGCTCCTCAATAGGATAAGCAAATAAAGCTTTTGCCATAGTAGTTTAAGTTTAAGGTTAAATAATTTGGGTTAATACTCTTGCAGTGGGGCTTGCGTTTCCCTTTATTATTCAGAAAACGAGTCGCTGCGTCCGGCATTTTTCTTTAGCGCTGCCTTATTTCGCGCCTTTTGCCTACCTCGCCCCCTTCAGGGGGAGTCGGAGGGGGCCTCTTAGCCTTGCGCTGCGACTAACGCGGCGTACTCTTTCTTCAACACAAACGGGTAGAAACTGCCACACTTGTGCTGATTGTTGAATTGTGCCCGGTAGGCAACTTGCTTGGTGTAATTGGTGGCTGGAGTGTCGCTGGAGGTTGCTTTGCAGACTGCGGCTGCAGCTTGTGCAGCTTGCGAGAACAGACTGCGTGCGGCTACCTGATCAGCACTACTACCACCCTCAGATGGATTGCACAAACGGTAGGAGTACACGGCACCGGTCTTTTTGTTGGTGCGGTAGGAATACTCACTGTGTTGGCATGCTTTTCCGCTGATACCGTCGATAAACGGCGAAGTTTTAATTTTTGCCATAGTAGTTTAGGTTTTAAGGTTAATATTAAGGTTCATTAGGACATTAGTCCATTGTTTTTGCATTAGGACTTTGCCCGTGCATTAGGACGCAGTCCGCATCATTGAGCCCGCAAGGGCGCTCATTGAGGCCTTTAGGCCGCTCATTGAGCCCGAAGGGCGCTCATTAGGCATTAGGGCTTTGCCCGTGCATTATTTGCCTTGCTGCTTTCGGATAGGTGAGGCCAAAAACCGTTTTGTCAAGTTTCTGAAGCAGTCTCGGGTGTTTACGTACCGCAAATTCAGCCATATTATTGGGGCCCCCAGCGTAGCTTTGCTGCGATGGGGAGAGCGGAGGCACATGTCGCCCGCTGATTTAGCGGATGCGGTATCAGCCTATGCGACCATGTTGCTGAACGCGACACACCAACCCTCACCGAGCGAAAGGCATTTAAGATGTTGCCAAGTATCAGGTGTAACCAATGTGCGACCCTGTACATAAGCCTTCTTCTGTGTTTTTCGTTTTTCATATAACATTAGTTGTCGCTATACATAATGCTGCCTCGGCACAATAGTAGTCACTCTCGGTATAAAATCCACCCACGCCCTATCCAGATACTCCTTGTAGTCGTAGATCTGTTCTCCGCATTCGACGATACTCATCGCCCAAACCAAATTGTACAGGCGGGAATCGGTATTGGCCAATACTTCATTTCCTCCCAAACCGGAAAGCATACATACGCTGCGGATATATCCCTCGGTATCATTCTCTTCAGGTGGGGCCCATCGGTTGATAATAAGCCTTGGGGTAGTTAAATGGTGACGAATGATATAGGTCTCGATGGTTTTGAGCGCTGCTCGATAGCCATTGGTCATACTATCAAACTGCTCAAATACTCCATCGGTATTTATCAATACTTTTCCTTGCCAGTTGTTGAGTGCATTCTT
>DCIY01000008.1 GCA_002317295.1 Bacteroidales bacterium UBA1714
TGTCTAAAAATTGGGACTATTATAACCATTCAATACTTAACATTAAGATTATAGCCCAATTCATAGGGAGCATTTCATGCAATATAAAAAATCTATAACTGCATCTCCATGCTCCATGAGCCATTCCTAATAGATATACAGGCACATCGCCAATGGTTGGTGCTCTAAAAATGATCCAACCTAAAACAACCAAACCAAATGTAAAGAAGATTTGTGGCGACTGCTTCCATGTGGTAACACCGTAGTATGCCTTTGTTCTTCCCATAAGAATAAGTGGCACAAATAGTAAAGCATGGTATAGGCCCCATGTGACATATGTCCAATTCGCTCCATGCCATAGACCGCTCAGTAGGAAGATGACAAAAGTGTTGCGAATTGTGTTCCATCGTCCTTCTCGACTACCACCGAGCGGAATGTAAACATAATCTACAAACCATGTGTTTAGAGAAATATGCCAACGTTTCCAAAATTCCGCTACGTTACGCGAGAAATAGGGTGTTAGGAAGTTATCGCGTAACTGAATACCAAACAATTTGGCAGACCCAATAGCAATATCTGAATAACCAGAAAAATCACCATAAATCTGGAAAGCAAACAGGATGGCAGATAAAGCAAGTGTACTACCACATTCATTTTGATAGTTTGCCCAAACTTGATCCACATAGGTGGCACAATTGTCGGCAACTACGATTTTCTTGAATAATCCCCACAAGATTCGACGCATGCCATCGACCGCTTCGGTATAGTCAAAAGTACGTTTCTTCTGGAATTGGGGTAGGAGGTTCGTGGCGCGTTCAATAGGGCCTGCCACCAACTGAGGAAAGAAACTGACGTATGCAAAAAAGGCAACAACATCCTTAGTTGGCTCAATCTTCTTGCGATAGACATCTATGCTATAGGATAAGGCTTGGAAGGTATAAAAGGAGATTCCTACGGGAAGAATCACCTTAATGACGATGTTGTTGGTTAGGTTGAAAAGGTCACAGAAACTATCTACGAAGAAGTTGAAGTACTTGAAGATACCTAAGATTAATAGATTGACAACTATATTGAGTGTAAGCCACAACTTAGGCTTGGATGATTGGTTGATTAGTAAGCCACTTCCCCAAGAGCAAAAAGAAGTAAATGCGATGAGTACAAGAAACCGCCAGTTCCACCATCCATAGAAGATATAACTAACAACAACGACAAAGAGGTTTTGCCAAATGAGTTGTTTGGAGCAACGCTTTAGGGTATAGTCGAAGACGAACCAATAAAGCAGGAACACCAAAGGTAAAAAGATTGCGAACTCTAGTGAGTTAAATAGCATAGTTATTGTGTTTCTGTGAACCTATGCTATTTTGTAAATAAAAGCGCAGGTTCGAGTTGTTTGCTCGTCCTGCTATTCTAGGCCGTGAGATTGCCATGTGTCCAGTACGAGCAACCACGAACCTACGCCGCATGTATATAATACACACCAGCACAATACCAAATAGGCACTATGAAAGTATGTTAATACACACTTTGTAGACGCTTTAGTTGCTTCATCTTGGGACACTAAATATCTCACGTTTAGAATAGCCAAGAACAAAGCGTTAGTAAACGCCTTTCGCGATAGCCTTGCGGCGTCTCGCTTTTTATTATGTCTTGCAGGTCTTGCACCTACTGCTGAGATCGCTATCTCAGTTTCTCCGCCATTTTACGTCCTGCGGTGGGATGGTATTATCTTACTTGATTCAGAATAGTTTCTGCATCACAACCCATTCGCATGATGGCACACAATTTCTTTCCCATGTCTTTGAGCGAATGACCGCAATGGTAAACGGTATCATCCACTATCAGCCAGCGGTCATGCGATGGCTTTTTCCATACAATAGTTTCAATTGGTTCTACATTCGACTGGCTATTATGCAAATCTCGCAAATCTGCAAAATCCTTATGGGAATAGATGGTCGCTTTTACCCCCTTCTCTCGTACATCTAACATAGAGAAATCGGATGTATCAATATAATTGTCTATAATTACAACACGTTTAGTGGCCGCCTTAATCAACGTTTCAAGTAGGACTCTCGCTTCCCAAAAATCGCCATCAAAGAACACCTGCTCTACGGGCGGCAGATTCGTGCGAACAAAGAAATCTATCTGTTCCTCAGTTTTAGATAGTCTCCTTTCTATCCTGTCCAACCTAGCATTTACAGCATAACCCCTAAGTAAATAATCTTGAATTATCTTATTCGCCCATTGACGGAAACGTGTACCTACAATGGATTTAATGCGATAACCAACAGAAATAATTACATCCAGATTATAGTATTTTACATAACGAGAGACTTGGCGCGTTCCCTCATGTTGAACAGTCAAGTATTCCTTGACAGTTGCCTCTGGGGTCAATTCGCCTTCTGCATAAATATTTGAAATATGGAGACTTATATTTTGCTTCGTAGCTTGAAACAAAGTAGCCATCTGCTGTTGGCTTAACCACACGGTCTCGTTTTCCAATCGTACATCCAACCGAATCTCATCGTTAGGTTGATATAGTACAATCTCACCGCCTGAATTGGTAGTGCCACATGTAGATACTATGCTTTTCTCTTCATCCATAATGCTTTTGTTCACTCACTAGTCAGTAATAATATTTCATCGCTATCTCAGCTTGCCCGCCATTTTACGTCCTGCGGAGGGACTATTTGCGTTTTGCGACGCAAAAGTACAATTTTTTTTTGATATATGCAAGTTTTTACTCCAAAAATACCATTTTCTTTTTATATCTGCCAAAATGGCAGTCTCGTGGCAGTCTAAGCGCGGATTTGGGCCGTTGGCACGAGGTTTGACCTTAGAGTAACGACACGGCGCAAGGCGCCTACGACAACGACACGCGCTGGAAGCGCTACGACAACGACAACAACGGGCAAAGCCCTAACGACAATTATTATAAAATATATAACTATGAATAACCAAACTGAAAACTTAAACAAATTTGCCATTGACCTGTGCGAGAGGGCACGGAGTGGTAAACTCGATCCGGTCATCGGTCGAGACGACGAGATTCGGCGCGTGCTGCAAATCTTAAGTCGCAGAACGAAAAACAACCCGATACTGATTGGCGAACCCGGTGTGGGTAAAACCGCCATCGCAGAAGGTTTGGCCCATCGTATCATTCGAGGCGATGTGCCGGAGAACCTGAAAAAGAAACGGATATTCTCTTTGGATATGGGTGCTCTGATTGCAGGTGCCAAGTATCAAGGAGAATTCGAGGAACGACTCAAAGGCGTCATCAACGAGGTCATTCAGTCTTCCGGCGAAATTATCCTCTTTATTGATGAGATTCACACTCTGGTAGGAGCCGGCAAATCGTCCGGAGCCATGGATGCGGCCAATATCCTCAAACCGGCCCTCGCACGAGGCGAACTGCGTGCCATAGGCGCTACGACCCTGGATGAGTATCAAAAGTACTTTGAAACGGATAAGGCCTTGGAACGCCGGTTCCAAAAAGTGATGGTCGACGAACCTGATGAGGCCGCCACCATCTCCATTCTGCGTGGCCTCAAAGAACGCTACGAGACCCACCATCGAGTACGAATCAAAGACGATGCGCTTATCGCCGCCGTCAGTCTGTCTGCCCGATATATCACCGACCGATTCCTGCCCGATAAGGCCATTGACCTGGTGGACGAAGCGGCAGCCAAACTGCGACTCGAAGTAGATTCCAAACCCGAAGAACTGGATAATCTCGATCGCCAAATCAAACAATTGGAAATCGAACGCGAAGCCTTGCGCCGTGAAGCCAAAGAATCCCATCAGGCCGGCGAAAAATTGACCCAAGTGGAGAATCAACTCACTTCGCTCAAATCTCAGGCCAAGGACTTGAATGAGCGTTGGAATCAGGAGAAAGGGTATGTGGCAACGATTCAAAACGAGAAAGCAGCCATCGAGTCCATGAAGCACGAGGCCGAAGTAGCCGAACGCGAAGGCGATTATGGCAAAGTGGCGGAGATTCGTTATAGCCGCATCCAAAAGTCCGAGGCCAACATCAAGGCCGCTCAGGATGCCCTGCATGCTATGGAAGGCGAGAGCCTGATCAAGGAAGAAGTGGATGCGGACGATATAGCCGATATCGTGGCCCGCTGGACAGGCATACCGGTGACCAAAATGATGCAATCGGAACGCGATAAACTTCTGCATCTGGAAGAAGAACTGCACCGTCGGGTGATTGGTCAAAACGAAGCCATTGAGGCTGTTAGCGACGCCATTCGACGCAGCCGTGCGGGATTGCAAGACCCCAAACGCCCCATTGGCAGTTTTATCTTCTTGGGCACCACGGGCGTGGGTAAAACCGAATTGGCCAAAGCGCTGGCCGACTACCTGTTTGACGACGAGAACATGCTGACCCGAATCGATATGTCCGAGTATCAGGAGAAGTTCTCCGCCACGCGACTCATAGGTGCTCCTCCCGGATATGTGGGCTATGATGAGGGCGGTCAACTCACGGAGGCCATTCGACGCAAACCTTATTCGGTCATCCTGTTTGACGAAATGGAAAAAGCGCACCCCGATGTGTTCAATGTCCTGCTCCAACTGCTGGACGATGGGCGATTGACGGATAACAAGGGTCGAACGGTCAACTTCAAGAACACCCTGATCATTCTTACCTCCAACCTCACCGAGGAGCAACTGCGTGCTCAGGTGCGTCCGGAGTTTATCAACCGTGTGGACGATATTATCCACTTTGGTGAACTCACCGAAGACAATATTCGCCAAGTGGTGGAATTGCAGATTGCTCGTGTACACAAGATGCTGATAGAGAATAATATCGACCTGCGGGTAACTGACGATGCCGTTCGCTATATTGCCCACGAAGGCTATGATCCGCAGTTTGGTGCACGACCCGTCAAGCGTGCCTTACAAACCCTGGTGCTCAATGAACTGAGTCGACGCATTATTGCCGGCCAAGTGGATAGCCATCGACCGGTGATTGTGGAACTGATGGACAATGAACTGCACTTCAGAAACTAAGTTGCTCCAGTACTTTGACGAGCATTTGGGGCATGGCGTAATCGCCCAAATGGCGCATGTCCACGGCTACAGTATCCGGAATGGACGGTAGTGAAGTGACCTTAATAACATCCATGCGCGCGTGCAAACGCTGGTGGGAGAGAATGTGTCGAATGGGAAAGGTCTGAAGAGCAATGGCCTCATCGCCATCAGGGTACTCTTCCAACACAAACTCCCATAAGTGCTGCCATATATCTTTGGCTTGACGTTGATGAATCAGCGTCAGGCCATTGTGGTCTATATAGATGCGGTAATGAAACCATCGATCTCTCACCTTGGGCCGAGGCTTGCGAACAGGCAATAACTCCACCGTATGATGCGCATAGGCCAGACAGTAATGTTGTAAAGGACAAGTCTCGCAATCGGGTGAGGTGGGGGTGCAATACAAAGCGCCAAACTCCATGATAGCCGAATTAAACAACCTTGGATTTTCTCTGTCCAACAGTTGCTCAATGAGTTGATGAAAGTGTTTCTTGCCCTGCGTGGTGTCAAACGCTTCATCGGTATCACTGAGTCGAGCCACGACGCGATATACATTGCCGTCCATGGCAGGGTAGGGCAGGTTATAGGCAAACGAGGCAATGGCGCCGGCTGTATAATCTCCAACTCCGGGCAACTGCCTGAGTTGTTCAAAGGTGGTGGGAAAAACAGCCTTTCGCCTTTCGCCTTTCGCCTTTTGCCCAATCATTTGGGCCGCCTTGTGCAGATTACGGGCACGGGAATAGTATCCCAAACCTTGCCAATACACCAGGACCTCATCTTCGCTGGCGGCGGCCAAATCTTGAACCGTGGGAAAACGATCCATAAACCGCATATAGTATTCCAACCCTTGGGCCACGCGTGTCTGCTGGAGAATAATTTCCGACAACCAGATGCAATAGGGATCCTGTGTCTCACGCCATGGCAAAACACGCTTATTGGCTGCGTACCACTCATATAGAGCGGAATACAAACCCGAAAGAGAGGATAAAATGGTCGTTGACAGCATCCTATTTTCCAAATTGGCATGCAAAATTACAAAAAAAAACACAAAAAATCAATTTTTTTTGCAAAAAACTTTTGTAATTCAAAAAATTATAGTAATTTTGCACCGAAATTTCGACCAAAAGAAAATAATAATAAAAATTATACGATATGACTAAAGCTGAACTTGTTAATGAGATCGCTCTCCAGACCGGTTACGACCGCACTACAATCCTGAATATTGTAGAGGCTCAGATGGAGGCTATTAAGCAAAAGGTCGCTTCGGGAGAAAATGTATATCTGCGTGGTTTTGGTAGTTTTATTACCAAAATTCGTAAGGAGAAAATTGCTCGTAATATTACCAAACAGATTTCGGTGGTTGTTCCTGAGCATAAGATTGTATCATTCAAGCCGTCGCCAGCCTTCAAACTGTAATTTATTTATTCATTAAAATTTAATAATTATGCCAAACGGTAAAAAGCACAAAAGACACAAGATGTCTACCCACAAACGTAAAAAACGTTTGCGCAAGAATCGTCATAAGCATAAGTAAGACGATTAGTTAGGCTTTGTGACCATGTGCCACAGAGCCTATTTACTTTTTTTATAGTATGAAAAGCGAATTAATTGTTGATGTACAACCCGATGAGATAGCCATCGCCCTCACGGAAGATGATCGTCTGCAAGAAGTGAGCCGTTCCACGCGCGAAGGTGATAATTTCGCCGTAGGCAATATCTACATGGGACGTGTCAAAAAAGTGATGCCGCCGCTCAATGCTGTCTTCGTCGATGTTGGACATGAGAAAGAAGCTTTTCTGCACTATTTGGATTTGGGAAGTGAGTTTCTTACCCTTCGTGAATATGTCACGAAAGCCGTAAGTGACCGTCGCAAAGTTCCTGCTCTTAAGAACACGCCGCGTCAACCGGAAGTTGGCAAAGAGGGTCAGATAGCTGATATCCTCAAGGTAGGCGATACGGTTTTGGTTCAGGTGTCCAAGGAACCCATTAACACCAAGGGTCCTCGCCTGACGGCAGAAATCAGTATAGCCGGAAGAAATATGGTACTCATACCTTTTGCCGACAAGGTGATGGTATCGAGTAAGATTAAGCGCGAAAGCGAACGGAGCCGCCTCAAGAACCTGATACAATCTATCAAACCACAAGGTTTTGGAGTCATTGTACGCACCGTGGCGGAAGATAAACGTGTGATGGAGTTGGACTCAGAGCTCAAAGTGCTCGTTCAGCGATGGGAGGATGCCGTCAAAACGCTACAACAGCCGGTCAAGGCTGAAAAGCAAACCGGCGGCAAGCCAAAAGATACGGAGGTCAGACTGATTAGCGAAGAGCTCGAACGCACCATCGGAATCATTCGTGATGTTTTTTCGCCCAATTTTACCACCATTCAGGTGAACGACAAGTCCACCTATGAGCAGGTAAAACAGTATGTGGAGATGATTGCTCCTGACAGTGCCAAAATTGTCAAACTGTATTCGGGTGAGCAACCTATCTTTGACAAGTTTGACATCACGAAACAGATGAAAACCGGGTTGGGACGTACGGTGGGATTTAAGAACGGCGGTTACCTGATTATGGAACGAACCGAAGCGTTATTTTCCATCGATGTCAATTCCGGCAGTAAGAAACTATTTGAGGATCAGGAGGAAAATGCTTTTCACTTCAACATGCTGGCTGCGGACGAGATTGTCCACCAGCTCCGATTGAGGGATATAGGCGGAATTATCATTGTTGACTTTATCGACATGGACAATAAGTCCCATCAGCAGCAGCTGTACGATCATGTACGAGAGCTGATGGATCATGATCGCGCTAAGCATAATGTACTTCCTCTTTCGAAATTTGGTTTGATGCAAATTACCCGTCAGCGTGTGAGACCGGTGGTCGAAATGGATGTCACAGAAGTGTGTCCCACGTGTGGAGGTAAAGGCAAGATTCAAGCTTCCATTCTGTTTACAGATAGTGTAGAAGAAGATTTGGCAGCGCACGCCGAAAAAGGCGAAACGCGCGGCAAAACATTAGAGCTACACCCGTATGTATACGCGTATGTATGCCAAGGGTGGTTACACAGCCTCAAGCGCCAATGGCAAACCAAGTATGGCGTGCGAGTTAGAGAAAATCAAAAATTAGGAATGTTGGAATTTTTGTTAAAATGAACAAGCGATTACTAATTATCATTTCGGCGTTGCTCCTCTGTATGGGGGGCTACGCCGAAAATGTTTCTTCCCACAAATTGGTTTCCTATCCGGGGAAAATTAAACATCAGTCGTTGGATAATCCGTATCATCATGAGATTCGGGTAGGTTGGGGTGACTTTATGTTTGAGTCCCTGGCCTTTCATGCCAATCGTCAAACGGATGATTATCTGTACACGGGTCACCTGTTTTTGGAGTATGTATACCATTTCAACCATTGGTTTGCTATGGGTGCTCAAATTGATGATTCGTATTTTCAGTGGAAACAAAAACGGGACGAGATGGGTGAGATGCATCAGATTCCCCAACCATATTGGTGTTCCAATATCGCCATATTGGTTCCATTCCGGTTTACTTACTACCGCAGCGAATGGGTAAGTCTGTATTCGGGTATCAGTGTGGGTCTGAATATCAACACGGGTAATGAACTCAATTACAAAGAACAGTTGACCGCCGTAGCACCTTGTGTAGGATTGACCTTGCTGGCTTGTAGAGTAGGCAACGAACGCGTATTTGGTACGGTGGAATTAGGAGGACTCAATTCTCTTAACAATATGCACGAGATTTATCTGTTGGCTTCTCGTATGTTCTCTGCTTCCATTGGTGTAAGATTTTAATTGACTTTGACAATAATGAAACACGGTTATACTATACTTGTTATCATCGCCATCGCAATGATGGGATGCCAGCATTCGGATCCGCAGGACGAATATGTGGATTTCTCCGGTTATCAATCGGATGCCAATGCTTTTGTACCTTTTAGAACAACGGTATCGGATATCAACGACGAGGCGCCTTGGGATGTGTATGTAGAACGCTATGTAACGCCGTCAGAGATGGCAGATTCTACTCAGGCTTCGGCTCAGGCTCGCAAGGCCATTTCTACCGATGTGATCAGTATCGTTCGTAATCTGGTGGACATGGTCGAGTGCAAAAAAATCGTTCAGGTGGCCGGTACTTACACCAGTGTAGATGCCTATATGAGGCCCGTTACCTTATCGGGTAAGGTGTTTTATCCTAAGGACAAACCTATCAAGCAGGCCATTTTGGTGTCCCACTTTACCATAGGAGCCAATTTTGAATGTCCCAGTGAAACGTTTGCTCTGGAAGGCTTGTTGGCCACCAAAGGCTATATGGTCATTATTCCCGACTATATCGGTTACGGGGTAACCAAAGACAAAGTGCACCCGTACCTGCAAGCCGATTTGACTGCCGCCAATGTGATTGATATGCTGTTTGCCGTGATGCCTTGGGCGAAAGCGCAAAATCTTCCTTTGGCTACCGACCATATCTTGTTACTCGGATACAGTCAGGGAGGTGCGACCACCTTGCATGTGCAACGGTTGTTGGAAACGAACGAGGCCTATCATACGGAAACAGACGAAATGGTTTATCCCATTGATCGCACCTATTGTGGCAGCGGACCATATGATGTGGCGCTGACGTATGACTATTCGATTAAGAAAGATGTGACGGGTATTCCCTGTGCCGTTCCCATGATTATTCAGGGTATGGCCGAAGGTATGGCCAATCCGTTAAGAATGTCGTATTTCTTTGAAGAACCGCTGCTGACGAATTACCAGTTTTGGTTGAACAGTAAGGAGTTTACGGTGAAGCAAATCAATCTGCTCATCAACCGCAGACTGCTTAGTGATATTCTGACACCGGCTGCTACGGACAAAACCAATTCGGAGACGCAGCGTCTGTACAAGCGACTCAAGGATAACAGTGTCAAGAGTTTTTATACTCCGGTTACACCGATGTTTATGTTCCACTCGATGGAGGATGAGACGGTTCCTTTTGTCAATTCCCAGCATATGCAGGTGCAGTTTGATAATGCAGGTTGCAAGAATATCGAATACGATTTCGGCTATTATGGCACCCACACCCTGGGAATGCTTAAATTTTTAATCACATGCATGAAACAGTTATGAAAAAGTATCTTCCTATTATAGTGCTGGTTAGCATGATGGTAACAGGATTAACTTCCTGTGAGGAAATAGAGGTAACTAATAATACCTTTACATTCAATGTAACCTTCAAACACTCACGTTTTATCTATGTGGATATTTATCCGGAGACCAATGGTTTTCCTTATACGGCCTTTGTGGCTACGTTGGATGATTTGGAAAACAAGGGGACGAGAGGACTGATAGATAGTGTCCATGCCCAGTTGCCGGACTCGTGTATTTATACGCGTGGTTCGAGGTTGTTGTTTGATAATCTGAAACCCGGTATCGAATATTATGTATGCTGTTACCGCATGGATAATGATTTGAAGCCGGTGTATACCAAACTGGTTCGTTATGCGTTCACCACGCCACTGGAGACTTATACGCCTATTGATTTTACATGGTCTTCCAGGGGAGATTCCGTTTTTGTTCACCCTTCCAACAATAATACATATTATTGGGATTACGAATTGAAGTCCATCATTAAGTCGGAGTATAAGAATGAGCCGTGGGTATACTTCTTCTATCAGATAGCCTATTACCAGACGTATGACATGATGACCTATATGGTGTCCGCCGGTGAATCCCAAGACTGTGTGTCGGACTATATCATTCTCACGGAAGGTGATACACTTTGTTTCATGGCCGCTCCTTATACCGTCACCACGGGTTATGCCCCGTATCCGCAAGTGTGGTATGCGGTATGGGAGAACGACAACTTCCGTTTCTTATAGGGCCTCATCCGACTCCCCCTGATGGGGAGAGCAAGGTGTCCGTGTCAGTGTTAGTGTCCGTGTTAGGTGTCCGTGGTTAAAAAACGTCGAGTGCTAAATGCGCTCGACGTTATTTAATTGGATCCAACCCACATTATTTCCCACGTGTATCTCGCCCCAATCGCCGATGGTCTCATGAATGGTCACCTTGGTGCCTTCGTGCAAGGTAAAGAGTTCTGTGCCGCTGCGATCCGGAGCCGCTTTGGCATTGACAATACCGCGGGTGATAATCGCTTCCTGGCGCAGGGTATCTCTTCGATGCAAACTTCCAGCATTGGCGATGGATATCACGCTAATGATTAACGCTACCACACCTCCATAAAATGAACCTTTTCTAACACCCTGTATGCGACTGAGCGCAAAGAAGAGCATGCTTACCAAAAAGAGGATAAACAGCATGATGGACATCATCGTCCAGGTTTTTTCACTGAGGCTGTTGCGCACATATTCTACCCAGTTCTTTAAGAAAAATGCCTGTGTGTCGGCGATATTGTCGACAATTTGGTTTTGAGCAAAGGCCAAATTGAACTTGGCATCCTTCATACGCGGCTCTAACCTCAGACAACGCTCATAGGCTAAGATAGATTGCGATAATTCGCCCTGCTTAAAATAACAATTGCCCAGATTATAATACACCTGCGCATTGGGGTTGGTGGTGAGTATTGTTTCGTACATCTGAGCGGCCTCGGCATAATGGCCTTGTGTGTATTGTTCATTCGCTTGCGCAAACAGCGTAGCAACTAATAATATCAGTATATTCATAGTTTTTGATCCTCCAAATCGTTAATCATCGTAGTTGTTTGTTCATACAGATGCTTCATATCCTGCTCCCCGGTTGGTGCATAGCGGGCAAACTCGGCGGTAGACAGTACATTCTTGACTCGGTCAATCAGTTCATCATTTACCCCCTTATTTCGCAGCAGGGCTTGGATATTGTCCTTACTCAATTCGGCTGTCGGTATACTCAGACGATCGCTTAAGTACTGCCATGCAGCGCGCTCTATCTCCTCATAGAATTGCGTTTTTTCATTCTTTTGCAACATTTGTTGAGCTGCTTTGAGTCGTTTTTGAGCCACCTTATTGGCTTTCTTGTAACGAACATGACTCAGGTCAGCATTTTCGCGAATCTGTTTGCGGAAGAGAATGAAACACCCAATGGCAATCAATAGAGGAATAAGGTAGCATAACCAGAAAATCAGTTGACCAAACTGCACTTTGGAAGCGGGTTTGACGGCCAGATCGTCATCACTCAGTTCGGCAGCATGGATATAACGAATATCTGTACCCAGTTGCTTAATATCCTCTTTGGCGGTGTAGTTTTGCACCACAGCCTGAGACGATTGATCATCGCCTGCTCCTCGCGCGATATGCAGGATATATTCCTGTGAGGTCAGCGTTTTGTACTGTCCCTCCTGGGTATCGTAGTAGGAGAAGGTAATCGCCGGTAAGACATATTCGCCTGATGCACGAGGAATGGCCAGACACTCAATCACCTTACTGCCACTCACACCCGATGAGGTGGTTTTGAAGTTGTTGGTTACTTTAGGGTCATATACTTCAAATCCTTCAGGCCAATCGACAGCCGGAGTCTTGATCAGTTTCATATTACCGGTTCCGCTGATGGTTAACTTAAGCGTGACCGCCTCATTGGTTTTTAACTCCGTGGTTGAGATGCTTGATTGCAAATGGAATTGGCCTACGCCACCACTGAATCCGGCAGGTTTGCCGCTGGGCAACGAGGATACATGAATGGTGACACCCGGTGCAGTAAGCGCTTTGGTGACATTGGTATACGAACCAAAGAAATCGTCAAAGATGCTGCGCACCTGAGCTCTCGATTGCACTCGCAATACGGCCTCAAACTGGGCAGGATCAATCTTGATATCGCCTCCATGTTGAGGGTAGAGTAGGGTCTTGTACAGTACGGCCGTCTGGTAATTGCGCCCATTGTAGTGCTCCAGTTCGGTTTGTATCTCCCCTTGTTCCAGATCCTGTTTCAGGAATCCTGTAAACTCCGGAATCTTGGTATTGTTGGTAAATTGTGCTACATCGACACCGGCAAAGTACAATTTATATTGCAACAGTAGCGCTTCCTGCTCTCTCACATTGGTCTTGCTGACTACGGTTCGAATAAAGATATTCTCACTGGAGGCCTGGGAGGAAGAACCAGATCCACTAGAAGAGCTAGAAGAACCAGAACCACCAGAAGAACTGGAACCACCAGTACCGCTGTTTCCCACTTCGTCTGGCGGCAGAACGGAGATGCGGACGCCATTGGAAGTATACTCTTTACCTTCGGCCTTGACTGTGGCGGGTTGAATGGTAAACGTTCCCTGTTTGTTGGCCATCAGGGTGTATGTATAGGTCAATGTAAAGGTAGATGTCCGTTGACCATTAACGAAGGATGTTGACGAGGACTGAGAGGTATAGGGGCCTGCCAAATAGTCAAAATCCACGAACTCCGGGGCTTTAAAGTCGCGTGCGCGTGCATTAATGGTATATGTTAACTGAAACGGTTTACCGCTGATAACCTGTTGAGGAGCTGACGCTCTAAACATCACCTCCTCAGCACAAACCGATGTACCACACAACATGCACGCCAAAAAAACGCATGCGTATCGTATATATTTATTGATCTTCATATCTTTAAACTGTAGGCCTACGGCCGTTCTCTAAACTAACTACCATTCTTTTTCTACCCGACGTTTCTGCCCTTGTTGACGTTGCAGTTTTTCCTGGGTATCCTGTTCATCCTGCTCCAACGCCTGAAGAATCTGTTCAGCGGTTTCTTTATCCATCTGATCCTGCTGCGGTTGCTGTTGTTGTTGCTGTTGCTGCTGATCCTGATTTTGCTGCTGATCCTGATTCTGTTGTTGCTGCTGTTGCTGATTTTGATTCTGATTTTGGTTTTGCTGTTGTTGCTGCTGTTGCTGTTGTTGCAACATCTGCATGGCCTTAACCATATTATAGCGCGTATCATTATCTTTGGGATTGAGTCGGAGCGAACTCTGATAAGCGGCTACGGCTTTGTCGTATTGCTCCTGTCCGTAAAACGCATTACCCAGATTATGAAACGCCTGCGCCAGTTTTTTGGCGTCTTTTTTGGGATTGAGTTGTTGAGCCGCCAACGCATATTGTTCCCCGGCTTCCGGGTACTTGTTTTGCCGAAAGAGGGCATTGCCCAGGTTGTAGTGGCTCTCCACCGAGTTTTTATTTTTATCTATTCCGCGACGATAATCCAGTTCGGCTTTGTCATAGGCTTCGTGTTTGAAATCACGATTGCCATGACGAACATCCGGCGCCTCTGATTGAGCAAAGGCTGCCATACTGAGAATCGTCCATACTATCAATACTAATTGTCTCATCATGCTTTGGTTTTGAATAAATCCATTTTGGCCAGTGACTTGTTTTTGCGGTTAAATATAAAGAAATCCACAATAATCAACAGCAGCGCCATTAGCGCAAACGATTGAAATTGTTCATTATAGTCCGCATAAATGGTCGTTTCTATTTCTTGTGTTGCCAGTTTGTTCAATTCATTTTCCAGTGCCCGCATAGCCGTATTGGTATTGTCACAACGCACATACATACCCTTGCCTGCCTGTGCAATCTGCTGGCACATCTCCTCGTTTAACTTGCTGACTACCACATTGCCTGCTCTGTCCTTACGAAACTCCCCAGTTCCGGGTACGGGAATGGGACTTCCTTCGGGTTTACCGATTCCCACTACATAGACATGCATGCCTTTTTCAGCGGCAGCCTGAGCGGAAGCCACGGCATCGTCCTCGTGGTTTTCACCATCGGTAATGACGATAATGGCACGACTGGCCTGGCTGTCTTCGCTTCCAAAACTGCGAATACAGGTGTTGAGGGCGGCTCCGATAGCGGTTCCCTGTGTTTTGATGAGATCCGGAGAGATGGTATTCAGAAACATCTTGGCACTCACGTAGTCGCAGGTAATGGGCAGTTGGGTATAGGCTTCACCGGCAAACACCACCAACCCCACTTTGTCTTCCGACATCTTGTCTATCATGCGGGAGAGCATCTGTTTGGCTCGATCCAGTCGGTTGGGAGCTACATCTTCGGCCAGCATGGAGTTACTGATATCCAAACCAATCATCACCTCAATGCCTTGACGCTTGACATTTTTCTCTTTTTGTCCATATTGGGGACGCGCAGCTGCCAATACCAGCAGAATGTAAGCGACCATAAGAATACCAAACTTGATTGTGGGACGAATTTTGGATACGTTGGGCATCAAATCGTTTACCAACTCGGTATCTCCAAACTCGGCCAACTGACGACGTTTATGACGCTGAATCATCAGGTAACCCACCACAAAAACGGGCACTAAGAGCAGCAACCATAATAATTCTATATTAGCAAATCGAAACATAGGCTTAATTCGTTACACTTCGTAAGACAAAATAGCGTAAAATGATTTCCAACAACAGGCACATCAGGGCGGCCATCAGCCACGGGGCAAAGTTCTCCGTGCGCTTGCTGTACTCGCGTACCCGCAGTTTGGTTTTTTCCAATTGGTCAATCTGTTCGTAGATAGCCTTGAGCGACGAGTTATCCGTTGCACGAAAGTATTCGCCTCCGGTCGTTTGCGCTATCTGGCGCAGAGTGGCTTCATCAAACTCCGAATCCATGGTCATATATTGAACTCCCATAGGCGTTTGCACGGGAACACGCGCCTGGCCATAACTGCCTACACCTATGGCATACACGCGGATGCCGTAGGTTTGGGCAATCTGCGCAGCTGTCATGGGATCAATCTCACCGCGGTTGTTGCTACCATCGGTCAGCAAAATCACCACTTTGGATTTGGTTTGGCTGTCTTTCATTCGGTTGACTGCATTGGCCAATCCCAATCCAATGGCTGTTCCGTCTTCTATCATGCCGAACTTTACCGACTGAAACAGGTTGACCAGAACCGCATGATCGGTGGTTAACGGGCATTGCGTAAAACTCTCGCCGGCAAAAACTACCAGTCCTATCTGGTCGTTGGGTCGGGCAATGACAAAATCCGTTGCCACCGTTTTGGCCGCTTCCAGACGATTGGGTTTGAGATCCTCAGCCTGCATGGTTCCGGAAATATCCAATGCCATCATAATATCAATACCTTCGGTGGATTCCGATTGCCAACGATTACTCATTTGTGGTCGAGCCAGGGCCAGTGTGAGTAATAGAATGCATGCCACACGCAACCCAAAAGGAACATGAATCAACCATACACGCAGGTTCTTGGGCTGCTTGCCAAGCGTGGAGAGCGAACTCATTCGCAAACTGGCGTCCGCATTGCGCATCTGGTAGATATACCAGCCTATTACAGGAATGAGTAACAGGAGCAAAAATAAATATCCGGGATTAGCAAATGTCATGGTGTGTGGTTTGATTTACAAAATTATACGCCGTTTGTAGCGCTTGTTCATTTTCATCCGGAGTAGTATGCCATTTGGCAAACTTAACCAAGTCTGCCAGTTGCAGCATCTTCTTCAGATCCAGGAACAGGTCTTTTTGTTCACTAAGCAACGGCTTGAGTTCGCGCAACGTCTCGTCACTGGTTTTTTCCGTGCTGTGAACATCAAATCGGCGACCTATATATTCCCTCACCACGCTGGTCAATTGGCTGTGATACTGTTTGGTCTGACCCGTTTGCCAGATTTTCTCCTGCTTAATCTTATCCAACTCTTCCAGAGCAATCTCTTCAGCTGGACGTTCGGGTTCCTTGGGTTGGAGATTTTCTTCACTCACAGGATGACGACGCAGGTATCTGACCAGGAAGTAAATGCCTACACCCAAGCCGGCTATCAGCAATCCCAAAAGCACCCACCTGAGTGTTCCCCACCACCAAAATGGGGCTTTCATAACGGGCTTGATATCCGTAATTGCCTGATCTGCTGTGTCTATTTCAAAGGGTTGAATGACATTGAGTGACAAGGCGTCGGTCCATTGGGTATCGCCTTGACAAACGAAAGCCTGGGGCGGAATATAAAACAGGGAATCTTTAAAACTGGTCAGAGTCAGATACTGATCATATTGTTGCCTGCCGTCGGACAGACAAATGGTATCGATGATTGTTCGGTCGACAATCTCCACACCCTCTATCAGATTCTCTCCGTATTGCGGAAATGCCACTTTTTCGTCCGGGGCGCAGGTGACACGATAGTGAAGATCGGTTTGATCTCCCAACATAATCGTAGTGGAATCGATACTCGCACTCAGGATAATGGCAACTAATAAACTACACATAAACTCTAAACTGTAGGGGCTCTGCCCCGTTCTCTAACTACTTAAACAGTGTCATCAACGCTTTGACAAAATCGTCATCCGTTCTCACGCCCACATTCTTGGTGCCTGTTTTGAGCCATAAGGCCGCCAACGCTTTCTGCTGATCTTCCCAAGCCTGGTGGTAGTTGGCTCTTACTTGAGCCACATGGGTATCTACCCAGATGCGTTCACCGGTTTCAGCATCGTTGAGTTTGACCAGTCCCAAATCCGGAAGTTCCGCATCACGACGGTCGTACACCTGAATAGCGTGCACATCGTGGCGGTTGGCGGCAATCATCAACGGCTTTTCCAAGGTATCGCTCACGCCTATCATATCGCTGATGATAAACGCAGCACAATGGCGTTTTTGAGCGTTGGTAAAATATTCCAATGCACCGGACAAATTGGTTCCGTTGCTGCTGGGTTCAAAGCTGAGTAACTCGCGAATGATATGCAGAACATGTGTTTTACCTTTCTTCGCTGGGATATACTTCTCAATCTTATCCGAAAAGAAGATCATGCCCACTTTATCGTTGTTCTCTATGGTGGAGAATGCCAATGTGGCAGCAATCTCGGCCATGCAGTCTCGTTTGGTTTGTGTCAGGGTGCCAAAATGACGGCTGCCACTCACGTCTACAAGCAACATCACGGTCAGTTCACGCTCTTCTTCAAACACTTTGATATAGGGTTTATTGAGTCTTGCGGTCACATTCCAGTCGATGGATCGAACATCGTCTCCGGGTTGGTATTCACGCACTTCACTAAACGCCATACCACGACCTTTAAACTGGCTGTGATATTCGCCGGCAAAGATATTGCGACTCAACCCGCGGGTTTTAATCTCAATCTTTCGAACTCGTTGTAATAATTCTTCTGATGTCATAATCAGCAATCAGCAATTAGCAATAGGCTCTCGGCCGATCAATAGTCCAAAGGGCGAGCAATCAGGGCACCTGTACCGCATTCAGCACTTCGGTAATGATATCTTCGGTGCTCATATTGTTGGCTTCTGCCTCATAGGTCAAACCGATACGGTGGCGCAATACATCGTAGCATACGGCGCGTACATCTTCCGGAATGACATAACCGCGGCGATGGATAAACGCATACGCACGAGCTGCCAGAGCCAGGTTAATGGAAGCACGAGGACTGCCGCCAAATGCAATCATCGGCTTGAGATTACTCAATCCGAAATCCTCCGGTTGGCGGGTAGCAAACACGATGTCTACGATATATTTCTCGATTTTTTCATCAATATACACCTCTCGGACGACGCTGCGGGCTTTCTTGATATCGTCGGTGGACAGAATAGGCAATACCTGCTTCTTTTCGCCGCTGATGTTTTGACGAATGATCTGTTGTTCCTCTTCTTTTTTGGGATAACCAATCACCACCTTCAGCATAAAACGGTCCGTTTGTGCTTCGGGCAGAGGGTAGGTACCTTCCTGCTCAATGGGGTTTTGGGTAGCGAGTACCAGGAACGGATCATCCAATTTAAAAGTAGCATCTCCAATCGTGATTTGGCGCTCCTGCATGGCTTCGAGCAAGGCCGATTGCACTTTGGCCGGGGCACGGTTAATCTCATCGGCCAGGACAAAATTGGCAAAGATGGGACCTCGCTTAATTTTAAACTCTTCGCTCTTCATCGAGTAAATCTGTGTGCCCAATACATCGGCTGGCAACAAATCCGGCGTAAACTGAATACGGGAGAATTGCGCCTTGATCAAATCGGATAAGGTTTTAATAGCTAAGGTCTTGGCC
Organism: Bacteroidales bacterium UBA1714; assembly: GCA_002317295.1. Classification (GTDB taxonomy): domain Bacteria; phylum Bacteroidota; class Bacteroidia; order Bacteroidales; family Paludibacteraceae; genus Colicola. The sequence goes on from DCIY01000008.1 coordinate 18,967, forward strand.
AAACCCGGAACACCTTCGAGCAGAATGTGTCCGTCACTGAGTAAACCAATGAGCAGGCTCTCCACGAGGTGCTTTTGTCCAACGATCACTTGATTCATGCCCAATGTCAGGGCATCTACAAACGAACTCTCACGCTCAATGCGCTCCTGGAGTTCACGAATATCAACGGTAGTTTGCATGGTTGTTATATAATATTAATATAGTTTTCAGTATTCAGTCGTCCGTTTTCAGTGTTACAATCTTTGTGCCAAAATAACTGACAAAACATATAACGGCGCAAAATTACAAATATTTTTTGACTTTTGCAAATTTATTTGCATATTCCAAAAAAATGTTGTACTTTTGTACCGTTAAACAAATAAAACAGGAATTAATACATATGAAAAAACATTTCTTTGCTTGCATTCTCGTCTTGAGTGTTTCGTTGTTGGCCAATGCCAATATTACCATTGACAACGTGGAGTTTACCATTGATACCATCGCGCGCTATCAGGCGGGCCCGGGTACGTGGTATACTCAGGTGCGATTGCTGCGTGCTTCCGATCAGAAGAAGCGCCACGATGTTTATCTCTTGCAGGTAGACCGTACCAATCCGTATATCCATTATCATACCGTTTTGGCCAATGACCGACTGATTGGCACGGAGCAACCTTCTGCCATGGCCCAACGCAAGAGTGAACCGGGTAAGGTTTATTTTGCAGGAACCAATGGTGATTTCTACAATTCCGGATTCCGTGGGTTTAAGTCAGGCGTACCTGATGGCACTTTTATCACGGAACGGACGATTGCCCATACGCCTCTTCAGGGACGTGAGCCACAACCGAGTACGATATTTGACAGTCAAAACCACTTTTATTTCGGTCGTAACCTGTCTACGGATGTGTATGTTGTGCGTGCCAATGGCGACAGTATGCGGTGTAACCATGTCAATTATGACCATTATGACAATGAACTGGTGCTCTACAATCGCTATAATGGGGCCACTACGCTCACCGAGACCACCGATGGCACAGAGGTCGTTTGCCGCATCAACGAAGGGCAATCCTGGACCACCAACGGCACGATGACAGTGACCGTTGAGTCTGTCAACATCAACGCCAAGGCTACCGCATTGGATTCGGAACATGTCGTGCTCAGTGGAGTGGGAACCCAAAAAGCGTATGTCGAATCCCTCACCTTGGGCGAGGTACTGACGCTTGATATTCATACGTGGTTACATACCGAGGGAATCAACGAGGAACCGGGGACCAAGGTCAATTACTATGAAGGCAATTATGTTCCCCGATACAGTGGAGTGTACGATATGGACAGTGTGGCAGTGGATTTCACCGGCGCCTTAGGCGGACAGGATAAGGAGCGTTTTCTCATCAATGGGGTAATTTTGGAGACGTGGGCGGAGAATCATCCTCGTACGGCCATAGGCGCCAGTCGCACGGGTGACACGATTATGCAGGTGGTCGTAGACGGTCGTGGTGCCAGTACCGGAATGACCACGGGACAAATGGGTCAACTGATGGCGTATTTTGGTGCATGGAATGCCATGAATATGGAGGGCGGTGGCTCTTCTGCGATGTATATTCGCCATCGGGGCGTGGTCAATTCACCATCTGATAACGGGGTGGAGCGCTCGGAGTCCAATGGTTTGTTTGTTGTATGCGATGCTCCGGAGGATAATGTACCGGCGCGTTTGGTGCCCTACAAACCGACTTTCCGCCTGCCTAAATATGGTTTTGCGCGCCCGCAGTTTATGAGTTACAATCAGTACGATCTGATGCTTTCTTACGATGAGCAGGATTTACATCTGAGTTGTGACCCTTCGGTCGGATATGTACTGGAAGACAGTGTCACATTTGTGGCGCTCAATAGTGGTATACTGACCGTTCGCAGCGGCAATGCCCGCTACGATATCCCTGTTTCCGTGGCAACGGATGCCGAACCAGAGTTGCGACTGGACAGCATCCTCATCGATGCCTGGACCAATTACGCCATAGAGTTGTCCGCTACGGTGGATGATCGTTCCATGGGGATTATGCCCGGTGCGCTGACTTGGACTTTTGATGACAATCAGGTGGCGCAGGTGACGAATCTGGGAGTTCTCAATGGTGTACACAATGGGGTAACGCTCTTACACGGAGCCCTCGGTGCATTCAGCGATGACATGCAGGTGAGAGTGGAGATTGCTCCTTCCCAAACCCTTCCTGTTCCGCTGATCATGGACACAACCATCAGTTATTCCTCCACGCGCAATGCCACGATGGTGTTTCCTTGCGATTTGCGTCTGTACTCTCGCCCGGATTCGTTGTTGATTACCATTCAGACCAACGCCCCCATATCGTATATGGAGGTACAGGTTCAGGCAGATAATGCTGCTCAACCGCAAACGCGCAAAATGGCTCAGTCGGTGCCCCAGAATGTTGAGTTTACCTATCATGTGGCCCTGTCCGATTTGTTGGAATATGATGTGGCCAATTATCCGATAGTCCTTCATCAACTGAAGTTTGCCTTGAAGGATCCTGCAAAGAATACTCCTTATCGTATGCAAATCAAGGATGTTCAGACCAAGTATCTTCATTGGCAGGACCCTTCTTACATTCCAGATTTGTTGATGCCCTCATCGTCCGTTTCACACAAGTGTATTCGTTCTTCACGTCTGGTGATTATCCGTGATGGCATCGAGTATGACGTATTGGGTAATCCGATGAAATGACCATGATATGATGCATAAATCTTCCATAGCCCATTGGTTACTCATTTTAGGCATAGCCTGTTTGGTACTGTGTACCGCGGTGGTGGTGGCCGTGGATGTGGTGGCTGTACATGTGATGGATCGTGAAATGAAGGCGTACTTTGATACCAATAGTTCGCACATCGTTCGTTATGACAATATCCATCTGCAACTGTTGCGTCGACGGGCCGAAATCCATCAAATCTACTTTTGCAGCGATACCCTGGATGTGGAACAGGTGGATCAGGGACGTGTGGAAATAGGGGTAGAATCGTTTTATGTGGAGAAGATTCACTATGGACCGTATCTGAAAAATCGCAAAGTGTCTTTTGACGGTGCCCGCATCGTGCATCCGTTTGTCAAAGTGTATTATCACAACCCCAATGAAGGAGTAGCGCCGTCTGTTTCTGCAAAAGATCTGCCGGTGTCTCGTGACCAGCAATTGGCAGTCATTGCGGAGCAGCAACAATCGTTGGCTCAACAGGCGCAGGTGGGTATGGAGGTGTCGCAGAACATGCTGCGCTGGATTGCCGCTCTTGATGTACAATATGCCCAGGTGGAGAATGCCTCGGTGATGTTGGATAATATGGATGATGCCTTCCATGTACAGTTGGACAGCGCGGACTTGATGGTGTATAACATGCGCTACGATTGGCGAGATAGCCTCAACGCCTTTGCATACAACGATTCGCTCTACCAGTTATCCGCCAGACATCTGAGTGTCGTTATGCCCGATGGGTTAATGAAAGTGGAAATGCGCGATTTTTCCACTCGCAATGCCGGAGCGGTGTGCTTTGGTCAGACCCACATTTGGAATTGTGTACCCAAAAAAGAACTGGCTTTACGCCAGGGACGAGTGGCTACAAACTGGATTGATTTGCGCATCAACTCCATGCACACTTCGCCGGTTAATATCATTCGTCAGGCGTTGAATCAAAGTATTCACATTGATTCGATTTTTGTGCAGGCATCTCGTTTGGAATTGTTTCGAGACCAGCGTTTTCCCGAACCCAAACCATCAATTATGCCCCAGGAGGCGCTTCGGTTGCTGACCTATCCGCTGATGATACGGTCGGTGACGCTGGATATGGATACCATGCATATCTCCCTGGCTTCCACCAACCACAATATAGGTCAAATGGATATGAGAAACCTAAAGGTTCAGTTGTCCGAGATTACCAACACGCCCAATCGAACGATTCATACTAAACTGTTTGGACACATCGGCAAGGGCACCACTCAAATGAACTTGGATTTACATTTGGATCCGGCTTGCCATTGGGATATGTATCTGAAGGCACAAAACCTTTCCACCACTCGGTTGGATAATTTTATGCGACCTATCGTAGGTATGACCACGGATTGCCATATTACACGACTGGAAACACGCTATCGCGGCGATATGAAAGTGGCTAAAGGAACATTTGTCATGGAGTATGACCATCTGCAGGCCGAGTTTCACCCCGAAGATAAGACCCCATATCCCATCCTTACCAATAACGCCAAGGCGCTGACATTCTTTGCCAACCACCTGGTACCCAAGTCCAATCCTCGCCAACCGGGCAAAGACCCCGCAGCATACTCGGTGATGTGGAAACGGGACGTAACCAAACCCTTTCCCGATTATCTGTTTGGTCCCATGGTCATGGGTGTAGTCCAAACGATGTTGCCGGGACTGTTTTGGGTAAATCGGATCGAAAGCGACCCAAGATAGGGTAGTGGTCGCTCAGATAAGGAATACCATAACCTTCGGTAATGACCCGAAATTCCATAGGAAGGGCGTGACGATAAAAGATATAATCAATCGTTACGCCTTTTGTGGTGGTGTCACCAAACGAATGAAAGGTGATATGATCGTTACCAAAATGCTCCTGCGTGCTGGTCATCATCGCACGAATAGGAGCCAGGTTGGTATCATCCGGCGTGGTGTTGAAATCGCCCGTGAGGAATGTAGGCAGGTCAGTGCCATATCGTGCCTCGAGGGCCCGGATACTGTCCGCAATGAGGCGTAAGCCTTCGCGACGCGCCACCACGCCCACATGATCCAAATGGGTGTTCACAAAGCATAGCGTGTCTCCGTCCTGCTTATCGCTTAATACCACATACTGCGCTACCCGTGGATATTGACCATCCCAACCCAAAGAGGGGGTATTGGGAGTGGGACTGAGATAAAAGAACGAATGACGCAGCAACTCAAAGCGATCTTTGCGATAGTATATGGCATCCACAGCGGGATCGGGATTGGAGGATGTGGTAATCACGCACGCGTAAGTATCATTAAGGTTCGCGCGCAGGTAATCGTTCATTTCGCTGATATTCTCCTGCACCCCCATCAGGTCGGGGCCGATGGAAGCAATGGCACTCACACACCCTGCACGACGATGAGACCAATCGTTCTCCCCATCGGGGGCAGTAGCAATACGCAGGTTAAAAGACATGACACTCACTTCGGCCTGTGTCGCAGTTACACTGCCTATGGCCAAAACCAAAATCAAACAACGAAAAACAGATTTCATACACGGTATCATTAAATTCGAGACAAAATTACAGAAAATTTTGCACATATCCAAAAAAAAGTGTAATTTTGCATCAAAATAACACACAATACAAAACACGATGAAACGACCTTATCTCTTTTGCTTGGCCATCATGGCCTCTTGCTTAGCGCATGCGGGCGTTATTTCCTTAGTGGATGTTGATTATCAGATGGACACGGTAGCCTGTTATCAGGCAGGTCCCGGCAGTGAGTATATTAAGGTGAAAATGCATCGTCTCAGTGATGGCAAAAATCCACAGGAGGTGTATTTTCTCAAAGTGGATACCAAAAATCCCAACGTTGCTGTTCGCAGCGTGATGGGTAAGGATTTGCGCGTGGGACTGGAGCTTCCGAGTGCCATGGCTAGTCGCAAGACCACGGATACGGAGATCTATTTTGCCGGCATCAATGGCGACTTTTATTCCAATTCTGCCCCCGTTGGATACACTATCACGGATAATGAATATGTGTACACCCCCCTGAATACCAACCGCCGTGTGGGAGCGGTAGGCGAAGACTCGCGTGGCATGATTGCCACTCAACCTCAATTCGTGGGGGAAATAGTGACCGCAGGAGGAGATACGGTGGTCATTGACCACGTTAATGCGGGTCGAAATACCAATGAACTGGTGCTTTACAACCACTATGAAGGATCCACCACCGGAACCAACGGCTATGGCCTCGAACTGTTGTGTGAGTTACCCGAAGGCGAAGAATGGCATACGACAGGTTGCTTTCATCCGGTGGTAAAAAAAGTAGAGAGCCGCATCGGCAGCATGGTGATGGGCGCCCATGAGTTTGTGCTTTCTGCACATGGAACCAAAGAAACCATGCTTCAAGGGGTGGCTGTAAACGATGTACTGACCATGAATATGAGCCTGCTATTGGACGATTCAATCTTCACCGCAGGTGCCTGCATCGCAGGCGATAATTATGCCTTGATTGTTCAAAATGGTGAACTGGTGAAATCTAATTTTTGGAACGAAGTGCACCCTCGTACGGGTTTTGGATATTCCCAGAATAATGATACGGCTATTTTCTGCATTTGGGACGGACGCAATTCCAAAGTGTCTGCCGGGGCCAATACCCAACAATTGGGTTGCATGATGCAATATTTTGGTGCATGGAATGCTGTCAACTGGGATGGAGGAGGTTCCTCCTGTATGTATATTCGTCATGAAGGTCAGGTCAACAATGGTGCGGACGGCGAAGAGCGTGTCGTGACCAATGGCATGTTTGCCGTAGCTGTACTACCTGAGGCAGATACCACTTATGCCACACTCGTTCCGTATGAAAACCAAATAACCGTGGCCCATTATGGTATCGCTACCCCCAAATGCCGAGGCTATAACCAATATGGCGTGATGCTGTCCTCGGATGTGGAAGGTATGGAAATAAACTGCGATGCCCAGGTCGGTCGACTCTATGGCGACCGTCAGGTGATAGGCCTGAGTTCCGGCGTGCTGACTTTGCGCAAAGGCAATGCCGTCACCACCATACAAATGAATGTCTCCAACAGTCCCATGGCGCTGATTAGAGATAGTGTCTTGTTGGGTCGTGGTACCCAATATGAGGCCAAAATTCAGGCAAAAGTGGGGGAAGAAATGATGGACGCCTATTTGCCGGCCTTTACTTGGTTAAGTGAATCGGAACAGGTGGCTACGGTGGATAAGGGGGTGATCACCGGTGTTGGAACAGGTCGTACCCACGTGATTTGCAGCGTAGATCAGTTTCGGGATACCATGGAGGTGATTGTAGAAGTACCTGAGCAACCCACGATGGTGCTGCAAGATGCAGTGGCCGATACCATGGTCAGTTACAGTTCAACCCGCACGGCAACCATTGCCCTAAATTGGGATCTTCGCCTGTATGGCATTCCCGATTCCATCGCAATAACCATTCAAACCGATGCTCCCATCGCCAGTCTGGAAACCAACATGCTGACCAGTGCGGGAGAAACCATCAGTTACAAGTCTGCGATAACGGTTCCCGTGAACGAAGATTATACAACCACCATGGCCCTGACCTCTGTGCTCAAGAGTGCTGATTGTACACTCTATCCGGTTCATTTGACCGGGCTGAAGTGGGCACTGAAGGATCCTATAAAAAATAAAGCCTACCGCTTTCAGTTAAAACAAGTGAAACTAATCTATCTCCATACTGCCCAAACAGGCTGGAGTGGGGTATATTCCAACCGGAAGACCCCGACTACCAAGTACCTCAAGAATGGTCGGGTGGTTATAGAGCATCAGGGAAAGGTGTATGAGGCGAAAGGCGATAGACTATGAGCAGAAAGCAATCATCAATAGGCCAAAGGCCGATTAATCAGCAATCATCAATATGAAAAAAATGTTATTTTTGGTAGCAATAGCTGCCTCTATGGTGCTTCAGGCACAAACAATCAGAGTAATCAGCGATACCGATTTGGGACAGGGGTATTACCCTCGTATGGTCAACGCGTCCACGATTGAGTATCTGCAGGATGAGTATTCCAATTATGCTCCCATGACCAGCGAGAGTGAATGGCGAGTGGACAACGAGAACCTGCAACTCAACCTGTATCATAACGGTCAAAAAACCGTGTTGACTCCCGACGGAGCCAATGCCCACTATATATGGTCCTCGCTGAGCGAAGATCAGACGATGATTGTGTACAACACTGCGCACGGTACATCGGTATGTGACCGACAGGGCAGGGTGATTCGCTACCTGGGACATCTCAATGCACCGGTTTGGTTGGGAAATCAGTATATTGTCGGTATGCACGACTATAGTGACGGTCACCAGTTTACAGCCAGCTCCATTGCTATTTTTGATTTGGCTTCCGGCAAAGAGACCGAACTGGTAAGCAAGGAGAATATGGCCATGTATCCGACGGTACATGCTGCTTCGGGGCGCATCGCCTACAGCACGCTGCAGGGACGGGTACATCTTCTTCAACTCAACCTCTGTGACCAACCCCTCTCCTCTCTGCCTCAACCTAAATTGGTTCCAGTGGCTGCGAATCAGGTATTAAATTCCAATAATCGACCTCTTCGTAAAGCAGCAGGCTCCATTCAACCTTCGAACCTCAAAATCTATATCAACCCGGGTCACGGAGGACACTGGTCCAACGACAGAAACATGACCATCTATCCCTACAAGAGTGGGGATGTGAATGGATTCTGGGAGTCCAACAGTAACCTGGACAAGGGTTTGGCGCTGGATTCGATGTTGCAACTGTTTGGCGTACAAACGATGATGTCCCGCCGCACCAACAATAACGGTGGCGGTAATGATAAGGATTTGTTGGATACCCGTTTGGCCCAGGGAGTGATTACCAAGGCCCAATATGACGATATGCTCGCCAATGGCGATGACCGCTCACTGAGTGCGATTGTTGCTGAATCCAATGCGTGGGGGCCTAATTTCATGATTTCTGTTCACTCCAATGCCGGCGGTCCCAGTAACTATGTGCTCATGCTCTTTGCCGGCAAGTCAGATGGAGATACCTATACCTATCCGTCTGCCACTCCGTGTTCGGACGAGGGACGCGATTGTTCCACCGTTATAGGCAATGCGTTGCAGTCCAATACGCTGACGCCATGGACGACCAAGGCTCCGATGATCTATGGTGACAAAACATTTGGCCGTACGGCCATGCACTGGTCAGATGGTTATGGCGTATTGCGCCGCCTGACCTCTGCGGGCGTTATCTCCGAAGGCTCCATGCACGATTATATCCCGGAAACCTATCGTCTGATGAATATCGACTACAAGATGCAACAGGCATGGTACTTTACCCGCTCGTTCCTGCAGTATTATTGTGGCAGCGGTTGGACTACCGGTGTCATCGGAGGACAGGTGCGCGATGCCAATAATAAACAACTGTTTCCGGATATCACCCGCATCCGCAAAACCAATGATGAACTGGAACCTCTGTGCGGCGCTACCGTTCAACTGATGCAGGGCGGACAGGTGCTCAAAACCTATACGACGGATAATATGTACAACGGTTTATTCTTCTTCTGGGACCTTATTCCCGGAGTGTACACCGTACGCGTGAATGCCGATCACTACTATACACAGGACGTTCCTGTCGTGGTGACGGCCAACGAAATGAGTCTGAATAACGTGCTGATGGCGATGAAACGCGAAACACGCCCGGAAGTTGTCTCTTACAGCCCGTGCCCTGCTCAAATAACCGATTCAATTGAAGTAAGTACACCGGTTGTGCTGAACTTCAATTGGGACATGCTGGAGGATTCAACCCTCGCTGCATTCTCCGTTTCTCCGGCTAAAGAAGGCAAATTGGCGTTCTCCAATTCACAAAAGACCCTGACCTTTACCCCCAATGAAGCCTGGGATCCCGGGGTCGAATATACCATCACCCTGTCTACACAGGCCTGTCATCCGGATACCACTTATCCCAATCATCTGGAACAACCGTTTGTGCTCACATTCCGAACCAAAAACCGCTCCGGATTGCAATTATTGCAGGCGTATCCCGTTGACGGAGCAACCGAAGTGGGACTCAAACCTACCATCATGCTGATTTTTGATGCCGAACTCTCTTCCGTAGCCAAAACACAAATCGGAAAGGAGGTGGAGATTACTGCGGCCGGCGGATTCTCGTTTATTCCCACGTCGCGACAAACAACCATTAATACCGCCCCCAGTCCTTATGGCACCCTGCGATTTGAAGTGACCGATGCGCTGCAACCGCAAACCGAGTACACATTGAACATCAAGACCCAACTCAAGGATATTAACGATGTGCATATACTCTCACCCATCGCGCTGCACTTTACCACCGGAACCGGCATAGAACCTGCAGCCGAAGGCGAAATGATTGAAGCATTTGAGTCTCAGTTCGTCTCCATGGATGCCGATCAGTCCAAAGGTATCAAATCCAAGACCATCGGTAAAAATACAACCACTGTGCACGAGGGCAAAGGCAGTAACAAGATCGCCTATGTCTTCCAGGATGATGTGGCAGATGCACAATTGTTCCTCACCCCCTCGGATTTCCATTCGTTCTACTCCATCAACGGGGTAGGTTTGGACGTGTATGGCGATTTGAGTTACAACGATCTCTATCTGGAATTCCAAACAGAAGGCGATAAGCATTCCATCTATTTGGGCACCCTGGATTATGTGGGTTGGCAACATCTGCATGTCGATCTGACCGCTCTGCCTGCCGATGTCGAATTCTCGCTGTGCGGCATTCGCCTGGTGCGCTCCAGTCATATACTCTCCGGCAAAGGAGAGATATACCTGGACCGTTTGATGCGCTCTACTTCAGCCACCGGTTTAAACGATGTGCATCAGGGGGCAGAGGTAATCAAACGAATCCAAAACGGACGCCTGATGATTGAGCATCATGACCAACAATGGGACGCTAAAGGCGCTAAATTGTAACTTGTAATGAGCAAAATACAGATAAATGAGGCATAATCAACCTTTTTTACCATAAATATTTGCACGGACTCGAAAAAAGCAGTACTTTTGCACCGTGTTTTTCATGGTATTAGATTTAAGGTTAAATTAAAGACTGGGTTGTCGGGAGACAACCTTTCTTTTTTTTTACCATATACCCATGAAAAAAGGCATCATCACGATGCCTTAATTCCCGGTATTAGTCAATTTTTATAAGGTAAAAAAAAGATTGTGTTGCAAACTTCTTTTGACGCTGCAAAATTACTGCTTCTTTTTCACCTGTACAATACCTTTTTTTATGTTTGAAAACATGTTTTCGTGATAAAATGTCAAAATTCTATGTTTTTGAGCATAAAATATCATTTTCGATCCAGTTCGATGACCTCCAAATCGCGAATTTGTGACCCGTCAATGACAAATCGTAACAGGGTCTGAACCGTCTGCCAACCCTGTTTACCGGCAGCCCCCGGATTGAGGGTCAAAAATCCCCACTGATGGTCATACATCACTTTGAGAATATGCGAGTGCCCACAGACAAACAAATCGATTCCGTTACCACTGTCTTTTTGCCCCCTGGCTTTCTGAAACATCGGAATGAGCCATGGGTTATACTTGCCCGGATAACCCCCAATATGGGTCATCAGTACATTCACCTCTTCCACCTTGAACCGGTAAAACTCACTGAGCGAATACCGCACGTCCCCACTGTCCATATTGCCAAACACCGCGCGGGTGGGACGAAACTCCCGTAAGGCCTGCAGTACTTCTATGCTGCCTATATCCCCGGCATGCCATATCTCATCACAACACGCAAAATGTTCCAAGACACGAGCATCCAATAATCCATGCGTATCACTAATCAGTCCAATGCGGGTCATATCTTATCGACGATGGTTAAGTACCACCATGGCCATAGCGATAGCGATAGCAGTAACAGACAATAACTCCACAACATCTCTCAACACAATCACCCCGCGTCCCAGACTCTCGTACAACGATTGCCCAAGGGCCCAATAAAATACAAAACATCCGACGGCTCCCAATAGAAACGAAACGATTTGACTCTTGGACCAACAACCTGCCAGTACACCGATACTCGTAAAGGTGCCACTAATCAGACACAATCCCAACATACTGCCCCAAAATTGTCCCGCATCCACATTGCCCATGGGTTCCGCCAAAAAATAAACCACGGCGAAATGAATACCACACGGCAAGATGGCCATGAGCGTAAGCAACCACGCTGCCATATACTTGCCCATCACAATTCGCACCATGGAAATGCCCTGACACCGTAATAAGTCCCATGTACCGGAGAGTTTTTCCTCACTGAACAATCGCATGGTGAGGGCGGGGCACAGCATCAACAATAACCAGGGACTGAGGCTGAACAAACCATTGACATCGGCATAACCTGAATCCACAATGTTCCATTCTCCGGGGATAACCCACAGAAACAGAGAAATGGTCAACAGATACAGTCCCAGGATAATATAGGCTACCGGTGACGAAAAATAATATGCCAGTTCCTTGCGGAGCATTATCCTTTCTTATTGGTCTTCGGGAATAAGATCCAGAAGGCAATGGCAACAACCAGAGCAAAGGAAGCACAGATATACCAACTCGTTTGCCATCCGTGCCAAACCTGCATGGGAGTCGCACCCTGAGCAGCCGGTGAATAGACATAATGGTTGACAATGGCCTGCGCCAACAGGGTTCCAATGGTAGAACCAAAACCGTTGGTCATCATCACAAACAGACCTTGTGCACTGCTGCGCTGCGCTTCATTGGTCTCCTGATCCACATACAACGCTCCGGAGATATTGAAGAAATCAAAGGCAAAACCGTAAACAATGCAACTGAGTACAAACAGCAGCACACCGGGGAAACCGGGGTTGCCCAAACCGAACAAACCAAATCGCAATACCCAGGCCAACATGGACATAAACATCACATTCTTGATACCAAACCGCTTCAAGAAGAACGGAATGGTCAGAATACACAACGCTTCACAGATCTGGGAAATGGAAATAAGAATACCCGAGTGCTTGACACCAAATGTGTCTGCCCACTGATCAAACGCCGTAAAACTCTCCAGGAACGGATTGGCATAACCGTTGGTCACCTGCAGGCACATTCCCAACATGATGGAGAAGATAAAGAACAAAGCCATCTTTTTCTGTTTAAACAGCGCAAACGCTTTTAATCCAAGCGCTTCTGCCAGATTGACTTTGCCTTCGGCCTTCTTGATGGCGCACTTGGGCAAGGTCCATGAATAAAGGGCCAAAACAATACCCAAACAACCACTGATCACAAATTGAGCCGGTGTATCCATGGCACCTACCAAATCCACAATCCACATCGTGACAATAAATCCCACCGTTCCAAATACCCGAATGGGCGGAAAATCCTTGACGGTATCCAACCCGTTGTTGATCAATCCATGAAAAGCCACCGAATTGCTCAACGCCAGAGTAGGCATGTAGAAGGCTACGGATAGGGTATACAGAGTAAATAACGGTGACAACGCTACGGCATCGCCTGCTCTAAAAGCATAGATACCGGCAGCAGCGATAAACACTCCGGCAATCAGATGACATAATCCGAGCGCCTTTTGTGCCTGTATCCAACGGTCTGCCACAATGCCAATGATGGCGGGCATAAACAGGGAAACGATACCCTGAACCGAATAAAACCAACCGATACTGGGACCAAAACCGTGAGCACCCAGATAACGACCCATAGAGGTCAGATACGCTCCCCAGACGGCAAACTCCAGGAAGTTCATGATAATCAAACGCAGTTTAATGTTTTTCATTGCAGTATCCTTTTTTTTAATTAATATTCACTGGTAAAATGGAAACGAATCTGTTTGTAATCGTTTTGGGCCATGGACAATATATACTGACTGTCGGCCATAAACACATCACGACCCTCTTTATCGGTTGCCAGATATTGCGCCTTGCGCATCTTGAACATACGCAACTCTTCCTCATCCAAGGCCTCTATCCAACATGCCTTGTACATGGGCATGTTCTCCCAACGACATTTGGCACTGTACTCATGCTCGAGACGATATTGAATGACTTCAAACTGCAGTTGTCCTACGGTTCCAATGATCTTGCGACCATTCATCTGACTGACAAACAACTGCGCCACGCCTTCGTCCATGAGTTGGTGAATACCCTTATCCAATTGTTTTTGCTTCATCGGATCCGCATTCTCAATGTATTTGAACATCTCCGGAGAGAAAGAGGGAAGTCCCTTGAAATGCAGATTCTCACCTGAAGTCAATGTATCGCCAATCTTAAAGTTACCGGTATCGGGCAAACCGACAATATCCCCGGCAAACGCTTCGTCCACCGTTTCCTTCTTTTGCGCCATAAAACAGGTGGGTGCCGAGAAACGCATCAGCTGATCTTTGCGCACATGCCTGTAATACACATTGCGCTCAAAACGTCCGGAACAGATCTTAAAAAACGCAATGCACGAACGGTGATTCGGATCCATGTTGGCATGAATCTTAAAACAAAAACCCGTAAACCCTTCTTCCATCGGATCCACCTTGCGCTCTATCGCCTCCACAGGACGGGGAGATGGGGCGTTCTTCACAAAAAACTGGAGCAACTCCTCCACACCAATGGTCTTGTAGGCCGAACCGTAAAACACCGGAGCCAAATCGCCTGCCAGATAGGCTTCGCGATCAAAGGCGGGATACACCCCATGTATAAGTTCCATATCCGCCTGCTCCTTGTCATTGAGCTGATCAGGTTGATGCACATAAAAGACGCTCTCAAACTTCACACCCTGACCATGCGCCCAGGTAACAGGCGTCACCTGAATGCCCAACTCCTGCTCCACATCGTCCATCAAATCAAACGGATCCTTACCTTCACGATCCATCTTGTTCATAAACACCATCACCGGGGTTTTGCGCATGCGACAAACCTCCATCAACCGACGGGTTTGCGTCTCTACGCCTTTGGCCGAGTCGATGACAATAATCACCGAATCAACGGCTGTCAGTGTACGAAAAGTGTCTTCGGCAAAGTCCTGGTGACCGGGGGTGTCAAGGATATTGATATGATATCCTTCATAGTCAAATCCCATGACACTGGTGGCTACGGATATACCACGCTGTTTCTCGATCTCCATCCAGTCAGAAGTGGCGGTTTTCTTGATCTTATTGGACTTAACCGCCCCTGCCACATGAATGGCTCCTCCGTATAACAGCAGTTTCTCCGTCAATGTCGTTTTACCGGCATCCGGGTGGGAGATAATGGCGAATGTACGACGCCTCAGAATTTCATCAACGAAGTTTGGCATCAAATGTGTGTTCAAAAGTGTTCTTGAGTTTCTCCATAATGGCCTCAATCTGCTTATCTTTCAGCGTGTTCTCCTTATCTTGGAGAATAAATGTCAGGGCATACGATTTTTTACCTTCCTCCAGGTTCTTGCCCTCATACACATCAAACAGATAAACATCCTTCAGCAACTTATGCTCGGCATTCATGGCGGCATGCATCAAATCGGCAAAACGAACGGATTTGTCTACCAATAGCGCAAAATCACGCTTTACCTCCGGGAACTTCGGCAGGTCCTCAATCACCGGATGATATTGCTTATTGAGCTTGAGCAACTGCTTCCAATACAGGTCGGCAAAGTAAACAGGATTATCGATATCAAACTGCTTCAACAGTTTCTTGTCTACCACCCCCATATATCCAATCGCCACACCCTGCTGCGTCTTGATGACCAACCCGTCACTGAAACAGTCAGCAATGCCGCAACACTTGTCGCCGGCAGCATCGATGGCTGGTTCCAGGATCAGACTGTCCGGCTGAATACCCAAACGACGCAAGACATTGTTGACATACGCATGCAACAGATAGAAGGTCACTTTTTCTTCCTTCCTTACCCACGAGGGTAGGGTCTTGTTACCGGTTAACCACAGTCCCAAATGGGCTTCTTCGCTATAAGCGCGAATGGGTTCTACATTGGCCGGCAATCCCGGATTGTAATGGTAACAGTTGCCAAACTCGTAAAACTTCAAATCGCTGTTCTTACGATTGGCATTGCGTTGAATACTTTCCAGTCCGCCAAACAACAGGGTCTGACGCATCACGCCCAAATCCTGACTCAGCGGATTCTTAATCGCTACACAAGTGTTCAGCCATTCGCCCTGCTGATAATAACTCGTCTTCGTCAGCGAGTTATTCATGATCTCGTAGAACCCTTCGGCACTCAACTGCTCGCTGATGCGCGTTTGCAACTTCACCGGATTGGGTTTGGGATTATATGACAGGTTCGAATTGAGTTTCTCGGGGAACTCGATATGGTTGTATCCGTATATGCGCAAAATATCTTCCACCACATCACACTCCCGCTGTACATCTACACGGTAACGCGGTACCTCACATGCGTAGTCCTTACCGTTCTTGGTCCATGCTATCTCCAGCGCACTGAGAATGGTTTCTACGGCCTGGGCACCCATCTCTTTACCAATCAGCGCATGCACCCGATCCAGATTCAGATTCACATGCCAGGGCTCAAAGGCCTGAGGATGACTGTCGTAGATATCCATAGCCACCTGGCCACCGGCCACTTCCTGAATCAACAGGGCAGCACGCTGAAGGACATACAGGGTGTTGTTGGGATCGCATCCGCGCTCGTAACGGAAACTGGCATCCGTGGATAACTGATGTCTGCGGGCCGTCTTACGAATGGTCACGGGTTCAAAATAGGCCGACTCCAGGAACACATTCCTGGTGTCCATCGTCACCCCACTGTCCAGTCCGCCAAACACACCGGCAATACACATGGGTTCGCGCTCGTTACATATCATCAGATCCTTGGCACTCATCTCTCGCTCCACACCATCAAGGGTCACAAACTTCTGACCCTGGACGGCATTCTTGACGATAATATGCTGACCGGCAATCTTGTCGGCATCAAACGCATGCAACGCCTGACCCTGCTCGTGCAAAATAAAATTGGTGATATCTACGATATTGTTAATCGGACGCAGACCAATCGTCGTCAATGCCTTACGCAACCACTCGGGAGACTCTTTTACCTCCACGCCGCGAATACTCACACCGGTATAACGAGGACATGCTTCGCAGTTCTCTACCGTAACAGCAATGGGCAGGTCGTGATTTTGAACCTCAAACGCGGATACATCGGGACGATGCAACGCCACCTGCTGACCATGGGCCTGATAGTAGGCATACAGATCTCGTGCCACCCCATAATGACTGGCGCCATCGCTGCGATTGGGGGTGATGTCCACTTCGATAATCGTATCGTTCTCGATATGAAAATATTCTTTGGCAGGCATGCCCACAGGGGTATCCGATGGCAATACCATGATGCCATCATGGCTGTTGCCTACACCGATCTCATCTTCGGCACAAATCATGCCCAGGGACTCTTCTCCACGAATCTTGCCCCGCTTGATGGTGAAACACTCATCACCGTTGTACAACTTGGTGCCGATGGTGGCCACAATCACTTTTTGACCCGCAGCCACATTGGGTGCTCCACATACAATCTGAATGGGTTCTTCGCCTGCTGCCACACGCGTGGTCGTGATATGTAGGTGATCCGAATTGGGATGCTCCACACAGGTCACCACTTCTCCTACAACCAAACCTTCCAAACCGCCACGGATACTCTCTACCTGTTCCACGGTTCCCACTTCCAGACCGACACTGGTCAAAATAGTGGCTACGGTTTCGGCATTGTCCTGCAAGTCGATATACCGCTTTAACCAATTATACGAAATATTCATAATAAACTGTCAAATGTTCTGTTTCTTAATAGGGTATGATACCTCTTATCCGCCACAACGGGAATAACCGCAACTGCGACAATGCATGCACCCTTCTTCAAATACCAGCGGCTCTCCGCAGTTCGGGCAAACCTGACCCTGAACCACCGTACCGTCCTGAATATATTTCTTGAGCGCACGCTCTACACCCACTTTCCACGAGTTAATCGTCTCACTGTCCATTTGCAAACCGCTAATCATCTTGATGACCTGATCAATGGGCATACCATAACGAAGCACACCGGAAATGAGTTTGGCATAGTTCCAATACTCTTTGTCAAACTTGTAACTCAATCCTTCCATGGTGGTCTTGAATCCGCGCGAATTGACAAACTGGAAGTCATAACGCTTGGTGCCGTCCTCCTGCGTCACACGGATAATCTTACCTTTGGTGACGGATTTGGGAATCATCAACCCCTCCTCATCATCGGCCAAACCGGTGAAGATCTCATAGGGCATACCGTCTTTGATACCGACAAAAGCAATCCATTTGTCCTTGTTGTTCTGGAATCGAACGACATCACACTCCAACTCCACAGGACGAATGCGCACCTTGTTGTCAAAACATACGCAGTTCTTTTCTTCCTTCTTGTCCTCCGGTTTCTTGTCCTCCTTTTTCTTCACACTTTCCAGCACGGCGGAACGACTGCCTTCACGATATACGGTGCAACCCTTGCATCCGCAACGCCAGGCTTCTTCATACAACTTGCCCACCAACTCTTCCGTCACATCCTGAGGCAGGTTGATGGTCACCGAGATAGAGTGGTCTACCCATTTCTGAATGGCTCCCTGCATGCGCACTTTCTCCAACCAATCGACATCACTGGCTGTGGCATTGTAATACGGAGACTCTTTCACCAACTCATCTACCTCTTCCTGCGTGTACTTGTGCGCCGGATCATACGCATGACCGTTGGCATTCATCCACGTAATAAACTTGTGATGGAACACAATGTACTCCTCAAAACTGTCGCCTACATCGTCCACATAATCGACATGCACGTTCTTATCATTGGGATTGACCTTGCGACGACGACGATACACGGGTTGGAACACCGGTTCGATGCCACTGGTAGTCTGAGTCATAATCGAGGTGGTGCCCGTAGGAGCAATGGTCAGACAGGCAATGTTGCGACGACCATATTTCACCATATCTTCATATAACTTGGGATCCGCCTCGCGCAAACGCTGAATATACGGATTATTCTCTTCCCGCTTGGCATCATATACCTTGAATGCTCCACGCTCCTTGGCCATGTTTACACTCGATGCATAAGCGGCCAGGGCCAATGCCTTGTGAACGGAAACGGAAAAATCAGTAGCTTCCTGCGTACCATATCTCAGTCCCATGGCGGCCAACATATCACCTTCTCCCGTGGTGCCAACGCCCGTACGACGACCCTGAACGGTCTTTTTCATAATCTTCTCCCACAACTCACGCTCGGTACGCTTGATATTCGCTTCTTCGGGATCGGAGGCAATCTTGAGCAGGATCTTGTCAATCTTCTCCATCTCCAAATCAATGATATCGTCCATCATGCGCAAGGCCATACCTACATGCTGACGGAATAACTCCCAATCAAACTCTGCCTGCGGGGTAAACGGATTCTTGACATACGAATACAGATTGATGGCAATCAACCGACAACTGTCATACGGACACAGAGGTATCTCTCCACAGGGATTGGTGCTCACCGTGCGATAACCCAAATCAGCATAACAGTCGGGCACACTCTCGCGCAAAATCGTATCCCAGAACAACACACCGGGCTCTGCCGATTTCCAGGCGTTGTGAATAATCTTGTTCCACAATGCTTTGGCATCAGTCTGCTTGGTATAAACGGGATCCTTGCTGAAAATAGGGTACTCCTGCTGGTACATCTCACCCGCAATGGCGGCCTTCATAAAATCATCATGCACCTTCACACTCACATTGGCTCCCGTTACCTTGCCCTGCTCCAATTTTGCATCAATAAACGCCTCGCTGTCCGGATGCTTGATGCTCACGGACAACATCAGCGCACCGCGTCTGCCATCCTGAGCCACCTCGCGGGTCGAATTGGAATAACGCTCCATAAACGGAACCAAACCCGTGGAGGTTAATGCCGAATTCTTGACCGGACTGCCCTTGGGACGAATGTGACTCAAATCATGACCTACACCGCCACGACGCTTCATCAACTGCACCTGCTCCTCGTCAATCTGGATAATGGCTCCGTACGAATCGGCATTGCCATCCTGACCGATGACAAAACAGTTGCTCAAACTGGCTACCTGATAATCATTGCCAATTCCGGTCATCGGACTGCCCTGAGGACAAATGTATTGGAAATCCTTCATCACATCAAACAACTCCTGCTCGCTCAGCGGATTCTTGTACTTTTGCTCAATGCGAGCAATCTCAGACGCAATGCGGTGATGCATATCATCCGGAGTCAGTTCAAACAGGTTACCGAAACTGTCCTTCAGCGCATACTTGGTTGACCACACGCGCGCAGCCAAATCGTCCCCGTGGAAATACTCCACAGAGGCCTTTTCAGCTTCTTTTTGTGTAAACATTTTGCGTTCCATTGTATTATATATCATTTTGTTTTCGTTTTCACTACCTTCTACCTTCTACCTTAAACCTTCTACCTAAAACCAGGACTTTGTCCATTAATCGCGAAAGGGAGTGCAAAAGTAGTACAAATTTTTGATATATGCAAATTTTTTGCAAAAAAATATTTTCGAAAACTTTCAAAGTTGTCCAAAATAAAAACGCAACTCGCTCATAATGAGCAAATTGCATTTTTGAAAAAAAATAAAAGTTTTCCAAAAAGAAAAATTATCTTCCGCTCAGTTTGTCCAATTTAGAAATTGTCGCAATACAAGAAGTGTTCCCAAAATGATCTTTTTGCTGATAATGAACAAGTTGCGAATCGGTCCAAACACAGGTGGTTAATGGCTGTGAAAAATGAACTTCTTTTACATAATTGATATCCAATCGAATACCGCAGTTATCGACTAACGGAAAAAAAGTGTCCAGCATGATCTCCAAATACTTGCACGAATTGCAATGGCGGTTGTAGTCGCAGTCCGAATACTGAATTACATGCGTGCGTTCTATCTCAGGGGCATCCCCCATGCGGATGCGTCGGGAACGCGCCATCTCCAATTCGTCTCCATCTACGCTGCCTGCAAACATGGGCAGACCAAAGGCATCCACAATTTCCCGTTTGTCCAAATCCAAAATGGCCCAGGTACTCTTGGCCTGACCAATCAGTGCATCGTCCAGATAAATGCGAAAATTACGAATGGACAACATGTGCGCATTCATTTCCACCCAGGTCTCGATGTTGAGCGTCTGACCATGGGTGGGAAGGGTGAGAATCTCCAGGTTTAATCGGGTAATAATCCACGTCCAACCCATTGGCAACAGACTCTGAATACCAAAGCCCGAATCGTCTGCCGCACGACCTGCCGTATTGAGCAGGTAGTTCTCCAAGGTGTATAACCGTAATCGCCGGGATGCGTCCACATCCTGATACGGAACTTTTATGTCATAATATCGGTGCATAACTATAAATTGTTCACTTCGTTCACGATAGTGGCTTCACGATAATTGTTTCACGATAGTGGCTTCGCGAATATCGTAAGCTTTGCTTACCACTATCGTGGCCTTGCCACCACTATCGTAGCCATAGGCTACCACTATCGTGGCCTTGCCACCACTATCGTAGCCACAGGCTACCACTATCGTGGCCTTGCCACCACTATCGTAGCCACAGGCTACCAACATCGTGGCCTCTGGCCACTAAAGATGCTTTTTTAGGAACTCGAAGAATGTCCGTTGCCACAGAATGCCATTTTGCGGTTGGAGCACCCAGTGGTTTTCATCGGGAAAAATCAACAATTCGGCATCAATGCCGCGCATCTTGGCGGCATCAAAGGCTGCCATGCCCTGGTTGGCCAGGATCCGGTAATCTTTCTCGCCATGAATGCACAGGATAGGGGTATCCCACTGATCGACAAACCGGTGAGGCGAATTGGCAAACGTGCGTTGCGCCGTGGCATTGTCTTTTTCCCAATAGGCGCCACCCATGTCCCAATTGGCAAACCATTTTTCCTCCGTTTCCAGATATTGCATCTCCATGTTAAAAATGCCATCGTGCGCAATAAACGCCTTGAAACGTTTGTTGTGATGCCCCGCTAACCAATATACGGAGAATCCGCCAAAACTGGCACCCACACATCCCAAACGATTCTTATCCACATACGGCAGGTTGGCACAGGCCTCGTCTATTGCCGTCAGATAATCGCGCATGCACTGGCCTCCATAATCGCCACTGATCTGCTCGTTCCATGCGCTGCCAAATCCCGGAAGACCATGACGGTTGGGAGCCACGACGACGTAGTCGTTGGCGGCCATCATCATAAAATTCCATCGATAGGACCAAAATTGGGATACGGGCGACTGAGGACCTCCTTCGCAATATAGCAGGGTGGGGTATTTGCGGTTGGGATCAAAATGCGTCGGAAGAATAATCCATGTCAGCATATCTTCGCCCGTTGTGGTTTTTTGCCACCGGGGAAGAACCTGCCCCATTTCCACCTGATCGTAGATATTCTGATTTTCGAATGTCAACTGTTTCGCCTCATCGCCAGGACGAAGTCCGTTCGCCTCATCGCCTTTTTCCTGCAGGTAAAGCTCATTGGCTTCGCGCATGGAGTGCCGCAGGTAGTATAGTTTGTCGCCTATGCTGTATACGGGTACATGATCGTATTGGCCGCTGGTCAGTTGCGTGTAGGTTCCATCGGCTACCCGCATGCGATACAACTGCACCGTTCCATGCCAAACGGCAGAAAAAACCATATGTTCATTGTCTTCCCAATAGTAACTGTCAATGGGCGTATCGAGGTGCTTGCTCAACCACACCCGTTCTCCGGTGGTGCGGTTCTGAATAAACAGACGGTTCAAATCGCTCTCATACCCGTCATGCTCCATGCTCAACCAGCTCAGATAACGGCCATCGGGGGAATACATGGGGTTGATGTCGTATCCCATCATTCCTTCCGTTTGATTCTCGTGTGCGTGTGTAGCGATATTATAGGTATAGATGTCCGAATTGGTGGAAACGGCATATTCCAGTCCCGTCTTTTTGCGACAGGTATAGGCCAGTTCCTGTTCGTCATCAGACCAGGCCAATTGCTCCACGCCGCCAAACGGACGCATGGGACATTCGTAGGCAGTACCTTCCAAAATATCCACACCTTCGCCCAATACACCCCGACTGATTTCCATCTCGTTGCGATACTCAAAGGTCATCGGATAGATAAACGGGTGGGGCACTTCGTCCACCCATTCGTCCCAATGCTTGTACATCAGGTCTTTTACCACACGCCCGCTGGCTTGATCCAAATCCGGATACTGGTCCTGCGTACTCTCGTGTGCCTTGACGGTATGAATGAGCACGACATAGTTGCGCATGGGCGACAGCAAAAACCCTTCCGCCTTAGCCACGTCAGTGGCGAGCCCTTCCGCCTTTCTGCCCTTCAGCCTCTCCGCCTCTAGGACGCTGTC
>DCIY01000007.1:0-31985 GCA_002317295.1 Bacteroidales bacterium UBA1714
ATACTTTTCAGCGAGAATCAGCATTGGTGGTTCATTGCATGCACAATTGGTGCTGTATCCTATATTAACATTCCGTTAATCGTCCGGTAATCGTCCGTTAATCACCCGTTAATCGTCCGAAATTATACGAATATTGCTCGAAAAAGGTTTCAAATAAGCAGAGCAAGAGCATACTAAGGTCTCACTATCCTCATACTCGGACGAGCTTGCTCGTACGACACGCAGCATAGCTGCTACGACACGGCACTGCGTGCCTACGACAACCACAACAGCGAAAGCGACAACAGCGTCTACTTATTTCAGGGAAAGACAATATAGACCGCTGCGCTTATCTAGATGTCCTAGACGTTCTAGACAAAGCCTTAGAGGGCGCGGGAGAAGACGAGAATTAGTGGAGTATAGGATAAATTAAGAAGTAGTGGAGTATAGGGGACTCGAACCCCTTACCTTAACATTGCGAACGTTACGCTCTACCAGATGAGCTAATACCCCAAGTGAGAATGTTTTACATTTGACGATGCAAAAGTACTCAAAAAAAATGACATATGCAAAAAAAAATGAAGAATTATTTGCACATGTGAAATAAAAGTTGTAATTTTGCAACCGAAAAACATGTAACGAACTTTTCGTTATGAATATATCGTTAAAACATTCATTGTATTATGGCAAAAAAACAAGTGATTACCAATCCATTTTCGGTAGTTTCCTATTTAGGAAAAGAGTATTTTTGTGATCGTGAATCAGAATCAGCCAAGTTGATTGGTGCACTACAAAATGGTAGGAATATTACCCTTATTAGTCCACGAAAAATAGGTAAAACAGGGTTAATTCATCACGTTTTTGGCTCTATTTCTCCACAAGAAGCGTATTTTTTTTATGTGGATATATATGCCACTCGTTGTTTAGAGGAGTTCACAAAAACTCTTGCCGAAGCAGTATTATCTCAGCAACTCAGGTCGTTTTCTGCCCGAGTTTGGAAAGAGATAGCGCGTTTCTTTACGTCGTTACGTCCCACGATTACAGCAGACCCGATAACTGGCATTCCACAGTGTACTGTAGATATTCAACCACAGACAGAAGAATTAACCCTACAGCAGTTGTTTTTGTACTTGGAGAAAGCCTCCCTGCCATGTTATGTGGCCATTGATGAATTTCAAGCAATAGCGGATTATTCGGATTGTAATATGGAAGCAATGCTTAGAAGCCATATACAGAAGTTGACAAATGTACACTTTATTTTTGCTGGCAGCAAGAAACATATCATGATGCAGATGTTTGCTTCGCCCAATCGTCCCTTCTTCCAAAGCACGCAAATGATGTATATCACCACCATTGACGAAGCCTCCTATTATCCATTTGCACTTCGTCACCTGTCTGGTCACAAGCAGTCCATTAGCGAAAACACCTTTCATGAATTATACACTTTATTAAGTGGGCACACCTGGTATATGCAGTTTATGCTCAATCGTCTATATCAAGATGGCACAAAGGAGATAGACCATCTCACCATTATGCGCGTACTACATACGCTCTTACAGGAAAATGCGCCATCTTATCAGACCTATTGTCAATTGATTACTCCTAAACAACTCGCAGTATTGCAAGCCATTGCACACGAGAAGACTGTTAAACTCTACAATAGCAACGAGTTTCTCAGTAAATACAATTTAGGAGCAGCCAGTTCCGTATCATCTGCCATTCAGGCATTAACAGACAAGGAACTTCTGTTTGAAGAAAATGGCGAATATTCCGTGTACGATCGTTTCTTCGGTATATGGTTGGCTGACAGACATTAGCCTGTTTCTCTACAAATGTCAATACATTTAGGAAATTAATAACAAAAACTGTCAACCAAATTTAGGAAAAGACAGTATCAACTCTTCAAAATACGACAAAATGACAAAGTGACAAAGTTTGTCATTTTGTCATTTTGTCGCATAATTTTGTGTTGATTGGTGGGATTGAGAACAGGGTAAGAGCATACTATCCTCCCTCTATCCTCATACTTAACGACCAAAGGCCTAATGTAGAATGCAGAATGCAGAATGCAGAATGCAGAATGCAGAATTCAAAATGCAAAATGTGCGGCTACGACACGCAGCATAGCTGCTACGACACGGCGTTTCACGCCTACGACAACCACAACAGCGAAAGCGACAACAGCGTCTACTTATTTCAGGAAAAGACAATATAGACCGCTGCGCTTATCTAGATGTCTTAGACGTTCTAGACAAAGCCTTAGAGGGCGCGGGAGAAGACGAGAATTAGTGGAGTATAGGATAAATTAAGAAGTAGTGGAGTATAGGGCGCCTTCGGCTACTCGAAATCTAGTATATTCGCTCTACCAGATGAGCTAATACCCCAAGTGAGAATGTTTGACATTTGACGATGCAAAAGTACTCAAAAAAAATGACATATGCAAAAAAAAATGAAGAATTATTTGCACATATGAAATAAAAGTTGTATTTTTGCACTGCCATTATGGCAGAAGGATATGACAAGAGACGAAATTCAAGCAATCAAGCAACGGTTCAACATCATCGGCATGAGTCCGGTTCTGAATCGAGATATCGAGGTGGCAGTACAGGTAGCCATGACGGATTTGTCGGTTTTGGTGACCGGCGAATCGGGTGTGGGAAAAGAGTTTTTTCCACAGATTATCCATGCCTATTCCGCCCGTAAACACGGGCCATACTTTGCCGTGAACTGCGGCGCCATACCCGAAGGAACCATAGACAGTGAGTTATTTGGTCATGAGAAAGGGGCCTTTACGGATGCCCGTTCGGAGCGGAAAGGATATTTTGAAATCGCCAATGGAGGTACCTTATTCCTGGACGAAGTGGGTGAGTTGCCCATGCAGACTCAGGTACGGTTATTGCGCGTACTGGAAACGGGCGAGTTTATTCGTATGGGCAGCAGTCAGGTGCAGAAGACCAATGTCCGTGTGGTAGCCGCCACCAATCTGGATATACCTCGGGCCATCAGTGAAGGCAGGTTCCGGGAGGATTTGTACTATCGTCTGAACACGGTAGAGATTAAGGTTCCCGCATTGCGTGAGCGCAAGGAAGATATACCGTTGTTGTTTCGTAAGTTTGCCTTGGATTTTGCCGAGCGCTATCGCATGCCTTCCGTTCGGTTGAGCGAAGAGGCCACGGAACTGCTGAAGAACTATTATTGGCAGGGGAATATCCGTCAACTCAAAAACATTGCGGAACAGATATCGATTATAGAAACCAATCACGATATCACTGCGGACACATTACGCAAGTATCTGCCGGAGAACGAGCACACTTCTCACTGGCAATTGGCTCGTCCCGATCAGGCCAGCGGTGATGCGTATATGAATGAGCGCGAATTGTTGTACAAGGTGTTGTTTGAGATGAAGCGCGATGTGGGAGAACTCAAGCAGCAGTTGGCACAACTGCGCAGCCAGCCTGCCGGTGCAGCAGTACCCTCCCCCGTGGTGGTGCGTAACGACAAGACGGAGGCGGAAGATATCACGCCGGTGGAGATTACCTCCAAGGAGGAAGCGGAACGGGAACTGATTCGCAAATCGCTGGAGCGCAATAAGGGCAATCGCAAGGCCACAGCCAGCGAAACGGGTTATTCGGAACGCACATTGTATCGTAAAATTAAGGAATACGGCTTATGAAAAAGACCCTGGTGTTGTTACTGCCGATACTGATGCTGATGAACGGATGCGCCATCAGTTATAAGTTTAATGGTGCGAGTGTCAATTATGAAACCACGCACAGCATCAGTATTGCCGATTTTCCCAACCTGGCTCCATTGGTTTATCCCCAGTTGAGTAACGACTTGAGCGAAGGTATACGCGATTTGTATTCCCGCCAAACCCGATTGCAGGTATTGCGTAAGGGAGGCGATCTGGAGTTGGAAGGAGAAATCACCGGATATGAGTTAACTCCCATGGCCATTGCAGCAGACAGTTATTCGAGTGAAACGAAACTGACAATGACCATCAAGGTGCGGTTTACCAACAATGTCAATCCGGAAGATAATTTTGAAAAGACCTATTCGGCCTTTCAGACGTTTGATGCCAACCAACTGTTAACCGACGTTCAGGAAGAGCTGTGCGCCACCATGATTACCGAATTGGCAGAGAATATTTACAACGATACGGTGGCAAAATGGTAAAAAATAGCGAAAAAGCCACTAATTGTTTGCATATATCAAAAAAATATTGTAATTTTGCACGCTAATTGTGAAACATATTAAAAAATAAAGCTATGTATATTCTATTTTCAATCTTGATTGTTATTGCAGCTATATTGCTGATTCTCCTGGTGCTGGTACAGAATAGCAAGGGAGGCGGTTTGGCTGCAGGTTTTGCCAGTGGTAACCAGGTAATGGGTGCTCCCAAGACGGCTGACTTCCTGGAGAAGGCCAGTTGGACATTGGCTGCTGTGATTGTCGTATTGAGCATTTTGGCCGTTGGTGTCAATAAGGGCCAACAGGCTGCTTCTGCCAACGACAGCGCTATTGTGGAGCAGGTAGAGGAAGCAGCTGCTGCTCTCCCACAACCCGCTGCTGATTACAGCGAAGAAGCTGGTGAATAATCACCACGATCCTCGTATGCGTCCGCCTATCAGGCAGATGAGCATATACAACGGATAGACTATCTCCAATAAGAGAACGATGAGAAAAGAGGCCTTCGGGTCTCTTTTTTTGACCATATGGTACTCGATGGGAAACTTGATGAGCAACACAAGAGGGCACAGCAGTTGCAGTACATTGGCCAGTAGCACGACAAGACCGCAGCAGATGATATCCTTATCGCTATAATGCGGAGCCTTGCCTGCCCAACGCATTCGTTGGCGGAAAAAGGCACGCCAGGAAGACTGCGCGTAAACGGTGGCTGTGTAACGAGGATCATCCATCACCGCAATGGACAGATGGCGGCGCTTAAAACTCTGCAACAGGAACATATCATCTCCGCTGGGAATCTGAGGATACAAGTCCGGGTAGGACTCCAGCCAACGGTCGCGATGCACAATCAGATTGGCTCCGGAGCACATGACCGCGTGTCCGTGTTGGGCCGAAAGGATGGTCAGGTACTGAATGGCTGCATATTCGGCACATTGCAGTCGTTGCAGGAGCGAATGATCTCCCTGCATGTGCAACGGAAGGATGATCAGGTCTGCCTCCAAAGGTGGCGTAGCCACAGGAGGGGTGATATCGTCATCCTGCAACCACACATAATCCGTTTGGGCCTGGGATATGAGTTTATGCAGCGCATGTTTTTTTCCCAGGCCATCATCATTGATTCCGCGACGGGGGACGATAACGGTCAGGGACATAACTGTTCAATAAATTGGGGATAAGACTTGCTAATACACTCAGGGTGCTCACACACCATATCGGCTGCCAGCAGCGCCATGGCCATGCGGTGATCATGATGATCCCGCTTTTGGCGAACCGATTGCAGTCGATTGCTCTCCTTGTATATCAGGGATTGCGTACCCAATGCCCACAGGGGTTTATGGAGCATCTGGCAGGTGATGGCCAATGGCGGATAGAGATCCGGACATTGGGCAAAATTCATCACACACGGCCAACGATTGGTCTTGTGCGTGCGTGCAATGCGCACACCCGTATTTTCATCATAGGTATCCACTCCCAGACGACGAAAGAGTCGGGCTGCCACGCTATCGCCTTGCAGGGAATGGGGTGACAGTCCTTCCAACCGCACTTCGCCCCCATGCAATGCCACATATTCATACCAGAATGCGGCAGCAGACCAGTCCCGTTCAATGGAGTCTACGGTCCATCGTTGTCCGTGGGCATAACGGCGAATCAGTTCGCGGGTCATGGTGATGTAGGGCGAATCGTGATTAGACTCCACCTCCATTCCGATGAGCAGCAATGCACTGACAAACTGGGTAGAAACGGGATCAATGAGGGTGATGCCCGGATGCTGCATGGTGGGGGAAAGGGGACTGATGAGTTCTCTCCCATGAATATGCAACGGAGGAAAACCCGACTGGTCCATGTAGTCTATTTGGGCCCCGCAAGTACGCAGAGCATCTACGAGTTGGCCAATGGGTCGGTGGTGCATGCGCTCCACACCATCAAGGATCACATCGCACCCTGCTAATTGGGCACAATAGGCGGTGAGAAATCGCATGGCGGTACCGCAATTACCCAAATCCAATCGTTGGGTCTGGGACTCGGATTGCAATTGCAGCAACGAGCGGTGAAGAATCACACAATCTTCAGGCATAGCCGGTGTTATCTCCAATAAGGAGTCACCATGCATTGCCTGAAGCATCAGAATGCGGTTGGCAATCGACTTACTGACAGGAAGCGAGATGGACCGCATACAGAAAGCGATTAATTGATATCCGGCAGGTTGGAATAATCGCGTGAGTAACGCAGATGCTGGTCTATATATCCTTCGGTATAATCCACGGTGACATTGACGATGCGACCTTTTTCATCCATTTGGGCGGTGTATACCGGATTGACAAACCCTTTATACGGAGCCAGATGCAGTTTGGTATAACGCGCCAGAATCTCCTGATGCAGTTCGGGATTCACCTTGACCGCATACTGTTCCACCAGTTGTTTGGCCGTGTCGTAATCACCTTCGGAGGTTACCTGCTGAATCAGCGCCAGCATGTCACCAATGACGCGACGCACGCCTTCATAATCATTGATTTGCAAGAAGTGACGGCCATCTTTGCGTTGAATAATCTCCATTTCGCCGTTTTGACAGTGGTCAAACACCCAGGCAGCAATCAGTTGACGGTTACGCATATGTGCCTCCTCTATATCCTTACCGGGTTCGATGCGCACGAGCTGGGTCATCAACCCATTCATCATTTGCTGATAATAGCAGGCCTTGTACGCCTCATCATTGGGCAACAGTCCCAGTTCAACCAGTTTGTGATCACCCAGGAAATAGAGGGCAAACAGGTCCGCACGTGTTTCCTCGATGGTAGAAGCATGTTCCTTGAGCGCATCCTTGCTCACTCCGGGCATGAGCAGTCCTGAACCATGACCGACGCACTCGTGCAAATCGGTATGCAGATCCCCACATACGGCACCATATTTGTTGTACAGACGACGGATATTGGCATCCACCATAAACTCCTCATTAAATCCATTTCCCTTGGCGGCCTCATTGTAAGCATGAACGATATTGTCAATGGTCACGGATTTGGAACCGTACTCTTTGCGAATCCAGTTGGCATTGGGCAGGTTGATTCCGATAGGTGTAGCGGGATAGCAGTCGCCCGCTAAGATGGCCGCCGTAATCACCTTGGCACTCACGCCTTTGACTTCGGGTTTCTTATATTTGGGATTGGTGGTAGAGTGGTTTTCAAACCACTGTGCATTGTCCGAAATGATTTGGGTACGCCGTGTCGCCTGCATATCCTTGAAGTTAACCAGCGATTCCCAGGTACCGGTGATGCCCAACGGATCGCAATAGGTTTCGGTAAAACCGTTGACAAAATCCACCTGACTGTTAACATCGTTGACCCACGCAATGCAGTACTGGTTAAAGATATCCAGATCTCCGGTGCGGTTAAAGGCAATCATTCGTTCAATAACCTTGCGTTGTTCCGATGTTTCGGCAAACGGCAGGGCTTTCTCCAGATAGAACACCACTTTTTCCAAGGCCGGACCATAGAGTCCGCCTACACGGTACACGCGTTCCTGAATATGTCCCGTTTCGTCCAAAATGAGCTGGCTGTTGAGTCCAATCCATTTGGGAGCCGCACTGGTATCTTTGTGTTGTTCGTACCAAGCTTGAGCCTGTGCCTGCGTAACACCTTCGCCATAGTAGTTACCGGCAGAGTTGGCCACCAGGTCTACCCCATCCTGCTGGGTCATCCGTTTGGGCATGACATCAGGATCAAACATCACGGGCAGGATAGCCGAGTCAACAGGAATACGGGCATCGGCCAAAGCGGTGACAAACCAGTCTTGAGTAAACTCCGGCAAAAACTTATCCTCACTGTAGTGGTGGTGAATACCGTTGGCAAACCATACCCGTTTGAGGTATTTTTCCAACCGTTCAAACTGTTCATCCTTGGCATAAGGGTAGCGGGTATACAGGGCTTCCAGGGTGCGGCGAATGCGCAGGTTATACCGACCATTCTGGTCATACAGGATATCGCGTCCCTGCAGGGCGGCCTCATTGAGATAGTAAATGAGGGTTTTTTGTTGCAACGTCAATTCGTCAAACCCAGGCACCTGATAACGCAGGATCTCCAGATCATAAAATTTATCCACCGTGTACATAAACTCTTGTTCTTTGTGGCAAGACATCAGACAGAGTGTTGCCAAAATCAAAAAGACTGTTTTTTTCATTTTTTCTTTATCTAAAAGCGCTGCAGAACCGTATGCATCAGTTCCACGATACGCGGTTTATAATCCGTATTGGTTACTTCCGCCTTGCGTTGCGCCACGACACAGCAAACGGTAGCCGCTTTGTGTCCCATGTGCAGACTCAGTCCGGCGATGCAGGAACCTTCCATTTCATAATTGGTAATGCGTTGTCCCTGGTAGCGGAATTGCGAAATGAGCGTATTGATCTCAGGTACCGCCAAACCCACTCGAAGTACTCGTCCCTGTGGTCCATAGAAACCGTTGGCAGCAATGGTGCAACCCCGATACATATCCTGTTGACCGATTCGGTTGACCAGTTCGGCATCATTGTCCACCACATACGGACGCGCCGCAGCCTGCGGATAATGGATATAATCCACCAGGGCATGTTCAAACTCCAAATCGGCGATCTGATCCCGATGTTGATAAAAGGAGAGTACACCATCAAAACCAATGGACTTCTCGCTGATTAGAAACGCGCCCACGGGGATATCCTCCTGCATGGCGCCACAGGTGCCCACGCGTACAAACTCAAGGTGACGAATGGGATCTTTGAGGGTGCGGGTAGCAAAATCGATATTGGCCAACGCATCCACCTCGTTCATCACAATATCAATATTGTCGGTTCCTATTCCGGTAGATATACATGTGATGCGTTTGCCCTGGAAGCGTCCGGTCATGGTATGGAATTCCCGATTTTGGATATTGCACTCAATGCTTCCCTCATCCATGAAGGAGGCACATATATTCACACGATCCTGATCGCCCACCAGAATAATCTTGTCGGCAATATTCTCGGGACGAGCGTGCAAGTGAAAGATGGAGCCATCACCGTTGATAATCAACTGGCTGGGCGGAAATGTCGTATTCATGCTTCTCCTCCTCCAAATGTGATTGGAAAAGTACTTCCGGGAGTGGGAGCTCCATTGATATGGATGGGTCCAAACTGTTTCTCATATTTGCCAATATTATCCTGCAACGCAAAGAGCAGTTTCTTGGCATGTTCGGGTGTCAGAATCACACGCGACTTGACATTGGCCTGTTGCACACCCGGCATCATTCGAACAAAGTCGATGACAAATTCCGAGGAACTATGAGCAATAACAGCCAGATTGGCATACGTACCTTCAGCCATTTCAGGGCTCAGGTTAATGTTGATTTTTTGTTCTTCCATATTAGTTTTCAGTTTTCAGTTATCAGTTATCAGTTATCAGTTATCAATAGGACGCAGTCCGCATCATTGAGCCCGAAGGGCGCTCATTCTGCATTCTGCATTTTGAATTCTGCATTAGGCCTTTAGGCCGCATTATTATTGGTTACCACACCTGATTTTTGCGGGTGCGGGTAGTAAGCATCAGCCAGAGGTTGAGTAGTGGCAGGCAGATATCGTAGCACACGATTTCCAGACCGAAACGAGGACCGGATACCAAATGCGAAGCACGATTGAGTACCACCACCTGCATGCCCCACCGAATCAGCAGCAGGCATAGGGCCATGAAGGAAAATGCACTGCTTCCCCACACGGCTGCAAACAGGATAAGGGCGTACCATAGTCCGCGTGTCATGGGTTCAATCATCAAACGCCGTTTGGTACGGGAATGATAATAGGGTGAGACGGATAAGTGGCGGCGTTTTTGCTGAATCCACTCTCTCCACTGATGTTTGGGTTCGGACCAGGTGATACTGTCCTTACGACAAACCACCGTGGTATTGGCAGGCGTGGCCACCTTATTAACGAACAGGTCGTCATCACCGGACAGATAATTGAGCAAACCTGCAAAACCGTTATGACTCATAAACACCTCTTTGGTATACATGAGATTGCGTCCCACGCCCATATAGGGATGATGCTGCAGCGCCATACCCAGATACTGCATTCCATGGAACAGGGTGTCATACTGAATCCAACGATTGAGCGCAGTCGGTTCCTGAAAATAAGCGCCATAACCCAGGGCAATGGCTTGGGTACAACCGCTCATCATGTGGCGTATCCATTGGTTACTGTCCGGACGGCAATCGGCATCCGTGAGCAGCAGATAATCATAGTGAGCAGCCTTGACTCCCAAGGTGATGGCCAGTTTTTTGGAGCTGCGCACGCGGGCTTGTTTAGGAACAAATGTATAGCGCAAATGGCGATACAGACGCTGAT
Organism: Bacteroidales bacterium UBA1714; assembly: GCA_002317295.1. Taxonomy (GTDB): domain Bacteria; phylum Bacteroidota; class Bacteroidia; order Bacteroidales; family Paludibacteraceae; genus Colicola. The sequence continues at coordinate 10,505 of DCIY01000007.1, forward strand.
AAAGTTCCACCACCGTTTGGGTGCCATCTTCACTGCCATCATTGACCACAATGACTTCATACATGGGATAATCCTGTTCCAAAAGGATGGGCAAAAAATCGGCCAGATTGGCTTCTTCATTTTTGGCACACACAATCACGCTGACTCCGGTGGCACTGCCCGAGAACAAATCCAATTGACCATCCGACTCCATGGCTACCTGCAAATGCTCATTCACCTGTTCCTGAAACGGCAAACGGGATGCACGAAGCGGTGCAGCCAGATAGCGAACATAGAACCAAACCTGATAAGCCAACAGCACCAGGAGCGCAGCTAACAGGAACCACTCATAGTCATTATTTATCGTAAACCAATCGAACATTATCTACCCACATGGTGTTGCCATCGTGTCCATAAAAAGCCTCATAACAACCACTCGTCAGCATCAGGATGGCGTGGGTGGGGGTTAGTGAAGCATCATATCCTTCTTCCTGTATCAGGGTGATCTTGCCCTGGGAGTTCAACGCCCGCATGGGTTTGGAATTCAGTCCCATATAGGGCTGATAATCCGCGCAGGTGGTGATATCTCCGTAGCGAACCACTATTTCATGATCATTTTGCCATTCCGGCACACTCTGATTGAGTCGCAGATAGGCGGTACCTACCCGTTGGGAATGGATATTTCCTTTGGCATCTTCCCAACGATGTTGCAGGAACATATAAATCTCACATTCGTCGTGTCCTTCGATGCGTTTCTTAGAACTGGCCAACCCTTTGGCCTTCCATATCCACTGGTCGGGGCTGACGATGCACTTATAATCGAGCATCAACGCGTACGGACGGCGGGTAAACGGTATACCAAAATCAATATTCTGATACGGGTCATCGGCTGTTTTAACCGGTTCTATCGTTTGTCCCCAAAACACGGTTCCGGCCACAAGGACATTGATATCAATCACATTGACTGCCGTGACATTCTCCATACGCACGTCCAACCGGCAACACATGCCTCCATTTTCCCGAGGTTCCGGAGTCGTGGTACCGCTTGCCTTGACGATTCCCATCACATTGGCATACACATTACTGACACTCCACGGATTACCGTTTTGCTGATACTCAAACACCTTGGCTCCACAAATGGTATCCGTCGGTGCCACTGCGTAAATGGTTTTGGTTCTGCCTCCCAGCAGTTTGGACTCTCGTATATATCGTACGGTCCAATTTTCAAAATCTCCAAATGGCACGGGTTCAACCACTCTTTGTGCATAGGCAGCTCCACCAAGTCCCAGTGCCAGAATGAACAGATATATTTTGTGCATTTTTTATCTTTCGTTCCAAATTAGCGTGCAAAGTTACACTTTTTTTCTCATAATTGCAAATTTATTTTGCCGTATCGTCAATTTTTAGTACTTTTGCAGACGAAATGAATACAATTGGAAACAAATTTGTTTTTACATCGTTTGGCGAATCCCATGGAAGAGCCATTGGCGGGGTGCTGGACGGAGTAGATGCGGGTGTACGAATTGACCTCGCGCTCATTCGTCAGGCCCTGGATGTTCGCTCAGGTCGCACATCGACGGTGGGTGTCAGTGCCCGTGCCCAAAACGAGCGGGATGAAGTGGAATGGTTGAGTGGTGTATTGCCCGATCCGGAGCATGAAGGACAACTCATCAGCGAGGGCACGCCCATTGCTTTTATCATTCGCAACACCGATGCTCGCCCACAGGATTATGAATGGTTACGGCATCATCTGCGTTCCGCTCATGCCGATTATACCTATGAACACAAGTATGGTATACGCGATGTACGGGGAGGAGGTCGGGCTTCGGCTCGAGAAACCGTTTCGCGGGTAGTAGCGGGCAGCATTGCGCAAATGCTATTGCGCGCACGCGGCGTCCAAATACGCGCACGAGTGATACAAATAGGAGACGAAACCGATTCTCGGCAATGGGAGACATTGCTGGCGGATGTTCAGCGTCAGGGAGACTCTGTGGGAGGTATTGTCGAATGCACCATCACCGGACTTCCCATTGGATTGGGGGAACCTGTGTTTGACAAACTGCAATCCCATCTGGCGTACGCCATGATGTCCATTAACGGGTGTAAAGGATTTGAATATGGTACCGGATTTGATATGACGCATCGTGGCAGTGAACTGTATCACGATGTACCCTGTCCCGCCTCCGGAGGTATCGAGGGAGGATTATCCAACGGATTACCGCTGGTGTTCCGTTGTGCCTTTAAACCCGCAGCATCCATTGCTCGTGAGGGGCACCCCAGAGGACGCCACGATGCCTGCATCGCCCTTCGGGCGGTGGGGGTAGTGGAAGCCATGAGTGCGCTGGTCATACGAAACTTTTGGGGGTGAGGATTGCAGGATTTCTTCGTCTATCCATGCAGGATTGCTTCGTCTATCCTGCAGGATCACAAAAAAAGACACCGCTTGGCGATGTCTTTCCATGCAGGATTTCTACGTAATCCGTCTCCCCTCCGGTGAGGCGTCTTACAAAATCCACAAAAAAAAAGTCACTTGAGAGTAAATTCTCAGATGACTTTTTTTTGCGGATTTTGTGATCCATGCAGGATTCAAACCTGCAACCCCCACATCCGTAGTGTGGTACTCTATTCAGTTGAGCTAATGGACCATGCTTTTTCAAAAGCGGGTGCAAAAGTACTGCTTTTATTTGACATGTGCAAATATTTTCAGGAAAAAATGCAAAAAAAGCACTTTTTTCCTGTTTTTTTGGGGGTATTCCCCAACCGGACTGCGTAAATAACAGGATTTTTTTGTAAATTTGCATCCTATTTGACAATTATGCATTCTATTCAGGACATACGGCATAGTCTCGAAGATGATTTGACGCGGTTTGATCATCTGTGTAAGCAAACTCTGACCAGCGATAATCCGCTCCTCAATGAGGTGCTTGTGTATATTATGAATCGTCGAGGCAAACAGATTCGGCCGTTGTTGACAATGTTGAGTGCCAAGTTGTGCAAAGGCATCACAGACAAAACCATTCAAACGGCAGTAGCCATTGAGTTACTTCATACCGCATCTCTGGTGCATGACGATGTGGTCGATTCGTCTCCCAAGCGTCGGGGCATGGATGCCGTTCAGGTAAAGTGGAGCAATAAGGTGGCTGTACTGACAGGCGATTTTTTATTGGCCCGTGTAATGGAATTGTTGGCAGGATTGAGGAACAATCGTATTTTGGGTATTGTGGCTCAGATGAGTGGGCAGTTATCTTGTGGCGAGTTGTTGCAATTGCATGCCAATAACACCATGTGGATCAGTGAGGACCAGTACAATCAGGTCATTGAACAAAAGACAGCGAGGTTGTTTGCGGCCTGCACCGAGGCAGGAGCCGAATCGTCGGGTGCGAGTATGCGGCAAAGTACGGCTTTACGCGAATTTGGTTTGCATTTGGGCATGTGTTTTCAGTTGAAGGACGATATTTTGGACTATTCGGACAGTGAGGAGTTGGGCAAACCAACCATGAACGACATACGGGACGGAAAAGCGACTCTGCCTTTGTTGGTCAGTGTGCAACGCGCCTCCAAAATGGAAGCCGATCATATATGCGCTTTGGCAGAAGATCTGGCGCACGACGCCATCGACGATATGTTTGCTGCGGAGCAGGAGATCAAGTCGTTTGTGTTGCGGTATGAAGGTGTCCGTTATGCTTATCAGCGCATGCAGGAGCATAAACAACAGGCGATAGAAGCATTGAGTTGCTTCCACGACAGTGATACCAAAAACAGTCTGCTGTGGTTAGTGGACTATGCGATCAATCGCATCAAATAAGAATTCTTTTTGGGACTCGTCGCTCATGGGGGCGAGAACCTGTTTCATAAACGCTGCTATGAGCATTTGTCGGGCCTGGTGATAACCAATGCCCCGTTGTTGCATATAGAACAAAGCCGATTCATCCAATTGTCCGGTGGTAGCCCCATGGTTGGCTTTGACATCATCGGCATAAATTTCCAATTGGGGTCGCGTGCGCATGAGCGCGTCATCACTTAGGAGCAGGTTTCGGTTGGTTTGCAATGCATCCACGCGTTGGGCATGGGGCATTATTTTCAGTTCGCCATAGAAATCTCCCTGTGCCTCATCGTTGAGCACAAACTGCAGCACCTGGCGGCTGGTTCCTTCACATGCGTTGTGGAAGACATGGGTGTGGATGCGAACAGCGTCTTGTTGTCGGCCATAGGCGAGGGCATAAATTTCCGTCGAGCACCCTACTCCGTTTTGCTCTACGGTGATATCATAGGCGAGGGGGCGATTAGGCGAGGGGGCGAGGGGGCGATTAGGCGAGGGGATACAGATGAGGAAAAGTCGCAGATGCGAATTTTCCTCTTGTACGATATGCAGGTCTTGGAACTCGGGGTTAACAAGAACCAGTTCCTGTTGCTGCGATTTATTCAAATGTTGCATAGCCATTTTCTTCCAGTTCCAATGCCAGCGTTTTATCGCCTGTTTTGACGATACGACCATCGGCCAATACATGAACATAGTCGGGAACGATATAGTCCAACAGTCGCTGATAGTGGGTAATAACGATGGAAGCGTTGTCGGGAGTACGAAGGGCGTTTACCCCTTCACTGACGATGCGCAGCGCATCAATATCCAGTCCTGAATCGGTTTCGTCCAATATGCTGAGAGCGGGTTGAAGCATCGCCATTTGGAAGATTTCATTTTTCTTTTTTTCTCCCCCAGAGAATCCTTCATTCACGGCTCTGTTTTGCATTTTGTCCGTCATGCCCACCAGTTTTTTCTTTTCGCGCATCAGGTGCAGGAACTCGGTGGCAGACAACGCCGGTTGTCCTTCATATTGGCGTTTGGCATTGACGGCGGTGCGCATAAAATTCACCATACTCACACCCGGTATCTCCACCGGATATTGGAAGGACAGAAAGATTCCTTCACGGGCACGCACTTCGGGTTCCATTTCCAACAGGTTTTTGCCACGGAAGATGATTTGTCCGGAGGTGACCTCATAATTAGGATTTCCCGTGAGCACGGCGCTTAAGGTGGATTTACCGGCCCCGTTGGGTCCCATGATGGCATGGACCTCACCGGCATGAATACTCAGATTCAGCCCTTTGATGATCTCCTTTCCCTGCACGCAGGCATGGAGATCCCGTATGATAAGCAATTCGTTCGCCATATCACATCTGCTCCAGTACCATAGCCATGACCGATTCTCCTACTGCCCGCAGGGTATTCTTGTCGATGTGGCGCATATTATCCTCGCGTGTATGCCACCAGAAGGGGAAACCGGTGGTGCCGGAACCGTCGTAATGAATCACATCCACACAGGGAATGCCAATCAGATTGACATAATAATGGTCGTCCATTAACGGATACGTCTGTTGGTGGACAAAATAGCGAGCATATCCCAGTTCGTGGGCCTTGCGCCACAGTTTCTGCTGATAACTTTGAGCATACTGGGCGGAGTAATACTCCAGGCGGAACTCGGCATTAGGGGCTCCCACCATATCCAGCAGGATACCATATTGGAAATGGTTGACCCAACCGTTTTCCACGGCACGCTCGGCCCATAGTTGAGAGCCCAGGCACCAGGTATGTTCCCGTTGAATGCCCTCATAGAAATCAGGCGTACCCATATCCTCACAATCAAAGAAAACGATATCCACGGCAGGTGCCAGACTGTCCATGAGACAGAGTTGGCGAGCCACTTCCAGCAACACGCCCACGCCACTGGCGCCGTCGTTGGCACCGGGAACGGCGATAGAGCGCGCTTCAAAATCCGCTTCCTGATCGCACCATGGTCGGGAATCGTAGTGAGCGCACAACAGGATACGATTGTTGGCGTCCATTGGACCATAGTGGCCGATGACGTTGAATATTTGTTGCTCCTGACCGGCATAATTGATTTTGCGTCCCATTTGCATTTCGGGCGATGCACCATAGTTGTCCAATAAACGGAACAGGCCAATGGTACATTTGGTATGTGCCTGCGTGTCCGGAACGCGGGGTCCCATGTGCACTTGCCAGGAAACGAATTGATACGCAGAGTCCACACAGAAACTGGGACGGTTGTCAGCGGATTGCTGCGAGCGAGAGGAGCATGCCATCAGGCCAAGGCATGCCAAGAATAAAAATGTTATTTTTTTCATCGTATATTTAAATTGCTTACGCTGCGATGTTCCTGAATAGCCTTGATGGTCTCTCCTATCGGAGCGGCAATGCTGACTACATGAACCTTGGCGCAGCGTTCGGTCTCAAACGGTATGGTGTCGGTAAATACCAACTCTTCGAGGGAACTGTTGGCTATCCGTTCGCAGGCAGGTCCGGACATGATGCCGTGGCACACGACTGCGCGAACACTTTTGGCTCCCGACTCTATCATTACCTCTGCGGCTTTGCACAAGGTACCTGCCGTATCGGCCATATCGTCCACAATGACCACATTCTTGCCCGCCACATCACCCAGTACGCGCATTTCGCTCACTTTGTTGAAGTCCGGACGGTGTTTGTAGCAAATGACCATGGGAATCTCGTGACCTTCCAGATCGTGCAGTTTCTTACAGAATGTAGCGGCACGCTTGGAACCGCCCACATCGGGAGAAGCCACAATCAGGTCCTCGAGCTGGAGACTGTGTACATAACTTGCCAGCGTATTGGCTCCATAGAGGTGATCCACGGGAATATCAAAGAATCCCTGAATCTGGTCCGCATGCAGGTCCACAGTGATGACACGGTCTGCCCCTGCGCCCTGCAGCATATTGGCTACCAGTTTGGCACCAATGGAAACGCGCGGTTTATCCTTGCGATCCTGACGGGCCCAACCGAAATACGGAATCACCGCAATCACTTTGTACGCACTGGCACGCTTGGCTGCATCAATCATGAGTAATAGTTCCATCAGGTTGTCGCTGGTAGGACATGTAGGTTGTACCAGGTAGACGGAGTGTCCACGAACAGACTCTTCAAAATAGACCGCAAATTCCCCATCGGAAAAGCGGTCCACTTTCACTTTGCCCAGTTCACAACCCAGGTGGTCACAGATTCGTTGCGCGATAGCACCACCCTTGCTACCGGCAAACACTTTGTACGGACTGGATTCAAAAGCCATAACGAGATATATTCAAAAGTTGGATTTTATGTTCAAAACCAAAAGCGGTGCAAAGTTACACAATTTTTATGACTTGTGCAAATAAAAATGCAGATTTTGATTAATTGTCCCATTTTCCATGAATGAAAAGACTCCATTTGGCACCTATAGAGTCTCCTACCGCCCGAGTGCGAGCATCGTTTGGGTCGCATAACGAAGTTTTCCAACCAAAAATAACCGGCATTTCATACGAATGGCAGCAATGCAATCCCTGTTCCTGCATTTGAGGCGTTGTATATCGATATATGTACTTGTGTTTGGGACCGGGGTAAACGGCATAAAACGAATCAATGGGAATAAAGAACATCTGTTCACTCAGGGTGGCCAGTCTGTTCTTAAACAGCCATTGCACTACTTTGGGAATCATGGGGGTAAAGAGTTCCGTTTCGTGACTGACATAACCAATGAGCATGGGTTTGTTGCATTGCATAGCCCCCTGTCTGGGATGTTGAGACAGCAATTGGCCATCGATGACCGGCGAGAAAGCGCATCGGTTATCACCTGACAAGACGAGTTTTTTCATGAAGCGGATATTCGTTTGGCAAATCGTCTCGTCCGTAAGCTTGTCCAGTGGGGCCATACGCAGGTAGAGGTTGGTTCGTTCTATGGCCTCATCGCGGGTGATATACGAGTCCATAGGAGGAGACATGAGTATCACGCGTTCGTATAAGTGGTTGATTTGGGGCATGGACATGATGGTCAACACAGATCCTGCTCCTGCTGATTGGCCCATGAGTGTGATATGTTGGGCATCACCTCCGAAGCACGCTATGTTCTGATGCACCCATTCCAGGGCCAACAGTTGATCGCGCAGTCCGCAATTGCTGTCATAGCGGTTATCCAGATGTTGGAGGTAGAGGAAACCAAAGACATTGAGGCGGTAATTCATGGTCACCACCACAGCATGCACGCGTTGGGCAAATAATCCCAAATCATATCTCACACCATCATCCGTCTCGGCTCCGGTTCCTCCCGTAGCCCAACTTCCGCCATGAAACCAAACCACTACGGGCAACTGTTCGGAGGGCTGATGCTCGGGTACATAGACATTGAGATAGAGGCAATCGCGGGACTGGTGAGAGGAAGAAAACGGTCCTTCTTCCTGCACGCAGTTTTCACGACCATGGGTAGCCTGCAACACCGTATCCCACGGAATCACAGGTACGGGGGCGCGGAAAAGAAGGTTGTCCACGGGTGGTTGGGCATAAGGTATTCCCCAATACACATCCCCGGTGGATCGATGTATCCCCTGAATATTACCCAAGGGAGTGGAAACGATGGGTGACATCGGTGTGACAAAGGATAAGATGATGAATAATAATTGGGACATTCTGGTATATGATTAGCGTTGGAGCATCAGTTTGCCGGAAGTAATGGGCGTTTTGCGTTCGGAATAGAAGACGTATAAATATGGTTCATTCGCCCGCAAGGTAAAGTGTTCTGCATCGGACAGATTGGTCAGACGCACCATTTGTTCACGACCATCGGCTGAAATGACAGTGACCACATTGTTATAATTGGCTACCGGCAAATCGCGCTGAGCAACGCAGCGACCATCCCGCGTATAGAAAGCGATGGACACATTGTCTCTGAGCGTAGCCGCAGCCACCTCCAATGTACCGGGAATGGGTTGAACCAGCACATCGTTGGCAGAGGCCTGACTGGCCGTATTGATGGAGGCATAGCGGAAATAAATCTCATACTTTTGGGTAGTTCCATCCTGCGCTTCACCAATGATTGTCCAGGGGAGGCTGTCCACCACACCCGGAGTGACAGGGTATGCGGTAGCCATTGCGTCCATTAACTCAAATGTAATCAGCGGAGCTGACATACCCTCGTACAGGTAATATTCATAGGTATGGATATCCGGTGAAAATGGTGCATATCTTTCGTTATCCAGGTAAACAACAGCCACGCGTCCTTCGTCGCTGAGTGTTACCCACTGACGGAGGATATAGGTTCGCGAATCAATGCCATTATGTGCGGTCACGGTCACACGAATCTGGTAGGTTGTACCTTCCATGGCTGTAATTGTCACCGTGGCGTTGCTGTCTTGGGTAACAAAGGTCACATCGTTGGGGGTAAAGAACGCCTCGGAAGCAGTACCTATCGGATGCGCCATGGAATAGATCAGACTGTCTGTCTGAAAATCAATATCAAATCCGGAAGATATTCCCACTTCTATTCCTCGAACCATCAGGTGGGCAAGGCGGGCATTGGAAGAGCGCAGGCAAATAAACTGAATCGTATATTCGGTGGAATATTCCCCACTGGGGGATGTAACGGACAAGAGGTAAGTCACATGGCGTTCGCCCTCTACCTCCACCATCGTCGAATCCATACAAACCTTTTGTCCGTCTACGGCCATTGTCCACGAAAGCGTCGGTATCGGTTGTCCGTATGGCAGGGAAATGATATACTCATGCTGTGTGGGAACATAACCCGGAATCAGGACACTATCGGCGTATATGTCGGTCAGAGATGCATCGTCGCTCAGGCGATATTGCCAGTGCAGCGTATAGGTGAGTGTCGTGATGCCATCCTGTGCGGTGACCGTAATGATGGCCAATGAATCGGTCATGGTGATGTCCACATTTTGTGACGATTCGTAACGGGTGACGGTGACTGCAGGCAGACCAGTAGTACCATATGGAAGTGTCACCACATAATCGGTTTCCGTTTCCTCGAAGCCCGCGACATTTTGACCACCCACCTTAATCATGGTCAGGTGGGCATTGGAGGACAGGATATACGGGAAATGGAGGGTATAAATACGTGTTTGTCCATTTTGCGCCGTGACGTGTATTTCGGCTTTTTGACCCAACGCATGACTTGAATAGGTTGGATCGGGCATCGTGATGAGTTGAATCGACTGATACGCATCCGCCTCAAGCCAGGTGATGGCAGGTAAGGAAACCATATCCGATGGTATGGAGTATGCATATTCGATTTGCTGTGCCTGGAAACCGGTGAGGGGCAGTGAGTTGATGTAAATCATTTGCAGCGTATCCACATCTGACAAGGTGATGGTATAATGCACATGATACACCGATTTTTGTCCATTTTGCGCCGTGACGGTATAGCGTGTTTCACATTCCGTAGAAGTGTGGACAATCGTATCTGCCTGCACCTGTTGGTAAGCATCGCCCAAGTCCCATGAGACAAATGGGAAATGGGATGTTCCTACGGGTAATGTACGCGTATAATTATACGTGTGGGCATCGAATCCCGGCAGCGGCATATCATCCTCGTACAGGGCGGAGAGTGTATCGGTGGATGAGAGAACAAAGTCGTAGGCCAAAATGTAGGAGAAATGGCAAGTGGTATCCTCGGCTGTCACCGTGATGGTGGTAGTGGAAGCCGTGCTGGTGATGACTGTTTGTTGGCCCGCATCGCCCTTTTGCACCTGAACAGTCGGCAGGGAAGTGGTATACATGGGCAGGGTGATGCGGTAATACTGCGTATGGGGATCAAAGCCGGAGAGCGAATCGCCATTCAGGTAGATCATACTCAAATCCGTATTTTTGGATTGAGAAACGAGGAAGTGAAGCGTATAGGTATTGGTGGTGACGCCATCAGGTGCCGTCACATGGATATACGCAGTCATATTGTCCTGATCCATGGCAATGGATTGTCCTTCCATCATCAATGAAGCCGATATATCCGGTATACGGGTGGTGGCTTGAGGCAGGGTGATGAGATAGGTATTTTGCAAGGACGAGAATGTCAGATTGGGATTGAGTGCTCTTTCAAACGTCTCCATAGACCTGCCATTGAGCCATATCATCTGCAGCGTGGCATTATCCGACAAGGTCTGTTGCAGGATTTCCAGGTGATATTCCTCGGTAGTCATTCCATCTTCGGCCACCACCCGAAGCAGGTAGTTATTGGGCGCCAGGGTGTCCATGGTTACCTCACTGAAGCGGTCCTGCGTACGATAAACCACCGTATTCGTTTCCCGGTTGCTGGTGACGGCATAGTAGTGTCGTGCCGGTTCAAAATGAGGTACCTCAATGTCATTGACATACAATGCCGATAACAGGGCGTTGTGGCTCTTTTCGGCAGTCAGCATGAGTTCGTATTGAGCAAAAGAATGGCCATCTTCAGAGGTCACGGCGATGTATGTTATTTCATTGAGTCCACCGGGCAACACCTGCACATGAGCATGCGGTGATGTGGGCACATAGGTGATGGACGGCAAAGCGGGTTGATGCTCTTTTACCTGAGGTGTCGGTATCTCGTAGGTATAGTACAGACTGTCGGAGCGGAAAGCAGTGATGTTTTGTCCACAGATGAGTAACGAATCCAAGGTGGCCTCTGTACCCACCTGAGGCGTCAGGGTGAGGGTATAAGGCATTCCGACGGTACCATCGGCGGCTGTTACCGTTATGGTATAGACAGACTGCTGATAATCGATGTGCACATATTGTGAAGAATGAGAAGGTGTCACCTCAATGATGACGGGATCGTTGGTGGCATATGTATACTCGTGTACCAATGGAGAGAAGCCTTCGAGGAGTTGGGAGTTGATGGTGATGCCCTGTAAGGTAGTGGAGGACGACTGCGTGGAGAAATGCAGGGTATAGGTGTGGGTTTCGTCTCCATAGACCTGCCACTTCATCAAGTGGGGAGTTTGGGTATAGATCACCGAATCCTGCTCATATTCGCGGATAAAAGCGGTGGCAGAAGGTTGGGGTTTGGTATACTCGTAGACCGTTGGAGCAAAATCGGCAGGCAGATTACCATCCAACAGTATCTCTGCCAAGCGACCCGAAGTATGTTCTATCGGAGCATCGTAGCGTTTGGTATAATGTCCCTGAGTACCATCCTGAGCGGTCACCGTGATGGTGGAAAGAATGGTATTCCCCTGTTGGAGGGAAGTCATTTCCACGATTTGGGTGTCCGACGATTTGGTAAACGCCGTAAACCGTTGTTCGTCTTCGGTAATGGAAGCAAGGGTGGTATCGCTGTTGAGTACGGGGTTGAGGAGGATGGTATAGGTGACAGCCTGACCATATTGCGGGGTGACGGTGTAGGTTATCCGTGTTTTGGAAGCCGTGGCGCTGATGGTTTGATAGGGCGAAGCGGGAACGGCCTCAATGTCCGGTAAGCAGGTTGGAACGGAGACATCGTAAGTATAGTCGTACGTCATGGGGTTCCAGTTGGGTACGGGTTGACCATTGATGCGCAAGCATTGCAATTGGGCCTGTGTATCCAGAGGTCGGAGCACCTGTAGGGCATAGTCTTCGCTACTGCCATCCTCGGCATAGTTAGTGATGGTAGCTGTGCGCAACAACTGATTTTCGACGATAACGGGTTCATTCCATACGATATGCTGCACCTGATCACTGACCTGCCCCTCACAATGTACATGGGGTAAGTTATAGGAAGGAGTGGACAAGGTCACACGATATGTATTTCCTTCGCATTGAGCAGGTTGGTCATCGACATAAACGGACTGGAGGTGATGGTTATATATAGGGCGCACCCAATCCACATACATCTCTGCAGACTGTGCCTCTGTACCATTTCGTCCCTGTTCCGACTCAAACGAATTGAGAATAATGTTCATGGTTTGTGGAATGCCTATGGTGGCATTGAGGGGTGTCAAATCCATGGCCAGGGTTTGGAAGGACGACATGGTTGATGTGGTTGTATGAACCAAGGATTGCGTGCCCAAATCCCCCTGGAGGGTATATACAATTCGGCTGGCATTATTGCTCAGTTTGGTGGACTTATAATTGACCAGCAATGAGTCCGGTGTATTCCGGAAGGTTATTCCGCCCGTTACTGCAAAATCACTTCCGGCGGCCACGCTGAATGTGGCGTTGATGTTACCCAAAGTAATGTACCCCGGCACAAACCCTCCCAAGGGGAAGTAGTTATATTCCGACACCATTTTGACCACACCTTCGGAGGATTGAGTCACCTCTTCTCCGGTAGTATAAGTACCCCAAGGTTTGAGGGTAGCGCCTTCGGTAAACTGACCCAATGTATTCCAACCGACGGGTTTTGTTCCTTTGTACGCTGCATTTTCCCATTGGGTAAAATCGGGATTGGGTATCTCATCATGGGTATAGAAGAAGTATATATCGTAGACAGAGGTATCGTTGTCACAGGTTACCTCTGCCTGCCAATGCTTATTGTTATGAATGGTCACATTATATGTAGCTCCCGGAGCAGGAGTAGGACGCACGATATTGGAATCCACTACCGGTACCACATAGGCCAATCGTTCCGGAGAGAAAGAAGGTATCGAAACATTATTGACCGTCAGATCGAGCAATACTGCCGGAGAGAGAGCAGGCAGATGTGGAGTGAGTGTATAGACCACATCCGGATCCCCTACCCGATTGGACGAAACCATCAGTTTGGCCGGTGTATAGGCGTTGCCCGGAATGAGTATAACCGATTGTTCTTCGAACTGTTTGGTGTAAGTGACGGTCATACTCGTTGACCCATAGGGCAACTCAACGGTATAATCGTATACTCCGGGCAGGAGTGTGAGCGGTTGGTGAGATTCGCCAATCGTTATATCGGCCAATTCGTTTGGCAGCGGTGAAGGGTCCACGGTAAAGAGGAAACGGTAGGTCAGGGTGTCCCCATTTTGTGCCATAACCTGCAATTCGGATGTTTGTCCCATGGGTCGACTGATGTAGCGCACCTGTTGTTCGGGTTCCATCGTCTCATATATCAGACGAGGCGCCATAGGGGTATGATACGGCAGAATAATGGTATAATCGGTTATTTGAGGTTGAAAATCAAACGCCACTTGGGCCTCGGTATCCAGATAGACATCCTGCAGGGTGGTATTGGTGGACTGATAAACGGGGAAGGCAATGGTATAGGTGCGTTCCGCGCCATTCTCCGCCTGCACATGAATCTGGGTGGTGGAGTTGACAGACGAATAGTGGGTTGTTATCGTTTGTGAAGCCACCTGACCGATGGCGGTGATGTCAGGCACCACAGTCGAACGCCATGCCAGCGTGTCGACATAATGCAGTTGTTCAGGATTCCAATGAGCTATTGTTACCCCATTGATCTGCAAATCACGCAATCTCGTATCCGAGGACAGCGTACGTCGATAAACGATGCGGTAGGTTTGCTCATTTCCATTTTGGGCACGCACCATGATAACCGACAAGGTATCCGACCATTGGCTCACGCAAAGGGTTTGCCCTGGGCGCGACAGATAGGTTATTAATGGTCTCTCCGTTCCTTTCTCCATCTCCACCGTGTAGGTAGTCAAGAGAGGATCAAACGCGGGGGTCATCCCTTCCACATGCAAGTCTGATAGCGTGGCGTCGGTATATGGAAGAAGCGTACAATGCACCTCATATTGGGCCGTATCGCCATTTTCTGCCCGCACGACGGCACGGAACGTATTGGCCGAACAGGGACCCGAGAGTACCGATTGCATGGGATGAGAGGGCACCCATGTGATGGTCGGTAAATCAGTGCCTGCGGGAAGAGTGAGTTCATAAGTGTGTTGCTGCGGTTGGAAACCGGGTATTTCTACCCCATTGGCCTGAATGGATGTCAGGGCAACACAAGTGGAGGACTGATAAGGCAGAACGGGTTCTATACCATGTTGTTTGGTTGTATCTGTGAATTGAATCTCATAGGTTTGAGAGGCTCCCTGTTCCGGTGTAACCTGAATACGTGCCACACCATCGGCATAAGGCATGGAGATGGAAACCTGCTGTGAAGGCAATCGATCTACGGTAATGACAGGACATGTGGGGGTAGCAAGTATACAGTTGTAGTACAGATTTTCGGGATCAAAGCCGGAGAGTGAATCGCCATTGAGATAAATCATGTTCAGTTGGGCATTTTGCGACTTAACAGCCACGAACGTGATGGTATATGTGCGAATTTCTCCATTTTGGGCCGTAACCTCCAGCGTCTGCACCATCCGCTCGTATGTACTGATGACACGTTGAACAGATTCCTGTTTGGTATATGTGACGGTGGGAATGGCGCTGTTTGCTTGCGGCAGGGTGTAGGTATACGAAGTGACGGCAGGGTCAAAATCCGGCAGCGAATCATGATTGAGATATATCATGGCCAATTGGGTATTGGCACTGGCATAGATGGTGAAATGAAGGGTATACATCCGTGTGCTTCCATCTTGTGCCCGAACGGTGATGGTCATGACAGAAGAGGATGTCGTACGGCAGGTGATTATTTGGTAACTGTCGTGAGGTGTATAGGTAACCGTCGGCAGGGTTTGTACCCCTTGAGGCAAGTCGATATCGTATTGGGTTATTTGAGGATCAAAGTTAGCCAGAGAATCGCCATTGAGATAAATCATTTGCAGCGTGGTATCGGTTGCCCGGTCCACAGAGAAGGCAATCTGATACATCGTTACGCTACCATCTCCGGCTGTTACCGTAATGCGTGTTTTCCCATTGAGGCCTCCTGAAACGATGGTTACCGATTGATATTCATCCCCTTTATCCACAGTAATAGCGGGCAGGGAGGTTGTTCCCACGGGCAATTGCACCTCATAGTATGTACTGTCGCTATGGAAAGAAGGAAGCAATTGTCCATTGAGTCTGATACCATTTAGGGTGCTGATGGAGGATTTTGGGGTGGTGAATACAATCTTATAAACGGATTTATCCACACCATTTCCCGCCGTAACGGTGATTCGGGTTGTGCCATCAATGCCTGCTGTCACCATATCGATGGTTTGGTAACTATCTCCTGGTGTATAAGTGATGGCCGGCAGGGTGGTCGTTCCCATGGGCAGTGTCACATAGTAAGTCAGTTGTTCAGGATCAAAGGCGTACAGGTAACCTTCTCCTACTTGCAAATCGCGCAAATATGTATACGAGGAGGCCTCCAATTTGAAGGTCAGTTTATAGGTTTTTGGAGTAGGATTACCCGGAGTAGAAACGGCGACGAGGTAGGTTCCGCCATCGATTTGAGAAGGAGCGGTATATGTAATGGTTTGTTCTCCTTCCGGATATGCAGAAACTGCCTGAACAACAGGCATTTGTGTAGTACTGATGGGTAAGGATACGCGATAGACGGTTTGCGTTGGATTGAAGCCCGGGAGGCTTTGAGAATTGACCAGAATATTCTGAAGCGTATTATCTGCCAACGCGGCTATGCGGAAGCGCAATGTATAAACCATTTGGGTGGTTTGATCCGCTGCCGTCACGGTGATGGTAGCCGTTGTGGTGAGCGATGTAGGTGCATCGATGGTGATTGTTTGAGCATCCTCCTGGCCTAAAGCGGTAATGGTTGGGATGGCGGTGGTGCCATAGGGCAACTCGACCCAATAGTCGGTTTGGTTGGCTTGGAACGCGGTCAAATCCTTGCCATTAACGGCAATGGAAGATAGTAATGCGTTGGTAGAAGCGGCGTGC
The DNA here is from genome assembly GCA_002317295.1 of Bacteroidales bacterium UBA1714. Classification (GTDB taxonomy): domain Bacteria; phylum Bacteroidota; class Bacteroidia; order Bacteroidales; family Paludibacteraceae; genus Colicola. The sequence goes on from DCIY01000007.1 coordinate 27,000, forward strand.
ACAAATTTGATTTTGTACGTAGTCGTGCTGGAGCCATCTTCAGAGCGCACTGTAATGAGTGTTGGGTCACCATCTATTTGTCCGGGAGTGATGGTCATTTCGCTGCTTTGCAAACGACGACCGATGTAGGTGGCCACTTCTCCTTTGGAATTGGTATAACTGCCTTCGCCCCGCATAGCCTGAATCGCAGGCAGCGCAGTTGCATTTTCATCCAAGCAGTAAACTTGTTCTTCACAAGATTGGGGATCAAATCCACGCCACTCTTTACCGTCAATATACAGGTGTTGAATCTTGCTGCTGTATATCAGTTCAACATCGTCCACATAGAGGGAGTTGCCGTCGTACAGACCGCTATTGGCGCGGAAATTGGGATAATTGGAAGCAGAGAAAATCATGTTCATCTTTTCTGGTGCTTCATCGCTGCAATACAGAATGGGCACTTTGATGAGCGTCCAATCGTTGTATATGGCTTTGTCATACAGCCATCCTTCGGCTATTTGCGAAGCCTTGACAGCCGTTCCGCATTCGTTGGCATCGGTAGCCTGACGAATATCGCTTTCCTCATCGTTTTTGGTAACGGAAGTACAATTACCATTCTTACCTTTGTATCGGGTCGCAGTAGATGTTCCTTTCCAGGAGTAGTATAGGATATGAAAATCTTCTTTGAGGGCATTATTACCTGTTCGACGAATCCATACAGCAAGGGTATCGGGACGCCAAGTCCAGGCGATGCCGCCATTATCTCCTGCCGTTGCCTCACTCACCTTGAGTAAGGATTCGACATATACCCAGGGTGTACCTAAGGAAAAATATCCGGGGGACACTTCGGTAATGCCAGCGGCGCCCACCTCCTGGTCTTGCACCATAAAGGAATAATTGCCTGTATGTCCGGCTTCGCGGTGAGCAAAGTTGAATTTAAAACCTATCTGAGTGACATTGCAGGCATTCCAAACCGCTGGTTGGATATTTCCGTCAAATGTAGCACCACTCCAATCTTCAAACCCCGAATTGGAAACTTGTTGTGCGATGCTGCTTCCTATCCACAGGAAATTCATCGCCATAAAAAAGAATATCTTTTTCATTTCTTGCACGCGTACTATTTTACGGTGCAAAATTACTACAATTTTGTCAACCTCGCAATACCGCGTTTTATGAAAAGGTTAACAAAACTTAAGAAAAGACCTTTTTTGAATTATTTTAATCGGAAAGGGAAGCTTCCAATCAGGTTTCCGTCCACAAAAAAGTCGGCATTGTACACACCGGTTTGCAGGATTTCCTCCACAGGCCAAAACATTGTGGAGGACAATTCTTCTCCCGCATATTCGATTTCCTGGCAAACGGAATACGGAATATCAGCCGATTCAAAATGGAAAGTATTATTGGCTGATTTGACCATGACTTCCCCATCGGGGCGAACAAGGCGCAGGTAGACTGTTTTCAAGCCGGGTTCGCATGTGATATTTTTGAGCAGCGAGTAATGTATTTCGAATTTTTGAATTTGGTTAAACACGGTCGTTTTGCGATCTCGTTTGTTGAGGGTAATGAGTGAGAACTCGCCGATTTCCAGCATGGAAGCGCGTTGAACCACCGTGGTGAGTTGGGTATTGGCTTTTTCCAATTGGGTATTATGCTCCACGATTTGGCGGTTCTGTTGCCTCATCTGGTTATTTTCTTCAGTCAAACGGGCATTGGTCTGGTTGAGTGAATCTATTTGATGCACATAGACCACCATGACAGACCGAACGGTCGCCAATTCTTTTTTGAGTTCCGCAATACGGCGGGCGTTGGTCACTTTGGTAATACGCAACTCTTCCAGCAAGTCTCGAACGCGTTGTTGTTCAAGCGCCAATTGTTCCTGAAGGGAATCGTTTTTAATATCAAGTTGTTGGTAACCATCAAACTGAATGGCGAGGTCTTCGTATTCGTCCTGCAGTTCTTCTTTTTCAAACTCCAATATTTCCACCATTTCCTGCATTTCGTGTTTTTGGCGGTAGTTCCACCAAACTAAAAATGCGATGCCTAACACGAGCACGCCAAGTATTGGGATAATAATTTTTTTATTCATAATACCTCTAAAAGTTTTTCCAATTGGTTAGAGTGAGATCCTTTCAATAAAACATGTTTTCCCTGCAACGGATGTTGCTGAAGATAAGCATACAGCTGATGAACATCCGCAAATACGGGATATGGGGCTGTTGTTTGCTCATATTCGGGTCCTACTAAAAAGACTGTTTCAGCCTTATGTTCCAACAAAAGATTGACTATATTCTGATGTTCCAAATGGGAATATTTGCCCAATTCGCGCATGGCTCCCAATATATAGGTATCGCCATGGAAGGACTGAATAGCCGCCGTCATGGAAGTAGGGTTGGCATTGTATGCATCTACCACCAGGAAGTTATGCTCGGTGGTCATAGCTTGGGAGCGATGGTTGGTGGGTATATACGATCGAATAGCCTGAATCCCCTGTTCGCGCGGAATGGAAAAATATTGCCCCATGCACAAGGCAGCTGCGATATTTTCTGCATTGTAATCGCCCTCCAGATGGGTACCTGTGAGCATAGGTTCCGTGTGGTAAGCAGTGGTATGACAGGTATGGGTATTACGTGTCTGCGCATCCGCCAGCATTTGCTCCAACAGCGAGTTGTCGGAGTTTATAAAGACATGTCCGTTATGAGTTATCAGATAGTCGTACAATTCTGCCTTAGTGCGCTGTACTCCTTCGAATGAACCGAATCCTTCGAGATGGGCTCGACCCACATTGGTAATGAGCCCATAATCAGGCTCGGCTATTTCCACCAATTCGCGTATATCCCCCGGGTGAGATGCTCCCATTTCGACAATGGCGAGTTGGTGCTCCCGCGTGATTTGAAGCAGAGTCAGAGGCACTCCCAAGGAGTTGTTGTAGTTGCCTTGGGTATAGTGCAGGCGGTAGTTGGTTTTGAGTACAGCCGCCGTCAGTTCTTTGGTGGTGGTTTTGCCGTTGGTTCCGGTAATGGCGATAATGGGCAAGCCCAAATAGCGACGCCAAGCGCGCGCCAAATCCTGTAATTGGAGGAGGGCCTCCTCGCCGCCTATCACATAAGCAGCACCATGTTCACGGGCCTGGTTGATGAACTGATTGCCATCACAATGTTCACCTTTGAGGGCCACGAACACGCAACCTGGGGTCACCTGACGGCTGTCGGTGGTGACAGTGAGGGCCGATTTATTTTTTATTAGGAAGTTCCAATCCATAGCCTTTACGCCTATCTTCTGCTTTTAACAGGAGCGCCAATACCAGTGCCGCCACGCCAAAACAGGCAAAAACCAACATCGGCACAAAATAGCCTCCTGTGAAGACCCGCAATTTGCCAATCAGCAAAGGAACCAGACACAAACCGATATTTTGAACCCAAAAAATCAGGCAATAGGCCGAGCCTAAAACTTTTTCGTCAATAATTTTCGGTACTGACGGCCACATGGAAGCCGGAACGAGCGAAAAACTTACGCCTAACACCAATATCGTGCACAATGCCAGTATCTTATTGGGATATATGGGTAAAACAAATGCAAAAGTACAGTGACAAGCAATCATAATCACTGCCCCCACCATCATCATCGTGGCCCCTTTTCCTTTATTGTCAATAAAAGCCCCCAAGAAGGGTGTCAACACCATTGCTAAAATGGGGAACCATTTGAATAAGCCGGCCGCTTCAGCATTGGAAATTTGCAGGGTTTCTTCCATAAAGTTGGTAGCAAAACGTTGGAAGGGGAAAATGGCGGAATAATAGAGCACACACAGTAACGCGATAATCCAAAACATTTTACTGGAGAAAATTTGTTTTAAATCCGCCACATGGAATTCGTCCTCGGCGTCATGACTGCTGGTTTGGTTGCCAATAGCTGCCAATTGTTTGTCAAATTGATTGTCCATGACGGAGAAAATGGTAAAATTCAGCAATCCAATCACCAGCAAACAAGCTGCAAAGAGCAACGGAGCCACCACAGACTGGGTACCATCCGCAGCTGCAAAATGAATAGCAAAATTCGGTGCAAGCCACATGGCAGCAAAGACTCCCAAGCGAGCGATACTCATTTCTATACCCATCGCCAAAGCCATCTCTTTGCCTTTGAACCATTTGGCAAGAATCTTGCTCACAGTTGTGCCTGCCATTTCGCAGCCACAACCAAAAATCATAAAGCCAAACATGGCCATCTTGGCCGAACCCGGCATGACCGTCCACCACGAATTAAGCCATGCTATATGATTGGCATCGAACCAATCAGAAATGCCAATATATTTGATTGCGGCACCCAAGACCATCAGTGAAGCAGAAAGCAATCCGGTGAATCGAACTCCCATCTTGTCCAAAATGATGCCGGCAATAATGAGGAATCCAAACACATTGAGCAAATATTCACCTGCTGCATAGGTACCAAATACACCCTGATCCCAACCGCGTGTTTTTTCCAACAGCGATGCCAAGGGGGATAACATATCTACAAACATATAGGCAAAAAACATCATGGAAGCCACCAAGATGAGGACGGTCCAACGCGCCCAAGCCTTATCACGAAGTAAAGTTGTTACTTGTTCCATAGGAATGCTAATTTATAACGCCTCATCCTCCATTTTTGGAAGAGGACGAGGTGTCAAATGTTTCTTTTTTTGAAGCCATGCCGCTTTGCGTTTTTCGTACTCGGCATAGTGTGTTTCCAAATAGCCGTCGGCCATTATTTGATGCCTAATTCTTTCTTGACATCCGGCATGACATCCACTGCGTCAGCGCCAATGTACTGCATGGCACCCGAGTCAAAAATATAGGTAAAGCCCTTGTCAGCTCCCACCTTTTGAATAGCCTTGGACATTCTCTCATGGATAGGTGCAATCCACTCACGTTGTTTCTGTTCTACATCGGTTTGAGCCGTTTGGTAAGTGGTTTGCATCCGTTGTTGCATGGAATAAAGTTCCTCTTCCTGAATTTGTTTCATTGCATCCGGCAT